>CBFGVZ010000006.1:0-40630 GCA_965652315.1 uncultured Saprospiraceae bacterium | reverse complement strand
TTTACGTATAAGCTAAAATAGTACCTGAGAGTACTGAGCAACAACTCTGTAGCTCCGAAAGCCTGGGATACGAAATCCGTCGGGTAATATGCGGGATGCTGAGGATAGAGCAACGGTGATATTGATCAATTTAATGCATCTTTTTCAGACGGTATGTGATAAATAATTCGGGTTTGCAATCGCTGCGAGCATAGCAAATACTGGTTCCTTACACCTTTCTCTTCAGCTCTTCGATCGTTTTGTTTTTCAGTTTGCTTTCCGCCCAGATCAGGGCATCAAGATAGAGGAGGGCTTTGCCTTCATAGGAGTCCTTGGCGTATTGGTTGAGGTTGTTGATCAGTGCGCGGTAAGTGTCTTTGGACAGGGTCTGGTTGGACCGGAGCTGTGTACGGACGAACTGGATGAGGATCTGTTGGATCTTGTTTTTCTCCTTCATCTTCTCAAAAAATTTCGTCGCGGATTTGATCAGATGGGTCAGGAGGGCAAAGTTCTTTTCTTCAAAATGGGCCAGTATGAATAGCAGCCAGCTATAGCATTGAATGTCTTCACGGAGATGGCGGACATTGAGGTTGAGGATCTCGTGGAGGTAGCTGATTGCCTGACCATACTCTCCTCGAGCAAAATAGGTCCATGCAAATTTGTAGTAAAACTGCAGGACCCGGTGATTGTCGAGATGCGCTTCATACAGCGTGAGCTTCTTTTCAATCCGCGGAATCAGTGCTACATTTTTGTCGTACCGGCCATTGATGTTGGCGAAATCGAGCTTGGCAAAATTGCTGTATAAAAAGTAGATGATCTCGGATGTCTGATTGAAATGCTGGTGCTCCTTTTCATAGAACCGGTCCAGCTTCTGAAGATACTCCCAGTATTCCGCTTCATGATTAAGATGAAAACAGGCCGTCATAACATAATGGAGGCCTCGCATATACAGGTCAGGATTGACCGCTGCCATCATCTCGTTTTCGGAAAAGAAACCGGACCATTTTTTGGCATGGTACAGGCATTTGTCAAAATCGAGTAGAATGTAGTACAGCCACACATAACTTTGGTGCCAATAGACCTTTTCAAAAAAACTGAGATCTTCATAATCCACCGCCGGCATATTCTCGTGAAAATATCGCAGCACCCGATCCCCTTCCTTTTTATTTTTGGCGTGCCCTCCTTTTATATACAAACCATGGATTTTGAGTTTGAGATTGGTCAGGCTCGATTCCAGGTTGATCATACGGTTCGCATAATCTGAGGTGTCGATCAGATCCTCCATTTTGCCCGCTATGCTTCTACTCCTGGTGATGTGCTTTTCTTCGATCCGCTTTTCAAATTCCAGGATTTCAAAATACAGCACGTTCTGGTGCGCATCACGAGCCACATTTTTGACGCGATCCAGGATTTTCAGACTCTGCATATACAAACCCTTGCCATATAGTATCCGCGCAAAATCAAGTTGTTCCCGGATCTGAATATCCAATTCCTTGTCGATGTGGATATTGCGCAGCGCCTTCATGATTTGGGTGTAGAGGTGACGTTTGAGATTGGACAGCTGGCTTTTCTTGATGTTCGCCGATTTTTTGATGATGGCTTCCTCGTCGTAGGCATCCATGCTGTCCAGAATGTCAAATAACAATATGAATTTGCTGGTCTCCTTGTTGTGCGAACGTTGGGCGTAAAGCTTAAAACTCCTTTTTTCTGATTTACTCAGGCTTTTTACCAACCGAAATAGCTGCTCAGAATTGGAAATAGGCATGACAATTTATTCTTCGTTAAACCATTGATAATCAGTCGACATATAGGTGTAGGGGGGTGAATGTTATTCACAATACCACAAAAATAGCAGTTTCCGGCGGAGTATTGGGCATTTATATTTGAGATTTTATAAAATGTTTCATTAAGAAGTAGCTGGAACCAAATTAACCCGGCTCTAATTTTTAACCTATTTAAATCTTTGAAAAATGACTAAGATTTTGCTGACTATTATTTATGGATTTTTGGGCGTTGTTATGGCATTCGGGCAGGATAGTCTGAGTGTGTTAAACTTGTCCGGTTCGGTGGATGTATATTACAAATACGATTTTTCCGGCCTGGAATCAGAATCCGGACAGGGTAATATCGGAACCGCTTTTGCAGGCAATCAGAATTCTGTGTCGATCGGCATGGCCAATTTGATTTTATCACAGGACTGGGCGAAAGTGGGGTTTGTGGCCGACGTGGCTTTTGGTCCCCGGGGTCAGGCCCAGTCACTGCTCAATGGCAATGATGGAAATTCGTTCCATATCCAAAATTTGGTGGTATCCTATTCGCCGGTAGACAGGCTGACTCTGACTGCCGGATTTATGGGGACCTTTATCGGATACGAAGTGATCTCACCGACCTCTAATTTTCATTACTCCACCTCTTATTTGTTTTCGGGTGGTCCCTTTCAGAATGCTGGGGTCAAGGCAGCTTTTGCCATAAGTGATAAAATCGAGTTGATGGCTGGTCTGTTTAACGATTGGAACGAGTATCAGGATGGGAATGGGATGACCGACGTAGGTTTGCAACTCGGAATTCATCCGGCAGAAGGATATGATCTGTACTTCAATTTCTTACAAAGTGACCTGGCGGGTACTACTCTTGATTTTGTGGGAAGCATGGAATTTGCGCCTTCCTGGACAACAGGTGTCAATGTGGCACATCATCGGAATGGGGAAACCGTGACTGATTACAGTGGTGTGGCATTGTATCAGGTGTGGAAACTCAATGATCACCTGGACCTGGGTCTGCGCGGCGAATGGTTCAAATATTTCAATACGGGTTCTGAAGCCGATCCTTCTGTGACCGATGGTCCGAAGATGTTCTCCCTGACCGCGAGCGCTAATATCCATATAGGCCCTCTGGTGCTGATTCCAGAATGGCGAATCGACCTTTCCGATTCGGATATTTTTCAGGATGGAGATGGTCTCCCGACGGGGAACGCGAGCCAGATTTTGCTGGCAGCAGTGTATGGATTTTAGTGTTTCCAAAAACTTAGACCGGATGATACTATGCCGTCAAATTAAAAAAAAGGCCCGGAACCAACAGTTCCAGGCCTTTTTTCCTCGGTTCCTGCCATTTCATAATGAACAGCCCGGCCCGAATAGGGATGGCTGGTACATGAATAGCAGATCAGTTGATTACGGAAAATATTCAGGAGTTTTTCCGCAGATATTCTTCTCTATAAACCGCATCCAGGATTTCTTCCCGTCTTTCGACCGAAGGTTTCGTGAATTCCTTGCGGTTACGAAGCTCCTTGAGGATACCTACACGCTGGTATTTGCGTTTATATCTTTTCAAAGCTTTGTCAATAGAGTCGTTTTCTTTAACATCAATTATGAGCATATAAAATTTACCTCTTTAAATAATGAATAATAATTTTGTGATCCCGCTGGGGATCGAACCCAGGACCCCTTGATTAAAAGTCAAGTGCTCTACCATCTGAGCTACGGGATCAACTACCGTTTTCATAAAACGAATGCAAAGATACAACCATCCAAATAAAAACCAAACCTCAGTTATATTTTTTCGGGGGATATCACGCTTTCCTCAGTAATTGGCCCCTCAGAAGGGATCGTAAATGCCTTTCCACTCATGGCGAGTGAAGCTGGCCGGAAGACCGTTTCTGCTTCGGACTTAAAAGTATTAAGGTCGGAATATCGGCTGCTGTAGTGCCCCAGCAGGAGGTGATCGACTCCTGCATCCGCGGCAGTTCGGGCTGCTTCCCGCGCGGTCGAATGGAAGCGTTCACGGGCTTTTTCCTGTTCGGAATCCAGAAATGTGGATTCATGGTAAAGGAGCCTTACCTGGCCGATGTAGTCGGCACATTCCGGAAAATAGGCCGTGTCAGAGACGTAGGCGTAGGATCGGGGAATCGGTGTCCGTTCGATGTCGGATAAATTGATATCCGTGCCGTCCTGCCGTATGGTTTCGCCTCTGAGGACGTCCCGGACCTGGCGGGAAGTTAAATTCAGGCTTTTCACTTTTTCCCGGGAAAGATAAGTCCGTAAAATTTTTTCCCTAATGAGATATCCATAGGTCTCGATTCGGTGGACCAGTGGAAAAGCATCGATGTGAAAACCAGGTTCATCGAGAATGGTTTCCTGGCCTGCGTGGTTGATTTCCACTACATCAATAGGATAGGTGAAATCATGACGGGTAATGCTCATGGTGTAATCCACAAAAGCTTTCAGGCCAGGTGGCCCCAGAATGCGCAGGGCGTGTTTCCGGTGAAACAGATTGTACGAAGTCAGTAGCCCTGGCAGTCCAAAAATATGATCTCCGTGTAAATGCGAAATCAGTATGGTCGATATTTTCATGTTGCGAATACCGTATTCCATCATTCGTACCTGTGAACCCTCCCCGCAATCGATCAATATGTTCTCACCAACTAAGGAAATCACCTGTCCCGATGGGTGACGTGTCACAGATGGTACGGCGGAATTGGCTCCCAAAACGGTGACCGTCCAGCTCATTCCTCCTCCCGCTTGAAATCCTTTTCGAGCTGTTCCATCATCACATAATCTATGGCCTCATCCAGAGTAGGTATGATCACCAGAATTTTGTCCAGCTTCGAAATCTCGATCAAGCGCCGAACAGCGGGATGATCAGCCCGGCACAAAACGAACAGCCCACTGTCCCGCCACAACCTGTGTCCTGTCAAAATGGCGCTCAAACCTGACGAATCGACATATTCGATATTTTCGAGGTCCAGGATGAGATGTTCCACTCCCTCATTGTGGAAAAAGACCAGTTCTGACTTAAGGTGTGGGGCATTCAGGGAATTGATCTGAGTCTCTTCGATTTTGAGAACCGTATATATATCGTCTTTATTTACACTGTATTTCATATTGGTATTAAATTTGATGCTAAGTTTAGTAAAATGCCTGAAACTTCGGTCCATAAATATCGATAATTTTTCTAACAGGCTGATGTTAAAGCCGGGTTATGGATTTCGAAATCCATGGTTTTCCCAAAAATAATGTTAATTTACCGGGGTTTCTGAAGCATTCACGATTTTTATTGTTTCTTAGAATAAAGTTATATCTCATATTATATGAAAAAGTTCTCACCAGAAGTCAAGAAGATACTCAGCCATAGCAAGCTCGAGGCCAAACGTATGGGGCAGGGCTTTGCCGGGCCGGAACATATATTACTTGGCATAATACAGGAAGAGGAAAGTCTGGCAGCCAAAGTCTTTGAGTCCCTCGATGTGGATCTGGATGAATTGTCAGATTATCTGGAAAAGTACAGTAGCAATCAGGTCCGACCGGTCACCACGCCGGATCGGGATATTCCGTTTGATAAACACGCGGAAAAAATCCTGAAATTTTCGGTTTTGGAAGCCAAGGTCTTCAAAAACCAGGAAATTTCTCCCGAACTGATCGTGCTGTCCATCCTCAAACACCAGGACAACAAAGCCTCCAAAATACTGAAGCAGTTTGACGTAGACTACGAGACCTACAAGAACGAACTGTATTACCTGATCAATGAAGATCAGGTGGACATTGACGTGTATTCACAATCTGCATCGGATGACTCGACCTCTTACGAAGATGATTCCGGAGCAGCCAGAGGTTTTCAGAAAAGAGGGGCTAAAAAATCAACCACTCCGGTTCTGGATAATTTCGGCCGGGATATTACCCGGCTGGCCGAAGAGGATAAGCTGGATCCGATAATAGGACGGGAAAAGGAAATCGAACGCGTTTCCCAGATCCTTAGCCGCCGGAAAAAGAACAATCCTATACTGATAGGAGAACCGGGCGTAGGTAAAACAGCCATCGTCGAAGGACTGGCCCTGCGCATTCAGTCCAAAAAGGTGTCCAGGACCCTGTTTGACAAACGGATCGTGATGCTTGACCTGGCAGCTCTGGTGGCCGGGACCAAATACCGTGGTCAGTTTGAAGAACGAATGAAGGCCATTATGAACGAGCTGGAGAAAAACTCGGACGTAATACTTTTTATCGATGAAATTCATACCATTGTAGGTGCGGGGGGAGCTACCGGATCGCTCGATGCATCCAATATCTTTAAACCTGCACTGGCGCGGGGAGAGCTTCAATGTATCGGCGCTTCCACTCTGGACGAATACCGGCAGTATATCGAAAAGGATGGGGCACTGGATCGACGATTTCAGAAAGTTCTGGTTAATCCGCCGACAGCCGAGGAGACCGTGAATATTCTGAAGAATATAGCGCCCAAGTACGAAGATTTCCACAACGTGGAGTATGATGAGGAGGCCATTAAAGCCTGTGTTCATCTGAGCGAACGATACATCACCGACCGATTTTTACCGGATAAAGCCATCGATGTGATGGATGAAGTGGGTGCTCGGGTCCACCTCAAAAATATTTTTGTTCCCAAGCATATCGAAGAGATGGAGCAGCAAATCGAAGATATCAAGGAAATGAAAAATCAGGCGGTCAAAAATCAACAGTACGAGAATGCCGCTGAACTGCGTGACCAGGAATCCAAGATGATCAAACAACTGGAGGATGCCCGGGTCAACTGGGAAGAGGAATCCAAAACCAAAAAATATCCGGTGGACGAGGCTGCTATCGCGGAAGTAGTGTCGATGATGACCAGCATCCCATTGCAGAAAGTAGCTCAGAGCGAAAGTAAAAAACTGGTCGGGATGAATAAGGACATTCAGAAGATGATCATAGGCCAGGATGAAGCCATTTCCAAGGTGACCAAAGCCATTCAACGGAACAGGGTGGGGTTGAAAGACCCATCCAAGCCCATCGGAACCTTTATTTTCCTCGGTCCGACAGGGGTAGGAAAAACTGAACTGGCAAAAGCCCTGGCACGATATCTGTTTGACAGCGATGATTCCCTCATCCGGATTGATATGAGCGAATACATGGAGAAATTCAGTATCAGCAGGTTGATCGGAGCGCCTCCGGGCTACGTAGGATATGAAGAAGGGGGGCAGTTGACCGAGAAAGTCAGGCGAAAACCTTATTCCGTGATTCTACTCGACGAGATCGAAAAGGCACATCCGGATGTGTACAACATTCTGCTCCAGGTGCTGGATGACGGCCAATTGACCGATGGCCTCGGACGAAAAGTTGATTTCAAAAATACGCTGATTATAATGACATCCAATATTGGAGTTCGGGAGCTGAAGGATTTTGGAATGGGTGTCGGTTTTGCGACCCGGTCCAGACAGGAAGATTCTCAGAATCACAACAAGAGCGTGATCCAGAATGCCCTGAAACGGACCTTTTCACCTGAGTTTTTGAACCGGATCGATGACATCGTGATATTCAATACACTGGAGAAAGAACATATTTTCAAGATTATCGATATTACGCTCAACGACCTGTACAAAAGGTTGGCAGAATTGAAATTTACGATCGAACTGACGCAGGATGCGAAGGAATTTGTAGCAAATAAAGGCTATGATCCGCAGTTCGGTGCGCGACCGCTGCAACGAGCTATACAGAAATATATCGAAGATCCCCTGGCGGAGTTTATACTCAATGAGACACCAGAGGAAGGAGCGGTATTTGTCATGGATTACGATACCGCCATAGAAGGAAATGAGGAACTGAGTGTGCACCTGAAAAGTGATGTTCGGTCCTGATTATCCGGCGAATTGACATACAAAGCGCGTGTTTTCTTAGAAAGGACGCGCTTTTTATATCGATAATTCGCGGGAATTACTTACATTTGTAACTGAATTTTTTTTATCTAACATTAAACACTTGGCCAGAAGATATTCAAGAAGTAGTAACTACAATCAAAAGACCTCTACAGAACACCGAATCAACGAACACATCAAGATACCTGAAGTACGGTTGGTAGGGGATAACCTGGACGATCTGAGTGAAGTGATCGGTCAGGACATAGAAAGCGGAATATTTCGCACCAATATCGTCAGAGACTGGGCTAGAGAAATGGGTCTGGATCTCGTGGAAATTGCACCAAATGCCAAGCCACCGGTGGTCCGGATCATCGATTATAATAAATTTCTCTACAACAAAAAGAAAAAGGAGAAAGAGATCAAGAACAAGGCATCCAAAACGGTTATCAAGGAAATCCGTTTCGGACCCAATACCGATGATCACGATTTCGAATTCAAGCTAAAGCACGCCAAAGGATTCCTCGAAGACGGAGCCAAAGTAAAGGCATACGTGCATTTTCGTGGACGGACCATTGTGTTCAAGGAACGAGGCGAACTGCTGTTACTCCGTTTCCTTAAAGAACTGGAAGATTATGGTTCGGCAGAAAGTCTGCCCAAGCTGGAAGGGAAGCGTATGACCGTCATCGTCTCCCCCAAAAAGAAAAATTAGGCTGTAAATTTTTATATTTCAGGTAATTTGCTTAATTTCGCCCACCGTTTTAAACAACATGAAATTTTAACACCATGCCTAAGGTAAAAACTCATTCCAGCGCCAAGAAGCGTTTTCGTGTAACAGGGTCCGGGAAAATCAAGCGTTTTCAGGCCCGTACTTCCCACCTTATGCGGAAGAAAACCACCAAAGCGAAAAGAAATTTGCGAGGATCAGCCCTGGTTTCTGCGGGGGATGAGAAGCGGGTACGCAATCTGCTCAATATCTGATCGGTATTTATTGCATCACATTTTATAGACTCGCCGGGATAAGTGGTTAAGCAGTTCTCATTACTCTCCTTGTCCGGGCCAAAAACTACATTATGCCACGTTCAAAAAATGCAGTAGCTTCCAGAAAGCGAAGAAAGAAAATTCTCAAGCAGGCCAAAGGGTATTTTGGCGCGCGATCCAAAGTATTTACCGTAGCCAAGAATGCCGTAGAAAAGGGTTTGGTCTATGCCTACCGTGATCGGCGCAATAAAAAACGGAACTTCAGAAAGCTGTGGATCGCCCGGATCAATGCCGGTGCCAGGGCAGAGGGAATCAACTACAACAAGTTGATCCACGGCCTGAAGGAGCAGAATATCAACCTCAACAGAAAAGTGTTGGCGGATCTGGCGATGAACGAACCGGCTGTGTTCAGGGCTATCGTCGAAAAAGTAAAGTAGGGATTTGTCGGTGTTGATTTGGCATGGAGGCCAATATAATAAAGTGTCTTTTCCAGGCTGGAAATGACACTTTTGCTATTTCAGTATCAGGAAATTAAAGGTATTTATGAAAGCGAAACTGTCTCAGTTCAATTACGATTTACCGAAAAAACTTATCGCCAAGTATCCATCAGACGAACGGGATGAGTCCCGACTGATGGTCGTCCATCGAAACACGGGAAAGATCGAACACAAACAGTTCAAGGATGTGATCAAGTATTTTGGGGAGGATGATTGTTTTATCATCAATAATACCAAAGTATTTCCCGCCCGGTTGTTTGGATGTAAAGAAAAAACGGGTGCCAATATCGAAGTATTTCTTCTACGTGAACTCAATGAAGATGCCAAATTGTGGGATGTACTCGTAGATCCGGCCCGAAAGATCCGGGTCGGGAATAAGCTGTATTTCAGCAACCCTGACGGGGAAGAAAAATTGGTAGCCGAGGTCATCGATAACACGACAAGTCGCGGCCGGACCATCCGTTTTTATTTTGATGATTCCAACGAGAAGTTCAAGGAGATCCTCTTCAAACTGGGGAACACACCGCTGCCCAAATATATGAACCGGAAAGCGGAAGCACTGGATGATGAAAGATATCAGACTGTATATGCCAAAAAGATCGGCGCAGTTGCGGCCCCTACTGCCGGACTCCATTTCAGCGACCGGCTGATGAAGCAACTCAGTATCAAAGGGATCAAAACCGCTGAAGTGACGTTGCACGTTGGGCTGGGTACTTTTCGCAACATTGAAGTGGAAGACCTTTCCAAGCATAAGATGGATGCCGAGTATTTCTCCGTTTCCGAAGAGGCCGCTCAGATTGTGAACTCGACCAAAAAGTTAAAAAAGAAAGTTTGTGCAGTAGGAACTACTTCGATGCGAACCATAGAGTCTGCCGTTTCTGCTGACTATTTCCTGAAGGAAGCGGAAGGATGGACCAATTTGTTTATTTATCCACCTTATGATTTTCACATTGCCAATTCCATGATCACAAATTTTCATTTGCCGAAGACGAGCCTGTTGATCATGGTGTCTGCATTTGGAGGCTACGACCTGATCCGTGAAGCATATGAGGAAGCGGTTAAAGAGAAATACAGGTTCTTCAGTTATGGGGATGCGATGCTAATTTTATGATTTTTCAGGAATGATGGAACTATTTGGATTTATTTTTGATATACTAATGATATGATTGTTAGTAAAGCAAAAAATAAGGTTTATATATGTATTGGACATTAGAATTAGCTTATCACCTGGAAGACGCTCCCTGGCCAGCCACGCGGGATGAGTTGATCGACTACGCCGTACGATCCGGATCTCCTCTGGAGGTGATTGAGAACCTCCAGGATATGGAGGATGAGGGTGAAATTTATGAGTCTATCGAAGACGTTTGGCCGGACTATCCCCGCAAAGATGATTTTCTGTTCAACGAGGATGAATACTGATTACGGTATCTTCCATCGTAAAGACCTTATTTTTACAATCTACAACCAATGCCCACATACCAGATATGTGTCGATGGATATGCTGCCTGCGGTAAAAGTACCTTAGCGCGTGGCCTGGCCGACAAGCTGGGGTTCTTGTACATCGATTCGGGAGCCATGTATCGTGGAATGACCTGGTTTTTTCTGCAAAATGGTATTTCCTTTGATATTGAACCTCCGGTTTCTGTTCTGGAGTCAGTTAATATTGAATTTGAATATATGCCCCAACAGCAGGACAAGTTGCTGGTGAATGGACGGGACATAACTGACCTGCTTCGCAGTCGCGAAGTGAATAACCACGTGAGTGAGGTGGCTGCGATGCCCGATGTCAGGAAGCATTTGGTGGTACTGCAGCAATCCTATGGCCGGCATCACAATGTGGTGATGGATGGCCGCGATATCGGAACGGTAGTTTTTCCGGATTCCATTCTCAAAATATTTCTGACCGCCAATTTGGAAACACGCGTTTACCGTCGGATGCATGACGCAAAGTCTTCGGGGCTGGATCTTTCGTTTGAAGAGGTCAGGACCAATCTTCTGCAAAGAGATCACATCGATTCGACCCGCACCGATAGCCCGCTCG
The DNA here is from genome assembly GCA_965652315.1 of uncultured Saprospiraceae bacterium. Classification (GTDB taxonomy): domain Bacteria; phylum Bacteroidota; class Bacteroidia; order Chitinophagales; family Saprospiraceae; genus Membranihabitans. The sequence continues at coordinate 29,517 of CBFGVZ010000006.1, read as the reverse complement.
TTCAGGCCACCGATGCCGTCCTGATCGACAACACCAATCTAACCATCGACGAACAACTGGCCATGGTACAACAATTGGCTGTAATGCGGATGGCTTAGAAGAGCTATTCACCATATCCGGTCTGAGAAAGCTGTATTGACCGCGCATCTACATAAAGCAAATACCCCACATAATCCGGGCTAACCCGATGACTACTGATGGATGCAAAAGCAAACCCTAAGATGAATAAGACCAATTGGGGTTTTCCGAGACGAGACAGTACAGCAATTGAATTGACCCGATGCCGGGTGTACTGTTGTTGGATAAAATAAAGGGATGATTGGGGACAGGCTGCTATGCATATCCGTGATGTGCAAGTTGGTAGAAAGAAAAGTTGCAGTCCTGTAAACCGGATTTTGTTACCCTGACGGGCATTCTATCATTTATCTGGTCCCGCCATCGCTGACGGGATCTAGCTGCCTACCCCTTCCGGCCCGTGAGATCCCGGCGAGCAACCAGGAAGGTCGTACATGACCTACCGGAATATATTTGGCATTTCAACACGCAAGGTTTACCCACATCCTGTATTACTACAGAATGGCGTGCGCTCTTACCGCACGTTTTCACCCTTATCGACGAAACCCGCATTGGTGCAGGTATCGTGACGGTTTGTTTTCTGTGGCACTGTTCTGTCCTTCCGTAGGAAGTCCCACCCGTTAGGTGGTGCGTCGCTCTACGTTGTCCGGATTTTCCTCTGCAAGATATACCTGCAGCGATAGAACGGACTGCAACTGACTCTTTTTAATATAATCTATACTGCCTTATTAACTTCCAGGTCTTTTACCTGGTCGATTCGGAACAGCCAATAACTATATTAAAATTATTTATTATATATTTACATCAAATTATCACCTTGAAGTCAAGACGTTTATATCCCATTCTGGCTATCATAGGTGCCTTGTTTTTTGCCCTGGCACTCATCGGCTCTTTTTTTCAGAGTGATGAAGAAACCATTCAAGACCGGGAAAGCCATATCAACAGCAAAGTCCGGTCATTGTTCTTGACTTTGGAATCCACCGCTAAGGATACTGAACTCATCCGGATGCTCTCGGACGAAGATATGGATTTTAGTCATTCTCTACAGGAATATTTCAACAATAAACTCCCGCTCACACCGGAAAGTTCCCTGTACGTGTGGCATCAGAATGATTTGGTGTGGTGGAAGAATGGTGTGTACCAGTTGTATGTGGAATCGGAACCACAAAAGGCGACTGCCAGTATTCTGGAGCGTGCGGATCACACTTATCTGAAGCTAACCCTTCCGGTCCGGTCTGTTTCAGCCAGTGAAAGTGCCGGATTGCAGCCATTGAGTTATTTGCTTGTTGTCCCTGTGGATGACCTCCGGACTGTTCCGATGCCGGAATCAGAAGTAGATGAAGCACAGGAAATCACTATTTCCGGTTTACCATCCTTCTTAGCCCAACAGGCTGACACCGTTCAGTTTCAGTTTCTGATTACTATTTATTTGTTCGGTTACATCTTTCTTCTGGCCTACCTTTTTCTCATAGCGCACCAGCTCACCCGGATTTACCGAAGCGAAATAATCCTTATCGGATTGTTATTTGTACTTTTTCTTCTCCGCCTGGTGGCATGGTTTTACCCGGCGTCCAGTGTCCTGGCGGGCGAATTCTTTCAGCCCCATTTTTATGGTTCGGCCAGCACCGGAAGTATGGCCGATTGGATATTGAATATCATTACAGGATTTTTATACGGCTTGTTTTTCTATGTTCATATGCCCGTTCTATCCAATGAAATCACTCATCGCTATCGGCGGATTTTTACCTTTCTTTCCTATCTGGTACTTTGTCTCAGCACGGTTTTCTTTAGTCTGTTCGTTCGCGCCATAGTGGAGAATCAGTATATTCATCTGGACATCAATATTGTCGAAAATTTTTCTGCGGGAAGTATCTTGTTGTTACTGGCGACATTTCTGTTATTACTGTCCTTGTTCATCGTTTCAATTCGATTGTTTCTGATCGTCCAGTCCTTCGAAATCCCGTGGTTGAAACGCATTGGGATATTTGTACCTGCGATGGTGGTGGGTCTTATTACGCTCAAATGGCAGGGGGTGGAAATGAACCTGGGTCTTTGGGTGATTTCGGTGTTCATTATTATGCTCTTGATCGACTTATTCCTGGATTCCTCAATGCGTGATTTTACCTGGGTGCCGGTATGGCTCCTCATCCTGAGCTTGTTCTCGACGGTATTGTTCACGCATTTTTATACCATCAAACACAGTGAAAGATCCGTAGAGGCTTTGGTGGACCGGATCACCATTCCAGATGAGTACCTGATGACCATTCTGCAGGAACAAATTGACGGTCAGAAGCTCCACGAGATAACCCGGTCCGATCTGGAGAGGAGTATAAATGATATCCTATTCAGTCATCCTGAACTGCAACAGAGATACCAGTTGGATGTGACCCGGATTCCTGCTCAACTCGACTATGAAACCTATCAGGATTTGCGGTTTCATTACCAGGAGGACTGGCCGGGGAGGTATCTTATACCCATGGGCAACGGACCCCAAACCCTGGGTTTGGAAATTAAAGAAATCGATACCGAGCTGACTTACCGGGGCGGCCGATACTCCTTTCACGCGCCGATATTGTTCAATACAGGCGACTGGACACTTTATCGGAATGGAGTGATCACTAACAACGAAAGTCTGTTTTTCCCTCCCCAACTCGATTCCCTGACTGAGGCGCCGGTTCAGGATAGCCAGTTTGTCCGGGGAAATACAATATATACACTGGTAGAACGCGGGAACCAGGCAGGTCTTGGACGTCAGGATTTTGATGGGTTGCTTCAGCCCATGTCCTTTTTTTCGTTTAATTTCATCCTATCCCTCCTTATTTTCAGCCTCATGTTACTTTTTCATCGCATTATCCCATTCTTGCCCGCGGAACTACACCAATATTTTATTGAAAATTTATCGATCCGGAATAAGATTCAGTTTTCTGTACTGGCCATTTTGATCGCTGCCTTTACGATGGTGGGAATCGTGAGCGCCAATTTCTATAAACGATCCTATAAGGAAACGTTGGAAAGTACCGTGAAGGAATTTTATCAAAAGGTCAAACGGGCAGGGTTTCAGGGGGAAAAAATACGGAGCGTTTTCGATGGGATTCCGGGCCGTTTTATACTCTTTGATCAGGACGGAAGGGCTATACGCAACCAGTCCTATCCGGACCACAACTATCTGCCCTATCCGGTAGTCCGAAAGATCAATTTGTCACCTACTCTGGATCAATTTGATGAAATCTGGCCCGGTGCACTGGTACTTCCTTTTGCTTTGGATGCAAATGAGACGGTTTTTCTGGTGTATCCCGAACTGACAGCAGTACCCGATGGTTTTTACCGCTTTATCAATCTGTTGCTAAATGCCTTTGTGTTTTTATTGCTTATATCATCAGCGCTTTCCTTTTCCATTTCCAATACCATCATCAGTCCACTGACAGAACTGGGGAACAAGCTGAAGGAATTTTCACTGGGCAAACGTAATGAACCCATACCGTGGAAGCAACCGGATGAGCTTGGAACCCTGATCCAGTCTTATAATGATATGGTGGACAAATTGGAACAAAGTGCGGAATTACTGGCTCATAGCGAACGGGAAGTAGCCTGGCGGGAAATGGCGAAACAAGTCGCGCATGAGATCAAAAATCCCCTCACCCCGATGAAATTGAGTATTCAACACATGGAATTTAGAATTCGGGAAGCGGAGGAAGAGGAAGCCCGGGAAATCGTGCAGCATGTGTCCAAAGTCCTGATCGAGCAGATCGATAATCTTAGCCGGATCGCCAGTGAATTTTCATCGTTCGCCAATCTGCCAAGGCCGGAATACGAAGAAATAATGCTCAATGATCTGGTGACCTCGGTCTATGATCTTTTTCGCACCCGGTCCAACATCAAGTTCAATCTGTATGTACCCATCGATGAACTGATCGTCCAGGCCGACCGCACACACCTGATCCGTGTCATGAATAACCTGATGAAAAATGCGGTTCAGGCCATCCCACCGGACCGGGAAGGACATATAGTCATTCGTCTGAAGGAACAGGACGGCATGGCCATTGTCCGGGTCGAAGACAACGGCAAAGGGATCGAGGATGATCTGCATGAAAAGGTATTCTTCCCCAATTTTACGACCAAATCTTCCGGTACGGGCCTGGGCCTGGCTATCAGTAAAAACATCATCGAAACCTTCGACGGATCCATTTATTTTATCAAAAATCAACCACAGGGCACGATTTTTATTTTTGAACTTCCACTCGTATCAAGCCTTAACGCAACAGAATAAGCTTCCACGACAAAGGGGATTTTTCAAAACAATTTTACCAAATCCAGTATTATAATTTCATTCCAAACAAGCAAAATCTAACAAATTATGAATGCATTACAAGGTAAAGTGGCCTATATCACAGGTGGTAGTCAGGGAATCGGCCTGGGTATTGCGCAATCCTTGCTGAAGCAGGGCATGAAAGTGGCTATTTCAGGCAGGAATTCAGAAAAACTGGAGGCTGCAGCCGAAATATTGAAATCAGAGCAAGGAACCTTTCTTACCATACCCTCCGATGTCCGCAATATAGAGAATGAGAATCAGGCGGTTAGACGGATCGTGGATGAGTGGGGTCAACTCGATGTATTGATCGCCAACGCCGGTATAGGACATTATGCGAGTATAGAGGAAATGACCATTGACCAGTGGAATCAGACCATCGATACCAACCTGACAGGGGTGTTCCACAGTGTCAAGGCTTCGTTGGATTCCATCAAATCGTCGAAGGGCTATATTATAACCATTGCGAGCCTGGCCGGTGCGAACTTTTTTGCGAACGGCACCGCCTACAACGCCAGTAAATTTGGGCTGGTTGGATTCACTCAGGCGCTCATGCTGGACCTGAGACATCAGGATATCAAGGTTTCGACCATCATGCCGGGTTCAGTAGCTACCTATTTCAACGGCAACATTCCAGATGATTCTGATGCCTGGAAAATCCAGCCCGAAGATGTAGGGCAGCTCGTAGTTGATTTACTGAAGATGCATCCCCGGACCCTGCCGAGTAAGGTGGAAGTCAGACCAAGCAAGCCCCCGTTGAAAAAGTAAGACCGAGGATTCCTGATTTTTGGGATTTCTCCAATGACCCAGACGAGGGGATCATAACAAATTCTTGGTGCAGCTGGTATAATTGATTAAATTGGTTGGATTAAAAACGATCAAATATGCCAGCATCACCCTATAGCGCTGTAGAAATTTCCTATCTGCCTTTTTTGTACGTAATATGGGCGGATGGTCTGTTGACCGAGTCAGAATTGGATGTTGTACGTAGCATCATCCGCGCAGATCAATCGATGGACGACCATTCCCGGAAGAGTTTACTGGCCTTTCTGGACCCGTCGCAACATCCGGAGGATGAGGATTTTGAAGACTGGAAGGACCTGTTTCAGGAATCAGGTCTGACGATCGATTTTGAACAGGATTTCCCGTTGTCGGACTATGCCATCCGCCTGGGGCAAACCGCAGCGGCCGGATTTGAGGGTAATCGTCCGGGACTGGAGCACATCGAATACCACCTGGGGCTACAACCGGGGCAATACCGCTTTCTTTTTCAGGATACTCCGGTCGAGCCCCTGGATCAACCTACTTTTGATCCGATCCGTCTGCGAAATGTCTTGAATGGAAATTATAGTGGACTGATCAGCCGGATACAGGGGATTTTGCAGGAAAGGGAAATTTTCGACTGGTCCTGGAATCCTGACATGCGTATGCTCAGGAAAGTCACCGATGAACAGGTCATGCTTCTGGGTAGACTGGGTCTTGGCCCCTTGTCCTATCCTGGTGATTATGGTGGCACAGGTGATCTGGAAGCTTACGGACATATCTTTGAGAATCTGATATATGCCGGAGGAAGCGTAGCTGTGAAATTTGGTGTACAGTACGGTTTGTTCGGAGGGAGTATTGCTAATTTGGGGAGTAAAAAGCACCATGATAAATGGTTAACAGCGCTGGGGAGTGGGAGACTGCCTGGGTGTTTTGCGATGACCGAAGAGGATCATGGTTCCAATGTGCGTGGGATAAAAACGACCGCAACATATGTTCCGGAAAACCATGTTTTGGTAGTCCATACTCCCCAACTCAGAGATTGCAAAATTTTTATTGGCGGAGCAGGTTCAGCCCGGTTAGCGACCGTTTTCACACAGCTCATTGTCCGTGGTAATAATCATGGAGTTCATGCTGTGGTCGTTCCGCTTCGTGATGAGGAAGGTGAATTGCTGCCAGGGATCAAGGTGGAGGATAATGGATACAAAGCAGGCCTCAATGGGGTAGATAATGGCCGGATATGGTTTGACCAGGTGAAAGTGCCGGTTTTTAATCTGTTGGACCGATTTGGATCGATCGGGGATGATGGTCAGTACCATTCCCCGATTCAAAAAGATAATAAGCGTTTTTTCACTATGCTGGGCACCCTGGTCGGTGGCCGGATCTGTGTAGGCAAAGGTTCCCTGGCCGGAGCAAAACTGGCTTTGAGTATCGCAGTACGATATGCATATCGTCGCCGGCAATTTGGTCGGGAAATTCACACCGCCGAGAGTCTGTTGATTGAATATGCCACGCATCAGATGCGGCTTTTTCCCTTGTTAGCGAAAACCTATGCGCTGCACTTTGCGCTGGATGATCTGATGCACAGATATGCCACCGCTCCTCCGAATTCAGATATCCGTGAACTTGAAGCCGAGGCGGCGGCTCTGAAAGCTTTGGCGAGCTGGCATGGAAATCAAACCGTTCAGGAGTGCCGGGAGGCCTGTGGCGGTAAGGGGTATATGAGTGAAAACCGGTTGCCGGAACTGCGCGCTGACCTTGATGTGTTTGCTACTTTTGAGGGAGATAATCACGTCATCCTACAATTGGCAGCAAAGGGTGTCCTATCCGCTTTTCAGTCAGATTTTAATGCAGATTCATTCCTAGGAGTGATCAAATATTTACGAAGGCAGTGGGCGGATACGCTGGTGACATACAACCCGGTGTACCGGAATAATGTCGAGGTTTCTCATCTTTATAACAGGGAGTTTCATAGGGATGCCTTCTCATATCGGCGGCGTAGGTTGACTTTTTCGCTTGCACAGCGCATGAACCGGTTGTTCCGAAAACGGGTGACCCCATACCAGGCATTTCTTCGAGTCCAAACCCATGTGAGTCAGGTGGCCATAGCCTATGCCGAGGAGCGTTGTCTCCTGGCCATCCAGGATGTAATCGAAAAAACAAGCAGTCCGGCTGAAAAATTTATGCTGAAAAAACTTTCTGCAATGTACGCCCTGTCCACGATGTATGAACACAATGGTTGGTATCTGGAACAGGGCTATGTCAGTGCCGGAAAATCCAAGGCCATACGGCAGTTGATCCACAGGCATGCACGGCAAATGGTGCCGGATGGCAAGGCGCTGGTCGATGCTTTTGGTATTCCCGCGAAATACCTGGACCTGCCCTTGTTGATGGGATAGGGCAGTCCGTTTCATATGGGAAAGACGACAAAATTCTTCCATTGCTGATGCTAAAGGATAATGAAGATTTGAGATTTCCCTGGCTGGATAACAAAAAGTTCGTTTTCTACCCCTCGGCAAATTTGTGATTTAGGATCAGGAATTACATGAAAATATAGGATGAACATTTGCCCCTATTTCCCAAAATCAGGATTGGGCTCTGAAGGGATAGGTGCATTTATAGATTCCCTCCAGGTATTGAGTTCAGTCTGCAATCTCCTGGAAATTTTCGGATATTCCTCGAACAGGTTACTTTTTTCCCTTGGATCGACCGCCAGATTATACAATTCCCATTCATCGTCTTCAAAATAATGGTGTATTTTCCAGTAGTCCTGGAGCATTACAGACCCCGGTCTGGTACGGAAGAGCGTATCCCTGGCTTCATCTAATGACCCATCATAAGCCTGCAGATAAACTGGAAAATGCCAATAAAGGTTTCTATCCGTTTTCAGCCCGTTACCCACCAGTTCGGCGGAGAGATCAATTCCATCCAGGATTTTTGAGGTACCGTGCTGTTGACCAATAAGGGATAGTAATGTGGGGTATATATCGATATTCATCACAGGTAGCTGACTTTGCACTCCGCTATGGATACGACCGGGCCACGAAAAAATGAGTGGTACCCGGATCCCACCATCGTAGTATGAACCCTTGCCGGCCCTCAATGGTCGCTGACTGTGTACGGCTGCTATACCGCCATTGTCCGAAGTGAAAACAACCAGGGTCTGATCGCGGATGTCCAGACTGTCCAGTGCATTTACAAGCTTTCCGATGTTGCGGTCCATGTTTTCGACCATCGCTCCATAATGTGCTGTCTTTTTTTCAAATCCCCGGTCCAGATATTTTTGGACCAGGTCGGGTTTGCCCTGCAGTGGGGTATGAACAGCAAAATAGGGGAGATATAGAAAGAAAGGTTTTTGATTCGTAGAAATCTGAGAGATGGCTTCATCAGTCAAACGGTCTGTCAGATATTCACCTTCCGGACCATCACTCAAATTCGGATTCTGGTAGGGGCTGAAATATGATCTGGGATGTCCGGCATGATTGCCCGCGATATTCACATCGAAGCCCTGAGTCATAGGATCTTCACCCAGGTGCCATTTGCCGATGGTTATCGTTCGGTATCCGATGTTGCGCAATTCTTCACTCAGCGTGATCATGCTGTCTGCCAGTGTGGTGGTATTGGGTGTGGGAATGATCTTCCGGTCGCTGCTTTTCCCCCTTTCGGAGGAACCCACGGTGTAAATACCATGTCTCGGAGTGTATTGCCCGGTCATCATACTGGCGCGGGAAGGAGCACAGTTGGCTGCCGAAGCATATGCCCGGGTAAATATCATTCCAGTTTCTGCGAACCGAAGGAGATGAGGGGTATGAAAATCGTGATGGCCGTACAATTCAGTATCAGTATAGCCCAGATCGTCGATATTGATCAGGATAATATTGGGTAAGCCTTCTCGATCGGGTGCATCGGAAGAACAGGAAAAAGCTACGATCCAAAACAAAAAAAGAAATACGTGTTTAATCATTGTTTCTCAGTATTTTTCAGGTTGATTTTATAAACACCAAATGTCTGCATCTTCCTTTCAGCAGCCTCACCTTTCCACTTCATTTCATTTTATCTTCAGCTTTTTATTTTCACCATTTTCCATAATTCCTGTTTGAAATTTTTTCAGTCTATTCAGATGAAAATTTAGGGTTGAAAGGGTTTATCAAACGGGTGATGATACGGGATTTTCTATAGATGTCTGGGTTATGGCTTCGAAATCGATGGCATTTGGAAATGCTCCACCTCCGGAATGGTGTGTTCCTTTTCCATGATACGCTCTATTCTGCGGACTATTTCCGGGTATTGTCCGGCTACATTTCGTTGTTCAGTCAGGTCATTCTCCAGATTGTATAATTCGACTTCCAGGTTGCCTTTTGATACGATATCCTTTCGCACGGCTTTCCATTTCCCCATACGAACTGCCTGCTGGCCACCATATGCGTGGAACTCCCAGTACAGATATTCCCGGTCCACTGAAGGCGATTGTCCACGGAACACCGGGAACAAATTAATGCCATCTGACTCCAGGGGTTCTTTAATTTGAGTAATAGCATGCAATGTGGCCATCATATCCCAATTGGACCCAATCACATCGGATCTGGTACCAGGTTGAATGACAGCCGGCCAGGCTGCAATAAACGGTACCCGAATTCCGCCCTCATAAACATATCCTTTTCCCCTACCTTTTTCACTGGGGAAAGGCCCGCCGCTTTCAAACCACGGAGATTGTGTGCCGCCATTGAAGGTGGGACCGTTGTCACTGGTCAGAATGATCAGGGTGTTTTCATAAAGGCCTTCCTGTTGAAGCTTTTCAATAAGCAGGCCCACCTGCGCATCAAAATAAGAAATCATGCCGGCATATGCGGACCGTGGATAACGATGTGGGAAATATCCCATTCCACCGAGATAAGGTTCTTCCTCTCCCAAAGTACCCACATATTTTTCGTACCAGGGCGGGGGAACCTGAAGGGGTACGTGCGGGATTGGTGTGGCAAAATAGAGGAAGAAAGGTTTGTCTTTGTTACGGTCGATAAAACCCAACGCAGCATCCATCATTTTTTCCGGTGCATAATCCGATTGGACGAATTGGCTATATGACTCGATGTCCATTGGATCGCTTCCTTCCGGAATGCGGGTTTTGGGGGCGATTACTTCGTTGTCCAGCCAAACCCTTTCGTTGTTTTCCCATAAGAACGGTGGATATAAATTGTGTGCCTGACGCTGGCAATTGTATCCGTAAAAGTAGTCAAACCCCTGCTTGTTCGGGACCCCTTCTGTATTTGGTGCGCCCAGACCCCATTTACCGACCAGAGCGGTTTTGTATCCGGCTGACTGGAGCATTTCCCCCAGCGTGAAAGTGGAATCCGGGATGGGGTATTGACCTTCCAGGCTGACGTCTTCGACTACCTTTTCATAATCCCATACATCGCCGCGTTCATTCCATTCGTGGTTGCCCCGGATAAAAGCATGCCCGGAATGAAGACCAGTGAGGAAATTGTATCGTGAAGGAGCGCAGACAGGCGAACCAGCGTAAAATTGCGTGAAAAGCATGCCCTGCCGGGCCAGTTCGTCGATATTTGGTGTTTGGATTTTATCCTGTCCATAACAGCCCAGATCGCCATACCCCAGATCGTCCGCCAGGATATAGATCACGTTGGGCCGTGATGGATCTGTGTGGATTTGGGTCAGTGATGGGATAGGTGCCAATACAAAAATGACCACAATTATCCGAAATAAGGTGTGTACCATTTTTTTGCTTAAAATTATCCAGTCAATTGGCTATCCGGGTTATATTTGTAGCATTTAAGGATTTAATAACACAGCTATGACCATGATCCTCAAACGGCTTCAATTCCTAACCCTGATTTTAATACTGATTTCGATAGAAGGTCGTGGACAGGCTTACACATCCGCACAGATCGATTCACTGGTGGCCAGGTTGATGGATACGGCGCCGTTGGCTGGAATGGGCATTGCAGTGGTTAAGGATGGTAAGGTCGTTCATTGTAAAGGATACGGGATCCGGGCTGTGGATGATCCTGCACGGGTTGATGAGCACACGGTATTTGCCATCGCTTCCAACAGTAAGGCCTTTACAACCGCAGCGCTGGCCGTTTTGGTAGATGAAGGAAAATTGAATTGGACAGACCGGGTCGTGGATTACATTCCTGAATTTCGGATGTACAATCCGTATGTTACCGCTAATTTCAATATCCTGGATTTGCTTACACATCGTAGCGGCCTGGGCCTGGGAGCCGGAGATCTGATGTTTTTTCCGGATGGCGGTGATTTCACAATGAATGATGTACTGAAAAGTTTCCAATACCAGGAACCCGTTTCGGCCTTCAGAACCAAATACGATTATGATAACCTGCTGTATTTGGTTGCGGGAGAGGTGGTCAGCAGAGTCAGTGGCAAAAGCTGGGCTGAATTCGTAAAAGAGCGGTTTATGGAAGTCCTTGGAATGGATGATAGTGCTCCGGTATTCCATCAGTTGGAGGATCGCAGTAATATAGCCATGCCGCATTCCGTGAATGGGAATGAATTGGTCCAGCTGGAAACCTACACCAAACCCAATGCCAGCCTGGGTGCTGCCGGTGGAATATACGCCAGTGTTCACGACCTGTCCCGGTGGATGATGATGCACCTCAACAATGGTATGGCTGTTGGTTCGGATAATCTGAGATTGATTTCCGAAAAAAATCATCGGGAATTGTGGCGACCCCATACCAACATTGAATTCACGGTGATTCCGGACAACCGTTATAATACCCATTTCACCGCATATGGATTGGGCTGGGGCATTCGAGACCGTAATGGATTGATATGTATGGAACATACGGGTGCATTGCCAGGTATGCTTTCCCGCACGATACTGGTACCGGAACTCCAACTGGGTATTGTCGTCCTCACCAATACCTGGCCTGGAGGCAATGCGTATCGTTCCATCTCGCAGACTATTCTCGACAGGTACCTTGGCCTGGATGACTTTGACTGGATCAGGGAGAATAAACGCATATTAACCGCTCAACGGTCCGAAGCCGATTCGGTGACTGCTGCCGTTTGGGAAACCGTCGAAAACAACAAAAAGACGCCGATCGATATTGATATGCTGACCGGGATGTACCAGGATGATTGGTTTGGTAAGGTCAAAGTGTGGGTACAGGATGATCAGTTGTGGATTTCATCTCTTCGATCTCCCAAACTTAATGGTCCCATGTATTTTTACAAAGCCAATACTTTTGCGATCGAGTGGGAATACCAGGATATGGATTGCGATGCGTTTGCCAGTTTTATACTGGATACGGAAGGTAGGGCGACAGCCATCAGAATGAAGGGTATCTCACCGGATATCGACTTTAGCTTTGATTTTCACGATCTGGACCTTAGACGAGTGGAGTGAGTGATAACGGCGACATCAGTCGTCTGATGTTCTGTGTGGCTGTCACGACCACCTCACCCGAATGATTCACCATTTCCAGTCTGAAAAAATACATTATAGCTTGAGCATCTTTGGTCTTCGATTACATTCTGTCATGCCTCGCATCTACATAAACCAAATACCATGCGTCTTCCGGATGACCAGATCCAACCACCAATGCAGTCAGCAGTACTGTTGATAATTTCACTGAGTAGAAGTTATGATTTTGAACAGTTCAAAAACTCCATTTCGTCCTCAGAAAAAATGCATAGACATTGAGATTTATCGGGGACGATTCGGCTGCAAAAATCTGAGAAACAAGATCCAGATCCCAGTTCTGGGACAGACTGTATGAAAATGATGGACTAAGAAACAGGGGATTGGTTTCGACCGGGGAATAAACAACCATCGCACCCCCAGATAGTAAAGGGGTGATACTCACATTAATCTGACCGTAAACGGCGTGCCGGTAGGGATAGAGATTCCTTGCTGACAACTGAAAATTGAATAGATTGCTTCCCTGACCTAAAGTTCCACTCCCATTGTACAGATAACCGAGTCCTGCCATCACTTCGCTCCCAAAAAGATAATCAAAACCCGTAGTTATGTTGAAAGTGTTGGCAATTCCCGAATCGTAAGAATCGAAATACATCAACTCCCCTTTGAATCCGATATCACTCAGATAGCCCGACCATCCTCCTCCCACAGCAAGGTTCTTCCGGTATTTCCCTCCGATTACCTGAAAGTCAAAAGACCCCATATTCCACCGATACAACATGGCCATCGTGACATCATCCAGATTGTCTGCCATCTTTATTGCACCTTCCAGTCTGGAGACCGGCCCAGTGTACCAGGTAACCCGGAGCGCATCTGAACCCGGTCGTTCCTCGTAATCAAAATCTGTGAAATCAAAGCTATTGAATAAATCGTTGGGATTCCAGAAAGTGCTGATTCCCCAGTTAATCCGTTGACGGCCCAGGCGCACCTCCCAGTCGTTGCGGGACCATTGGATATATAGCCGGTCCAGATAGGAATTGACAAGCATGTGATCTCCGTTGATCGCATTGAAGGACAGAGGCAGGTAATCGTTATTCTTGTCATGAATCGAAGTTCCCCGATCTGTGTCAAGTTCAAAATAATCCCCATAAAACATTCGGGTCCGGAGACCTGCATAAACGGACCAGGGCGAATTGGTTCTGGCGGCGCTAAAATTTATACGATTCTGGACCAGTCCATCCAGCCATACCTCATCCACTGTGGGTTGATAAATCGCGGTGTGCATATGTTTGAGATACCCACTCCATTGGGTTCTGATACTGTCGCTCGACCCGGGCTGCTGAGCGGAAGCTTCTGGCATCCAGCCGAAACAAATCATGCAGGCCATGGCTGCTTTCACTAAGAATCTCTGAGGGAATCGAAACAATCCATGATATGCTCCGAAAATCATTTAAAATGGTTTTGATCCACTAATTCATCCTTTGATATTCGGCCATCAATCAAATGAATGATACGATGTGCCCGATCTATTACGCGCTGGTCATGCGTGGAGAATACAAAGGTCATTCCTTCCTCCCGGTTGAGTCGCTCCATGATATCCAGCAGGTTGCCGGTGGATACCGAATCCAGATTGGCGGTGGGTTCGTCCGCCAGCACAAAAGATGGTTTGGAGGCCAATGCTCTCGCTACCGCTACACGTTGCTGTTGTCCACCCGAAAGCTCATAGGGCCGTTGATGGATTTTATCTTCCAGACCCACATTCTTGAGAAGCGATATGGCCCGAGCCTCCCGGTCTTTTTTATCTTTTTTCTGCAGAAGCATGATAAACTCCACGTTTTCAAGTGCTGTCAATACCGGGATCAGATTAAAGGATTGAAACACAAAACCAATCTTGTTTTTACGGAATTCCACGAGGTCAGCTTCTTTCATGGCGGTGATGTCCTGCCCGTCCACCCTGATCGAGCCATGGGTGGGGTTGTCAAGACCGCCAATGATATTGAGTAAGGTCGATTTGCCCGAACCAGAGGGTCCTACGATAGCCGTAAATTCCCCTTTCCGGATATCTAAATCGACCCCTCGGAGGGCATGCACCGGAACCAGGGATTGGTCGTAGATTTTTTCAAGATTTTTTGCTTCGATCACAATTTTGTCATTCCTGCTATTTCCTATTGTCATTGGTATCAGATTTTTCGTAGAGCTTCGATGGGATTGAGAGAAGTGGCTTTGCGGGCCGGGTAGATAGACGCCAGAACAGCAGTGAACAACACAGCCAGACCAATCGTCAGATAATGTCGGAACGAGAGTTCAGGATGAATGATGGTTGTCAGTCCAAACTCGGTCAGACTGTCCGACCATTTTTCCAGATTGATCCCATAGCGATGAGTAAGGCTGATCGTTACGGCCCCCAGCAGGATACCGATGGGCATTCCGGCCAGTGAAATAAAGATTGTTTCCCAGACCACCATAATAAAAACCTGGAATTTTTTCATGCCCACAGCCAGTAACATACCGAGTTCCCGGTAACGCTCCAGGACGGCCATGAGCATCGTATTGATGATGCCAAATATCAGGGCCAGCATAAAAATGGTGGTCATGATCGTCAATGAAACCTGAATTTGAGAACCCATAAGGGCAACATCGGGTGCGATCTCGAGATAGTTTTGAACTGTTAATTCCGGAAAAGCTGCCTGAATCGAATCCTGAGCCACCCACAATTGGTCCGGATTTTTCAGCAACAGCGCTATTTCATGTGCCTGTTCGGTTGCCAGTCCGGTAAGCATCCGAAGAGTATTAATGGGTATATATGCGCGGTTATCTCCCGCCAATGAGGAGACATCCCCCACAATTCCCGCAACCCGAAACGCAGCAGCAGTCACTTCCCCTGCGGCGTTCTGAAAGTTAACTACCACCCGTGATCTGATTTTGACGCCCAATTTCTCAGCGGTCTGATCTCCAAGAAGAATGTAGTTGCCTTCCTGCTCCTTAAGATACTCCCCTTCCGCGATATTTTCATCCAGCCCGGTCATGGCGGCTTCTCTTTCCGGATCGATTCCGTATAGCGTAATGCCCCTGCTGGACTGAGTCGAACTAATCATGCCACTGGTGATAATCCGGGAACTATATTCGCCGACGAAGTCCGACCGGGACAGAAAGGCAGTCACAGGACCGGTTTCAAAATATCCCGTGATTTCTGGTTCTGTGACAAATTCCGGCAGATGAATTTGAATATGCGAAGTTCTTTCCTGTATCGCCGTATCAATGTAATCATTGACCATCCCGGTAGAGACGCCGTTGATAAAAATGAGCGCCCAGATTCCCAGCGTGATAGCAACTATCAGGATTATTGATCGCACGGGATTCCTCCAAATATTTTTCCAGGCTATTTTGATCAGCATCATCAAATTTTTTATACGGTCTATGCTCTCAGGGCTTCTACTGGTTTCATTTTCCGCAGGTTAAAGTAAGGGTATAAAGATATCAACGCCACCATACAAAATACCACGATGGCTTGTTCGATGAATACAGGAGGCGACAAAACTGCCTTCATCAAGGGTTCCATGTTAAATTGTTCGTAGGTTTCCGCGTACCCTGCCCCGAGGTGAATTGGATTGTTTTTCAAATAAAGTACCAGGGGAAAAGATAGCATGATTCCCCCCAATACCCCCAGAAAGCCCATGGCCAGTACTTCTGCGGTGACCATAGTGAACAATTGGGTAGATTTCATTCCTATCGCTTTGAGTACGCCAAATTCGTATTCCCGTTCTTTCAACATCATCATCACCGTACCCAACATACCAAATCCGATAAGCACATAGAGAATATACATGATGATTTTGGCTCCTGCTTCATCCAGCGCCTGGGCTTCGATGACCGCAGGTAACAATTGCTCGTAATTCATAATCTCGTATCGGCTGGTGTCAAGCATTTGACTGAGTTGTCGGACCACCGGATCGATTTCGCTGATCCGGTTTGTGGTCAGGATTAGTGAGGAGATCATTCCGGGTGCGGCAAAGAATTCTTCTGCCTGCTTCATCGGTATATAGACCAGTTGTTTGTTGAATTGTGGATTGCCAAAATCCATCAGTCCAGTTATCCGGTATTGACCTACTGCATTATTGCCGCGGTAACCCTGACTTATGGCGATCAGTGTATCCCCGATGGTCAACCCCAGTATATCAGCCAGATCTTCGCCCAACACGGCTTCTTCTGCATTTTCTGTCAGAAACTCACCCTCGATCAAATCGTTTTCAGCGTGGTTGAATTGCTCGATTTGATCGGGTTTTACCCCTGCTATCAGCACTCCTTTGGTTTTGGGGCCGGTGGATACCAATGCAAAATTTTCGATACGTTCCATGACCTGATTGATTTCGGGTATAGACCGTATGGAATCCAGGAGACCTGGGCGACTCTGAAATAACCGATCGATGGATTGGTTATCCCAATAACCATCAGCATGGATCTGGATATAGCCGGTATAGCTGTGTAACAATCCTTCCAGCGTGTTTTGCCAGGTGCCCTTTTGAATGGAAGACATGGTAACAGCAAAAAAAGTGGCAAATAGTACACTGGCTGCGGTGATTAGTGTACGTCTTTTATTCCGCCATAGATTTCGGAGCGCCAGAGTGAAGGTCATCCTCATTTTACTGGATATTTTTCATGTTTTGGATCGTGAATAAGCGATCGTCAAGATTCTGATCAAATTCCAGATTGATATATTCCACGATGGTCTCATGGCCAGGATTGTCCTCTGGAACGATCTTCATCCTTGCAGGAAGATGACGACCGTCAAATGTCTTGAACTGGCTGGCGGTCATCGTATTGATCAAAAAACCGTCTTCATCGTAGAATTCGGTCTTGACTTGCATAAAATGTTCCTTCGAAATCCACATCAACAGCCGACCCCAGACTACGGCTGCTTCCTCCAGCGGTATCAATTCCAACTTATAGCAATCCAATCCATTGATACTTTCAGTCCCAAGCAGCTTTTGATTGTAGTCGTCCGTCAGACTCGATTCACGGACCAGGTCATCATTGGTGAAATCAGAGCCCATCCAGGACTGTGACATCATGGATGGGGGAAGCTTGATCGTTCGCTCAATGCGGGGCTGCCAGTTCCATATTTCATTGCCGCGCTTCAGGTAAGCGATCCCCTTGTCCCGGGCAGGAGATGTAATCACTATTAGCGTTAGGTCCTGACCTTTAGACCAGGTCTTCATGGTGGTTTCTCTGGTCCAGGTAGGCCGAACAATGGTCATTTTCATTTCGCCGGTGCTACTGCCTCCCCTTAGATTTTCCTCACTTTTCTGGATGATCTCTTCGGCTGATAAATCCTGACCTGGAAGGACTCCCGGCAGGATTAACAACATCCATAAAATCAGATTTTTCATAGCCATATCATTATTGTTGTTGCAAAAATGCTTTTAACCTGTTCGAGAAATAATCAAAAATCTCGTCCAGTGGATAGTTCCCTTCCATATAGAGATAGTGCAGAAATATGCCATCCATTACGGCACCCAGTAAATAAGTTAATTTGTCCGAATCTTCCTGATGGAATTTATGAAAAAATGCATTGAGCTGTGGGAGGAGAACCCTTTGTTTTTCAAGTATATCGGGCATAATGATTTCCTTGACTGTACCCTGAAGCGTTAGCATGATAAGCAAACGGTAGTAGGTGGAATGGGTGACAAAATGGAGCTTTAGCTTTTGAAGATATTCGGCCAGATCCTCCGGTGATTCCAGGTTTTCAATACTGCCTGATGGCAACAATTGGGCGTTCCGTTCGATAAAGGTCGTGATAATCGATTCGAGCAGTTGGTTTTTACTTTCAAAATAATTGTACACCAAACTTTTGGAAACTCCGGTGGTCTTAGCGATTTGGCTGATTGATGTCTTGTGGAAACCGTTGTTGGCGAACAGGTCCAGGGCGGTATCCAGGATCCGGTCCTTTGTATTTTGGTTCTTTATAGGCGTATTTTCATTCATCTCTGTAAATTAAATCCTGGCTGACTGACCGGTCGGTCAGGTGATTACATACAGAAAACTGTGTCCAAAACAAAAATGTTGTAAACAGTGCTGTTTTTTTTTTGCAACTGTCCGTGTCTTGGGATTTCTTTTACCCCTGTTGCTGTATGAATAGGATGAGATCCGCTCGATACCGGCCAAAAAAAAAAAGACAATGTCAAATTGCATTGTCTTATCCTGTGCATCCTGAGCGTCAGAAATCAATTATCTGGTATATCCCAGGACCCGATACAAAGGTAAATAGATAGTATTATCCGAATTTTAAGCCTATGCTAAATTGCGGTTAAATCTACCGGTTTACCGGAAAACCATTAAATCAGCGGAATTTTTGGCCGGATCAGTCTGTATAATCCGAATGGGTGGTGGGTTCGGATTCGATCTTTTCCTTCTCTGCTTTGACCTTAGCCAGCCGTTCGGCTTCCAATTTTTTTTGCTTTTTTTCCTCCTCGTCCATGCCTTTCTGTAATTCATCTTCCAGGGAGGCTCGCGCGGTATTGAATTCCTTGATTCCTTTTCCCAGTCCACGCATCAGTTCTGGAATCTTACGTCCTCCGAAAAGCAGCAATACCACAAATACGATTATTATCAACTCCATGCCGCCCGGCATACCTAATAGCACAAAATATGTCATGATAAAACTTTTTTATTTTTTATAAAGGTACAACTTTCAACATACATTGTTGTCAATCCACCTGAATTTTTGGTTTTACTTTTGTGACCACCTCGCAATGGAGTCCACGTTGCCTTTAACCAGATCATCTACAGAGACGAGAATTTCAACATCAAGGGGTAGGAAAAGATCAACTCGCGAACCAAATTTGATAAAACCGAGTTCTGCGCCCTGGGCTACCGTTTTTCCTTCTTTCATATAACAAACTATCCGGCGTGCAACCGCTCCGGCAATCTGTCGCACCAGCAGATTTCGACCTT
This sequence comes from uncultured Saprospiraceae bacterium, assembly GCA_965652315.1. Lineage (GTDB taxonomy): Bacteria > Bacteroidota > Bacteroidia > Chitinophagales > Saprospiraceae > Membranihabitans. The sequence goes on along the minus strand of CBFGVZ010000006.1, from coordinate 10,021 downwards.
GTTCATCTTCGAGGACAATAGTATTCCGTTCATTGAGCAAACTCGATTTGGGATGCCAGGCAACCAGGTATTTCCCCGGATGGTAACGGTAATACCTGACTTTTCCTGTCATGGGTACCCGGTTCAAATGGACATTGAGGGGGGACATGAAAATCGACACCTGCCAACGTTCCTCTTTAAAATACTCCGGTTCAAAAACTTTCTGCACGATCACTACTTTTCCGTCGGCCGGGCAATTGATGACGTCCGGGTCGGGCGTGAAGGACCGTTCCGGACTTCTGAAGAAATTGAGTACCAGGCCGGTCCATATTACTATAGCGACTAAAAAAAGCAGAAGAAACCATCCTCCCCAGATCAGGTAGGCCCCCAGCGCACAGAACAGAGCCAGGAAACTGTCTGCTACTATTTTTTTTCCTTCTTTATGTATGGTCATTGTGATTGAATATTGAGAATGGTCACAAAGATATAATATACCGGAATGGCAAACAACAGAGAATCCATCCGATCCAGGGCACCCCCGTGGCCAGGCAGGAAATTGCCGCTATCCTTGATCCGGTGTTTCCTTTTTATTTTGGATTCAAACAGATCTCCCAGATTTCCGAAAATTGCAACGATCATCCCGATCGAAAACCAGATAGCGTATTGTTCCATGTCCAGGAGGTACCGTGCCGCCACATAGGCTGCCAATCCGGCCGCGATGATACCCGATATGGTACCTTCCCAGGTTTTACCCGGGGATATGGAAGGGGCCAGTTTGGTCCGTCCATACATTGACCCCCCCAGATAAGCAAAGGTGTCATTGATCCAGATGATGCAGAACAGCAATAAAAGGAAGGTGGGAGGGATGGCTAGTCCCAGGATATACAGAAAGATAAACGGAATCAGGATATACAGAAATAATCCGGGAATTGATTTCCTGTGAAAAAATTCTTTTCGGAAGACCAGTGCGCAAAAAAAGTAATAAGCGATCCCCAGGAGGATGACAATGTTGTTCCAGACGGGACCGTAGGCGCGGTCAGCCATAAAAAAGGAGAATTGTATGAATATAAAGAGCACCAGGGCAGAAGGCAGGTATAATCTGGTATTCTTATTGCTGTGATGTGGAGTGTCCAGGCGCATCCATTCATACATGGTGACCATGAGGAGAATAGTACAAATAAACCACCAGTAAGGCTGACGGAAATACAGGCCACCAAGCAGTGCGATGATGTAAATCAATGCACCCAATATTCTGGGGAATAAATCTTTCATTGGCCATCAAAAATGTTACTTTTAATCCGAAAAACAAAAATCTGTTCCATGTCTTATACCAATCTGAGTATAAATATTAATAAGGTGGCACTCATCCGAAATGCGAGAGGAGAGAACAAACCCGATCTCATTCAATTTGCCCGCGACTGTGAATCGTACGGTGCAGAAGGTATTACGGTACATCCCCGACCTGACGAACGCCATGTCCGGTTTTCGGACGTTCCCGCTCTTAAGGAAGTTGTCCGGACAGAGCTCAATATTGAAGGAAACCCTACAAAGCAATTTATGGATCTGGTGTTGCAGGTACAACCGCATCAATGTACCCTGGTGCCGGATGAGCCCGGGCAGTTAACCAGTGATCACGGCTGGGACGCAGTCAGGTACGGTGATTTTCTTCGGGATGTCATCGGAACATTGAAATCAAAGGATATCCGGGTTAGTGTTTTTGTGAATGCTGACCCCGATATGATGGATGCCGTGGCGGAAACCGGGACTGACCGGGTAGAGCTTTACACCGGTCCCTACGCCTTAGGTTATCTCAAAGACCCCACGGAAGCCATTCGAAGCTATATTCATACGGCCAATCGAGCGAGAAGACTTGGTATGAAAGTCAATGCTGGGCACGATCTTGATTTGTCCAATCTGCACTTTTTCAAATCCAAAATACCATTTCTGTCAGAAGTGTCTATCGGCCATGCTTTGATATCCGACGCATTGTATTATGGAATTGGTAATACGATTCGCATGTACAAGCAGGAATTGGAGCTTTAGGGGGGATATTGTGTTTTTGAAGTTTTTATCTTTCAGGTCACATCACTGCATTCCTGATTACAGTTTTTCCGCACCTTATAACAGTTCTCCGGCGATCTGACTCAGACGCCCATTGTCGCTTCACGCGCTCCCATTCCGAATCCTCCCCTAACAAATCCCAAAAATTCTACCCAGATTGTTAAAATTTGACCTGATTTCAATTTGGAATCAAATTTTTTTGTCGCTGTAATTGAGGATTTTGCAACAAGGGTACCCAGTAAATTTAAATTTGTTCAAATTTTGCGATATTTCTTGCAAATATTGAATTGTGAGTTATTATTGGTATTTTTGTTGGCGTAGAAAGTCGATTTGGTTTTTTTGTTTGTTAAGTTTTTATTATGTTTGCAGCGTTGTTTTGAAGCGTAAAGGAAGCGAAATGCTTTTCACTAACGTTTTTAAAAGACAAATGAGCTGGAGCCTGTGTTGGCATGAGGGCTTCAGTAACTTATTAATAACAAAAAATTTGGCATGAAAAGATTTTTATTTCTATTTGTATGTGTGATTGGCACATACCATCTGGCTATGACCCAGACCACGGTGACCGGTACGGTAACAGACGTGGAAGGTGAGGCTCTGATCGGAGCCAATATCCTGGTACTGGGCACCTCGGTCGGTACGGTCACCGATTTTGATGGTAATTATTCGGTGGAAGTTCCGGAAGGAAGTACGACCATAAGGTATAGTTATACCGGCTTTGAGTCCCAGGAAGTCGATATTGACGGCCGTTCAGTCATCGATGTCCAATTGGTCGCAGGACAGTTGCTTGCAGAAGTAGTGGTTACCTCTTTGGGGATTAAGAGAGATCCCCGAGACCTGACGCATTCTGTGTCACAATTGGAAAGCGAAGATTTGACTCATACCAAGGCAGTTAACGTGGCGACTGCTATGGTGGGTAAGGTTTCCGGTATGCAGATCAATACCATTAATAATGGTGTCAAACCAGATACCAGAATTGTACTTCGTGGGAATCGGTCGTTGCTGGGAAACAACCAGGCTTTGATCGTCGTGGATGGTTTTCCATCCAGCAGGACGGCACTGGATCGCTTGAACCCAAATGATATTGCGAGTACGACCATTTTGAAAGGAGCCAACGCAGCTGCACTTTACGGCTCGCAGGCTACGAATGGGGTGGTGCTTATCGAAACAAAAAGTGGGCAAAAGGGATTACAGATCGATTTTAGTTCCAATTATCAAATGGATGAAGTATCCTATATGCCACAGTTCCAGGATGAATTCGGAGTAGGTGGTTTTCCTGATGGTACACTTTGGCCCCTGGAGAATGTGGCCTGGGGACCCAGATATGATGGTCGGATGATAGAAGCCTCCGAGACATTGGATAACGGGGAGGTGTGGATGGTCCCGTTCTGGCCCATCGAGGACAATCATAAGAATTTCTTCAATAAAGGTTCTACCTTTACCAACAGTCTGGCTTTTGGAGGTGCGAATGATGAGGGAGAATTTCGTCTTACGCTTGAGCACTCAAATACGCTGGGGGTTGTTCCAAATGACAAATACAATCGGACGAATATGCGGTTCAAAGGTGCCAAGCATTTTGACAGAATTTCGTTCGGTGCGAATTTTTCATTTTTCAGAGACAGTGAGGACGTAGTGGGCTCAGGAGGGCGTCAGGACAGGCCTGTTTACTGGAATGTAATCAACACACCTTTGCACCTGCCGATGACCGAATTGAAAAATTGGCGAACAGGCAAATTTACCAGGAATGAGGTATCGTTTTTCCGGTTTTATGAAAACCCGTACTTTATTGTTGATACACAACGAGAAGGTGAGAAAAGAACTGAATTTACCGCCATTTCATTTGTTGACCTTAAAATAACAGATTGGTTTACAGCGACATACCGGGCAGGGTATACCGGAGGATTAACCAATTTTAAGCGAAAATTTGGGGCCTATACCTATGCTTTTCATTTGGAACACACTTATTCAGAAATAGACCCTTATGGCGCACGTACACGAAGAGAATTAGCAGATTACAATCGGTTCAACGGAGATCTGATTTTACAATTTGACAAAGACTGGGATTCGGGGATCAGTACCGAACTGACATTAGGACAGAATACTTTCAGAACGCATTCTGGAAATGTGAACGTGGAAGGAAGTAATTTGTTTATTCCCGAATTTTACAATGTGTCGACCCGTACGGGTGATCTGTTGGGAGGGGAAGAGGCATTTGAATATTCAAGCCTTAGTGGATACGGAGAATTGCGTTTGGGATATAATGACTTTATTCATCTGACAGTGTCAGGGCGGAATGACTGGTCTTCCACCTTGCCTGCCAGTAGCAGATCCTATTTTTATCCGAGCGCCGGTCTGGCGTTCATAGCGACTGAGGCATTTCCGGCCTTAGGATCATCCAATGGATTGAATTACCTGAAACTCACCATGAGTTATGCCAAAACCGGGAATGATCCGGGCATCTACGCCATTAATAATACCTTTAGCGCCACTGGTGGTTTTCCTTACGGATCGATTATAGGATTGAGTCAGGGCAATCGGGATGCAGATCCTGCATTGAACCCTGAGTTTACGACATCGCTGGAAGCTGGAGTGGAACTGGGATTTCTGGATGACAGACTGACGGCAAAAGTGGTGGGTTACAAGACCAATTCGGTGGATCAGATCGTGGCTGTAAATATTTCCACGGCATCTGGAGCCAGTCAGAGTTTGATTAATATAGGTGAATTGGAGAATAAGGGTATTGAAATTGATTTGAACAGTGCACTGGTAGCGCGGCCCAATTTTTTCTGGGATATCGGTGTGAATTATGCGGCGAACAGATCGGAAGTATTGTCCCTTGCAGATGGAGTGGATGAACTCGATATCGGAGGGTATTCATATGCCCAGATTATTGCGAAGGTAGGCAGTCCGTATCCCGTGATCAGGACTACAGCCTATGAGAGAGATCCTCAGGGAAGGGTCATTGTCGGTGACAATGGGAACCCACTCCAGTCAAGTGACCTGAAAATACAGGGCAAAACTTCGCCTGATTATATCGTCGGTGCGACTACATCGGTTGGTTTTGGTGGGTTGAACTTATACGTTTCTGCAGATTACAGAACAGGGCATGTTTTCTTCAATGATATTGTCAATGCCCTGGAATTTACTGGTTTGACCCAGCATAGTGTTTCTTCCGGTAGGGGCCCTTTTGTATTTCCCAATTCTGTCTATAAAGATGAAGCAGGAAACTATGTTCCTAACACCAACCGCCTGACTACAGGAGGTGGAAATGCTTTCTGGGATGCCTACAGCGAGGTTAAAGAAAATTATGTGACAGATGCTTCCTTTCTGAAGATTAGAGAGATAGCACTCGGGTACGAATTCAACAGAAACTTCTTTGGTAATCTGCCCGTACAGGGAGTCGAATTGAGTGTTTATGGAAGAAATGTATTGACTTTCAGGCCCGCCGATAACGTATACACCGATCCGGAATTTAATTTTACAACTGGCAATGCTGTAGGGGTAGGAACTCAGGCGCAGACTCCACCACTCCGATCATATGGCATCGCATTAAATGTTAACTTTTAATAATATGAAAATGAGAATGAATAAATATATAGCCGGTTGGGTTCTGGTCCTGTCATTCATTTCAGTGGGTTGTTCGGACTTCCTGGATATTAATGAGAACCCCAATGATCCTTCCGTTTCTACACCACGATTGAATTTGCCTGTAGCTCAGCAAAATTTTGTGGCATTGAATGCTCGTCAAATGACTTATTTGGGGCAATTTATGGCAGGACACTGGGCGACGCCATCCAACTGGTCGGCAAACGAATCCTTGATCCGATATAATGTGACGTCCAATTTTTATGTGGATATTTTTGAAGATTCCTATTTGAATATCTTCAAGGATCTGACGTTTGTAGAGAATTTTGTAGATGAAACTGGAAGTGTAGATTACAGTGCTTATAAGGTGATTTCATACATTATCAAAGCATTTCAATACCAATATCTGGTTGATTTGTACGGGGATGTCCCGTATTCTGAAGCCAATCAGCGCGGTGCTATTCCTACCCCGCAATATGACGGAGAGGAAGATGTATATAAGGCAAATATTCAAAAACTGACAGAGGCGGCAGAATTAGCCTTGAACTTGCCCGATAACGCGGAAAATCCGGGTGCTCAGGATATTATTTTTGGCGGTGATATGGAAAAATGGGCTCAATTCGCTAACTCCATCAAATTGCGCTATCTGATAAGAATGAGTAGTGGAGGTAATGAAAGTTTTATAAACCAGGAAATGGCCGCAATCAACTCCAATGGGGCGGGTTTCATCACCGAAACGGTCTCAGCCAATCCCGGATATTCTGATAATACGGACAAGCAAAATCCATTTTACGGTTATTTCAGGCAGGCAGCCAGCGGGTCACAGACGGATCGAAATGATTACACTGTAGCCAGTGAATACTCAATGGCTTCTATGGAATCCAAGAATGACCCACGCCTGGAAAGGCTCTATGCGGAGGCAGCTAATGGTGGATACAAAGGAGCTCCCCAGACGACTACACTACCCGGTGAAGGCTTCACTTCCAACGATCTCTCAAAAGTGGGACCAGGACTGCTGACATCTTCGGCACAGGACCAACCGGTGATGCTGTTGTCAGAGCTTTATTTTTTACTGTCGGAAGCTGCATTAAAAGGAATTGTTGAGGGAGGCGAAGAACAGGCAAAGGCCTATTATGAATCTGCTGTGACGGAATCATTTATCTTTTTGGGTGTGCCAGATGCCGAGACTGCAGCAGCTGAATATCTGGGGCAGGAAGGAACTCCAAACGTTCACTGGGATTCCACACCTGATAAACTGGAAGCCATCATCACGCAAAAATGGATAGCGCTTAACGGTACGTCTTCCATAGAGTGCTGGATCGAATTGACCCGAACGGGATTCCCTAATGACATTCCATTCCCGCAGGATGTAACCGATAACCAAAGACCAGTGCGATTGCTGTATCCTGTCTCCGAAGCAGCACGAAATAGTAATAATGTGCCAAAGCAGACCGCTGGGGATGCCTTTACTAATACGCCATTCTGGAATAATTAAAATTGAAAAAAATGAAGTTGAAATATCTTTTATACATATTCGCTTTCGCGTCAGTGTTGTTTGTTATGCAGAGTTGTCTATTAGATGACCATGTGACTGATTATGGCGATACGCCTAAGCTGGTGCAGTTTGTGACACCTTCGAATACGGCTAATTTCATTCAGGGTGATGGATCTGCCACAACGGAATATGCCTTGCCGATAACCATAATAGGTGGTGATAACCAACCGATTGGTGAGGATGTTACCGTAACGGTAGAAGTTGCTGCCAATTCTGAAGCCAAGGAAGGAACAGATTTTACTTTTACCAATGGGAAAAGTGTGACAATACCAGCAGGTGAATTATCTACCGATCTTATAATTACCATAAATAAGGATGAAGCCGATCCATTGGATGCAAAAAGTCTGATTCTTGAAATTACTTCATCCGACCTGACGATTTCTGAGTCAGATCAGAGTATCACACAGTTGCAGGCTGTATGCCCTATCGATCTGGAGTCGTTCGTGGGTGAGTATACAGTAACGGACCATGTGGCCGGTGGTGCAACCTATACCGCTACAGTAGAGCTGGACCCGTCAACTCCCAATACCCTGGTTATAACGAATGTATGGAACGGTGGAGGAAAGGCTGCTTTGCTTTTGAGCGACGATCCGGTACAACCTTTTATTACATACAATAGCCAGGAACTTGGTTATGTACTTCTAGTGCATGCGACCTACGGAGATGCCTGGGCAACAACGTTGGGGCCCGAGTTATCGACTTTTAATTCATGTGATAACTCTATGCATTTGGAGTTTAAACTATGCGTAGGAGCCGGATGCTTTGGGAATGAGTTTAATTTTGATCTGGTCAAAAATTGAAATTATTAAACCCGCACCTACGAGTGAAAAATAGAAACTAAAGGAAGGTCCCCAAATGACCTTTTGATTTTCACTGATAAAAATAACTAGTTCACCGAAAGGGGTTTTTCCAAAGGAAAGATCCCTTTCGGTTTTTTGTGTACGCCCGATTTTAGCCCCAGGGATGATGAGAATAGTCCCCAATGATGTATTCGACATCGGTCCGGACCAGTCATTTGGTTAGTATTTCCATAAGATAACTGTGGTATCAGTAGGAAAACGTTAGTTTTTAATATATAAGATCTGGCAGAAAATTAAACCCTGTATTGCCCCGGTAATCACCATATATCTGGGTTTCCGGCTTTTGTTGAACAAGTGCGTTTGTGATGATACTGGCGATTCAATTTATTTTCATTAAATAATTGGATCATTTTTTGCAAAATGGTTAACACGGAATGTCGCAGACATAAAAGGACCTAGAAGAGTATGGGTGAAAAAAGTTTGTTATTTTTGCGCCATCATTATGGAAGGGGGATTGTTAATGCTATCGCTGAAATCTTTTTTGGTTACCCGAAAACTTTTTCGCTAAACTTTGTTTATTTGAAAGATCTGCAACGTTATTAAGGGAGCAAAATTCATTTGGTAGTTTTATTTTATACATCATAACATTGATAACATGAAAAGATTATTACTCTTATTTTCATTTTTGAGTATGCTGAGTTTTTCATCGATCGCTCAGAAAACCATTACCGGAACCATTTCAGATGAAGAAGGGGACCGGTTGATCGGAGCAACCGTTCAGGTCGTAGGCACGGATAATGTTGGAACCGTGACAGATGTAGATGGTATCTTCGAAGTCACCTTGCCCGATGGTTTTGAACAGATCAGGGTGTCGTACGTAGGTTATATTACACAACTCATTACCGTAGGCGCGGATCAATCCGCACTGGATATCGTATTGTCCACCGATAATGAGGTACTGGACGAAGTCGTGGTTGTCGCGTATGGCCGGCAGTCCGAACGTGCAATAGTCGGTTCCGTAGCTTCGCTGGGTTCAGACTTACTTAGTAAGCAACAACTAGCCAGTGTCACCGCGGGTATCCAGGGAAGTGTACCGGGAGTGAATATTATCTCCGCAGGTGGCCAGCCCGGAGACAACCCTACCATTCGGATCCGGGGGGTGGGTTCTATCAATGCCTCCGCTAGCCCATTGATTATCGTGGATGGTGCACCATTCAACGGCAATATCAATACCATCAGTGCAGACCAGATCGAGTCGCTGAACGTGTTGAAAGATGCCTCTGCCACGGCACTGTACGGCTCAAGAGGCGCTAATGGTGTGATCCTGATTACCACTAAGCGGGGTCAGCGAAACACACCGCTTCATATGCAGTTTACTTCTTCTGTGGGATCAGCAAACCAGGCTGTGGATTATCACGAGTTCCTGGATTTGGATCGGTATATGGAACTCAATTGGGAGGCTATACGCAACTCCCAGGCATATGTAAATGGCCTCTCAGAATCCGAAGCCGCACAATTTGCAACTGACCGGCTGATCTCGGATTACCTGGCATATAATCCCTATACTAATGCCAATCCCGTAGGGACGGATGGTCGACTTGTGACCACCGATAAAAAGTGGAATACGGATTGGGCGGATCATATCCAAAACAAAAATGCGCTGCGTCACGAACACAGCCTCAACGTTTCAGGCGGATCTGATAAAACGGCATATTCCTTCATGCTCAATTACCTGTCGCAGGAAGGATCGGTACAAACCTCGGATTTCAACCGGGTAACCGGCCGGATAAACCTCGATTCCGAAATCAATAGCTGGCTGACTTTGGGGCTCAATACCTTCTATTCGACACAGGGCCAGAATTACCCGGAACAATCGGGTACAGCTTATCAAAGTGCTATCCAGTGGATGTATAACGTAGCACCCGTATATCCATTATACCGCCGTGATCAGAATGGTGAACTCATTCTGGATGGGTTCGGAGAACCTATATTTGATTATGGTAATGCCGTTGGTAATCAAACGGTGAACATAAGCCGCCCGGTT
>CBFGVZ010000005.1:0-42245 GCA_965652315.1 uncultured Saprospiraceae bacterium | reverse complement strand
GATTGCCGGTCCACGTGCGCGATAATACTTTTGGTAATAGCTTTGTAATCGAGTACGTCGGCTTCAGCGTCCGACTGGATGGCACTGGCAGCATTGTACCGGAATGTGTAATTGATGATCAGATCCTGCAGTTTTTCCGTTTCCCATTTTTTGAAACCGATATACGCCCGTAGCCTTAATTTTTCCACCTGGATCCGGACCAATTTCGGTCGGGCGGTTCCCGATCCCGGGCTATAGTAAGTGTTCTCCACCATCGTTGTACAGAATTTGCCCCGTAAGTAACGGATTTTTTACCAGATAACGAACCGCATTCTGGATTATGCTGGTATTCCCGGTCTGTTGGAGCGGTATATGTCTGGCTTTTTGTTCCAGGTAATTCTGATCCTTTCCTTCAGGTGGTAGAATAAGTCCCGGCGCGATGCCATTGGCTCTGAAACGTGGGCCGCAGGTCCTGGCGGTGATCATCGTCAGATCGTGGAGGGCTTTCTTGAAAATCAGATAATCCAGGTGTTCGGTTTGGTATTGCGTGATTTTGGTATCCAGAATGTTGATGATATGCCCTGATTTGTACCTGTTAACAAAACATTTAATCAGGGAATAGGAACTCCGAAAATTGATTTTGTAATGCAGGTCCAGTAAGTCCACTGATTCGTCATCAAAACCCGAGGGGATAAAGATGGCTGCATTATTGACCAAAATTTCAATCTGGAACGATGGATCGATCTGGTCAAATATTTTGGTTCCGGCACTGGCTTCCTCCAGATTCTGGGAAATTAATTGACAACGGACGCCCAATTCTTCAATCAGAACCCGTGTGCTTTCAGCTTCGTCTTGCGAATCTCCGTAATGCAGTACGATGTCATAACCCATTTCAGCCAGACACAGGCAGATACTTTTTCCGATCCGGACTGCCCCGCCTGTCACCAATGCGGATTGATTTCTCATGGACAAATTTATTTTATTGTTATCTAGAACACATGGATGTATTTCAACAGAATCTGTTCTGTGATGCTTACGCGATTTCCTGTTATTGGATTGCCGTCGGGACCTCGTAATACCCCGCCAACTGCTTCACTGTCAGAGATCTGTACCTTTACGTTGTCGTCGTAAAACAGGTTGGCCAGTACGCTCAACTGAAGACCTTTATAAATCTGGATGGCCAGTTCGTTGACCCAGTCAACATCTATGTTTTGGGGTTTGTCCAGGTAATTGGAATACAAGCCCATAGTCGTTTTATAAGTAATGCGTTCCGGTACCAGGTTACCGGCGTATCCCAATTTCAGTAATCCACCGATCTGATGATCTGTGTTTTCGTAATCGGTCACGCTGGTCCAGGGATTACCGTGGATGCCCAGGGCCGCAATTTCATCGTCTGCTACAATAAGTCCTTTATAAGATACCGGAGACAGGTAAATCGACCAGGAAGACGTCGGCTTGTAATCAATACCTATACCAAAGATGATGGTTGCCGGACTAAAAAGTTTGGAAGCCAAACTGGTTTCCAGTTCGTCAATGTCTTTGAGGTAGTTACCTCCGTCCACGCTACTGTTGTAGGTGGGCGTGAACTGCGACAGAAAACTGAAATCCACCGCGTAGTTAAATTTGGAACCGTCTGCTACAGCGTATCCAAATTTGGAATTGATGCGGAGTTCATCGATGCTTTTCTGAAATGGTGTTTTGACGTCCGAGTTCATACGGATCACTCCGCCACCCAATTTTTGCAGAGCCATATTCAGAGAAAAATTATTGTTCCAGTAGTAGCGGTCCTCCAGGAGATTTGCAAAATAACTGATCGCTCCACCCAGACCAAACCGATTTTCACCTGACCCCAGTTTGGGATTAAGAAACGCCAACTGGCCTATATCGAGTCCAAGACCTCCGCCCTGGATCCAGCCTGTAGTGTCAGCATCCAGCGCTGAGGCTTTTTGAACAGCTTCCAGACGCTTGGCATTATTCACCTGCGCTTGAGAATATGTAAGGATTCCAATCAGGGTTGCGGTTACAAGAATGAGCTTACGGATTTTCATAAATTGAGTTTTAAATGAAATAGGTCAAATATTTTTTATAAATCAATCCACTGGTAGATTTGGTCGTTTCCTTATGTTTCGCCAATTTGCCGCAAAAGTATCATATAATCTTTATAAACCATTGGATAATAAACGTAGAATTAACGGGCATTTGTTTGAATTGTTTATTCCCGAACACCGGATTAATACGCGGATAACAGAAATGGCAGGCCAATTTGGCAGGACCATGAAACGTGGTACGACCATGGTACCAGTCATGTCTGGAGCCTTCTATTTTGCCGGACAATTTCTGGATAAAATTGACCAATCGTATCGGTTGCTGAGTGTACAGGCTTCGAGTTACCAGGGTGTGGACCAGTCTGATGAATTGCTCATTTCATTTTTGAAAAAAAATCACTGGATTGAGGGTGCAAACCTGGTGATTCTGGAGGACATTGTGGATACGGGGCGCACGGCGAATGAGCTGGAAAAATATTTTTACGATCGGGGGGCTAATCATGTGGAGGTGGTCGCTTTGTTTTTCAAACCGGACAAATTGCAATACACATGCAATCTGACCCATTATGGATTTGAAGTCGGCACTGAATTCCTGGTGGGGTATGGCCTCGATGTCGATGAAGAGGGGAGGTATCTGAAAGATGTCTGGAGATTGGTGGAGGAATGATTACAGCTGTTGGCCTTTGGCTGTTTTACAAGTGTGTGACCCTTCATTAAATAGCTTGACAGAGTTGCTACTTATAACCCATCGTCAATGGTGCCTTACGTGGGAAAAAGGTCACGAAACACAAAAACACGAAAATTTTCAAATTGTCGAATTATCACCCCAGCGGTTGGCCCGCCCTTTAACTCAATCTTGATATGGCCCGGTAATTATTTGCATCTTTCCAGCTCCCTGCTATTTTCGACCGCAGGGAGTCTCCCCAACCAGTAGGACACAAGCTTTTGGTCCGATCCTTGAAACTTTCTCAGCCCATCAATTCCTTCCTGAAAATATAATCATCCATCACAAACCCCTGACCGATATCGATCACTACGGATTTCCACAGGGTGAATCCGCATTTTTCATAAAAATGGGTAGCGGGATTTTTCTTATTCACGTTGAGGATGAGCGCATGGTCACCTGCTTCACGGGCGACTATCTCCAATTGCCTGATCGTATCCCGCCCCCAACCTTTGCCATGGTTTTCGGGAAGGATGTACAGTTTATGCAATTTGGAAACTGGACCCTTTCCAAAATGCAGCTCTAATGCAGCCATCCCTGCATCCCCGTTGATCAGATAAAATGTAAAATTGGGATGATTCATCAGACTGGTCAATGTCTTTGTATTGTACATTGCATCCAGCATATAGTTGATTTGTTCCGAGGAAATGATATTGACGAACGTTTTGGGCCATGTGTTCCAGGCGATAGACTGGATGAGCGGAATGTCGTTCAGACTTGCGATGGTCAATAGGGGAGGGGGCTGCATCGGATGACGATATTTTATGTGATACAAATATAAAAATTACAAATTAAAGCTGTTGGTTGTAAGAATTGTCAATCCATTGGAATTAATGTGTGCCAGGCAAATGAATCGGTATTCGCACGTCGTAAGTCGTGAATAAAAAAGCCCTTCCGGAATGTCGGAAGGGCTTTACTTTCTTTAAACTGTGGAATCAATACCTGTTTCCACCACCGCCGCCACGGTTGTATCCTCCACGGCCACCACCGCCGCCGCGATAGCCACCGCCACCACCACCTCGTTGTGCACGGGGCTTAGCTTCTTTGACAACAATAGTGTTGCCATCGAGCTCGGAGTTGTCCAGGGCAGAAATGGCCTCACGGGCTTCTTCTTCATCGTACATCTCGACGAATCCGTAACATTTTGAATTTCCGGTTTCACGATCCATGATGACACGGGCAGATTTGATCTGTCCAAATTCGCTGAACGCCTGTTCCAATTCATAATCGGAAGTCTGTGGACTCAGCTTTGCAATAAAAATGTTCATAATAAAATTAATTAATAAAAAATAATTACAGTTGTGGTAGTAAAACAGCTAAGCGCCATCTTGGATAACCTCGAAGAATAGCCTGGATATTTCCACTACGGTTTCACAAAGATACCTGAATATTCGAAATAACTTTGTTAATGATGTAAAATATATTCTGCCAGATAAGTTCCCACCTCGGAAGTTTTATTTGGATTTTTTGTACTGAGGTCCTCAGTTACCATATTTTCCTCCAGGGCATGATTGATCGCCGCTTTTATTTTTTCAGCCTTGTCCCTCATTCCCCAATGCTCCAGCATCATAGCGCCGGAAAGAATTGCGGCCATCGGATTGGCGATGTTTTTACCTTTTGCCTGAGGATAGGAGCCATGAATCGGTTCAAACATGGCATAACGTTCTCCGATGGAAGCGCTGGGTGACAAACCCAGAGAGATCCACTGACACCGAAGCTTCATCCGATATGATATCTTCAAACATGTTGGACGTGAGAATCACATCAAATTGACTGGGACATCAAGTACTTTCCGGGTTTCCGCAATAATCTCCGGTCCGATACCATCTCCGGGCAATACAACTATTTTTTATACATAAGTATAATTCATGATTCGATTCAACCGGTGAAGTAATAAAATACCGATAAGTCCGTCCAGGAATCCGATGCAATTGTCTACCGGAGGGGTGCCGGGGTATAAGCTCTGGATTCCTCAAAATTCCGGATTTTGTCCTTCAGACTCAACAAATAATCGATATCATCATACCCATTGAGCAGACACATTTTTTTGTAGTCGTCGATTTCAAAGAAAGTTCTTTCACCGTCGTCACCAATCTGGATAAACTGTTCGGGAAGGTTGATCGTAATCAGGGAATCTGGATGATCAGTGATGGTTTTGAGTAACTTGTCGAGGTATTCGGGACTCACCTGGACGGGTAAAATACCGTTATTGAGTGCGTTCCCTTTGAATATATCGGCAAAAAAGCTCGAAACAACCACGCGGAAACCGTAGCCATACAAAGCCCAGGCAGCGTGCTCCCGACTGGATCCACACCCGAAATTTTTTCCAGCGACCAGAATAGGGCCACTGAAGAGTGGATTATTTAGAATAAAATGAGGATTGGGCTGGTCCTGGTTGTCGTACCGCCAGTCATAAAATAAATTGTCCCCAAATCCTTGTTTGTCAATGGCTTTCAAAAAACGCGCAGGGATAATTTGGTCAGTATCGATATCCTCCATCGGCATCGGCACCGCCGTATCTTTGATAATTTCTATTTTTTCCATTTTAGACTAATTCTCTTACATCAACGATTTTTCCATGAATGGCTACCGCCGCGGCGGTGAGCGGGCTGGCCAGAATGGTCCGGGCACCAGGTCCCTGACGACCCTCAAAATTCCGGTTGGAAGTGGATACACAGTATTCCCCTGCCGGAATCTTGTCTTCGTTCATACCGAGACAGGCTGAGCAACCTGCTTCGCGAAATTCATAACCTGCTTCGCGGAGGATTTTATCCAACCCTTCTTCTATAGCCTGCCGGCGTACTCGTTGTGAACCGGGAACGATCATCGCACGAACGCCGGGACTTACTCTTTTCCCTTTGGAGAAATCGGCCACGATGCGGAGATCTTCAATCCGGGAGTTGGTACAGCTTCCGATGAAAACATTTTGTATCGGCATCCCTTGCAATTCCTGCCCAGGGGTAAGCCCCATATAATTCAGGGATTTTTGGAACGATTCGGGTTTGGCAGAATCAATCTGTACCGGAACGGATTGATTGATTTTGATACCCATTCCTGGATTGGTTCCGTAAGTGATCATGGGTTCTATATCGGCGGCATCGAATTGATATTCCTTATCAAAGGTGGCTTCCGGGTCGCTTTTAAGCGTTTTCCAGTACGCAAGCGCCCGATTCCAATCCTCGCCTCTCGGAGCAAAATCCCGTCCTTTTATATATTCAAAGGTTTTTTCATCCGGTGCAATTAATCCACCGCGTGCACCCATCTCAATGCTCATATTACATATAGTCATCCGGGCTTCCATGCTGAGATTTTCGATGGCGCTGCCTGCGTATTCGATGAAATAACCCGTTCCACCTCCCGCAGTAAGTTGGGAAAGCAAATATAAAATCAGGTCTTTGGAATATACGCCCTTTCCGAGTTCACCATCGATATTGATACGCATTCTTTTGGGTTTACTGACGAGTAGGGTCTGAGTGGCAAATACCTGTTCGACCTGGCTCGTGCCGATGCCAAAGGCAATCGTACCAAATGCACCATGTGTCGAAGTGTGGCTGTCCCCACAGACGATGGTCATGCCCGGCTGGGTGATGCCGAGTTCAGGGCCGATGATGTGAACGATACCCTGATTGGGATTGCCCAGGCCGTATAGATTTACATCAAATTCGGCGCAGTTTTTCGTCAGCGTTTCCACCTGAATCCTGCTGAGTGGTTCGGAAATCCGAAGGTGCTGATCGATGGTCGGCACGTTGTGGTCCGCCGTCGCTACGGTCTGTTCTTTGCGGAAAAGGGGTATTTGCCTTTCACGCAATCCGGCGAAGGCCTGCGGACTGGTCACCTCATGGATGAAATGCCGATCGATATACAGGATATCCTGATTCGCATCTACAGATTCGACGACGTGTTCATCCCATATTTTATCAAATAATGTCTTGTGCTTCATAGAAGTCGTATTAAAATTGAACTACACTTTTCTGTGATTCAGCTATTTAGAATATTGAGCGTAGATCTCGTCCTTGGATTCACTCAAAATATATAGATCATCCTCTTTGATCTCTTTCTTGACATCGGCGAGCTGTAGGAACCGATCGTACAAGGCGTCGAGTTCAAGTTTGGTCACATTACAGCCGATTTCTTTCAACCGGAAGGCCAGAGCAGCGCGACCGCTCCGTGCGGTGAGTACGATGGATGATTTATCCACCCCGACATCCGCCGGATCGATGATCTCATAGGTGGATCTTTCCTTGATCACACCATCCTGATGGATCCCTGATGAATGGGCGAACGCATTGGTTCCTACGATGGCCTTGTTGGGTTGCACGATCATCCCCATTTCTTCCGATACCATCTTACTGGTCTGGAGCAACATATGGGTCTTGATATCGGTATAGAATCCCAGTTCTTCGTGTTGCTTGAGAATCATGACGCATTCTTCCAGGGATGTGTTCCCTGCACGCTCCCCGATACCGTTGATTGTACATTCTATCTGCCGTGCGCCGTTGATGACACCATATATACTGTTGGCGGTAGCCAGGCCCAGATCGTTGTGGCAATGCGTAGAAATATGTATATTTTCCAGGCCCGTCACATTGGCGACGAGATACGCGATCTTTTCTCCATATTCATGTGGAAGACAGTACCCTGTTGTATCCGGAATATTGAGCACTGTGGCTCCGGCGTCCACTGCTACCTGACAGGCACGGGCCAGAAATTCATTGTCGGTACGTCCGGCATCCTCTGCATAAAATTCCACATCTTCCACAAAACTTTTGGCGTATGACACACATTCATGGACCCGCTCGAGCACTTTTTCGCGTGTGGTTTTAAATTTAAACTTGATGTGATTGTCTGATGTCCCGATTCCGGTATGAATCCGGGGACGCCGGGCTTTTTTCAGCGCGTCCGCAGCTACTTCGATATCGCGCTTCACCGCGCGGGACAATCCGCAGACGATGCTGTTTTTCACCGTTTCTGCAATCGCCTGTACCGAAGCAAAATCTCCGGGAGAAGAGATCGGAAAACCGGCTTCTATGATATCGACACCCAGTGAATCGAGTTGCCTGGCCAGATTAATTTTCTGGTCCTGATTCAATTTACACCCGGGAACCTGTTCCCCGTCCCTCAATGTGGTGTCAAAAATGTGTATTTTTGCCATTGATCCTTAGTTTTGTATAATGTTAACGCAGTCGATAATATCAACCCCAGTACTAAAATAAAGATTCCCTTTACTTTGTTCAATCTAATTCAGGGAATGCATTACAGACCTTGATCAAAGGAAATATTTTATAAACCACTGATTAATAAGTTGTGATAAAGTCGAGGAATACACCATCCAGTACCAAATCAGACGCCCTGCTCCAGCTTATCCTGTCTATGTCCAAGGCAGAAAAGAGGGCATTTAGCCTTTATGTGAACCGCGCCGGCAATTCTGACGACATCCTGTATTATAAAGTTTTTGCTGAGATCAATAGGCGAAAAGTTTTCGATGAGGAAGTGATCCTCAAGGCCATTCCAGGTTTGAAAAAGAGCCAGTTGCCCAATATACGGGCCAGTCTCTACAACCATATCCTCAAAAGTCTGCGGCATTTGTATGGCAGACTGGATATCTATCACGTACTGGAGCTATTTGATTTTGCACGGATATTGTATGACAAAGGTCTGTACTTCCAGAGCCTGGATCAATTGCAGAAATGCAAAGAGCAGGCGATTGTGCTGCAGGAGTATTTTCTCCTGGGAAGCTTTCTCCAGTTTGAGAAGTTCATCGAGAGTCAGTACATCACCCACAGTATCGGTGACCGGGCCATACATTTGTCCGAGCAATCCAACGAGGTCATGGACCACATCCGACAGACCACGTTCTGGTCCAACAAAGCGCTGCAACTGTACGATTGGTACCTCAAATATGGCTACATCAAGGATTATGAGGAGAAGGAAAAACTATCCCGGTACTTTTACCATGGTATGCAGGACCTTGATCTGCATCAGGCAGGTTTTTATGAGCGGATCTATTACCACCAGACCTATATGTGGTATTATTACACGGCACAGGATTTTCAAAATTACTACCGTCATTGTCTGAAATTCGTCCATGCTTTTGAGGAGTTTCCGGAGATGAAGCAGGCCAATCTGGCGATATACATGAAAGCCGTTCACAACATCTGCAACGCCTTGTTTTTTCTCAACAGTTACGATCGTTTCCGCGAAAAATTTGAGCAATTCAGGGAAATCATCAACCTGTTCGATTCCCGGGATTCGAATCTGGAGGGGCTTTACTACCTCTATCTATATTTGCACCGGATCGATCTGTACACCATGCGAGGGGAGTTTCAGAAATCCTGGCGGTGGCTACCCGAGTTAATCGATCTTATAAAGGAGAATCCCTACCATTGGGACCAGCACCGGATCATCGTTTTTTATTACAAGATCGCCTGCCTTTATTTTGGCGGCGGGGATTACAACAAGGCGATCGACTTTCTCAATCTCATCATCAACCAGCGATCCTACGATATCCGGACGGATATCCAGAGTTATGCCCGGATACTGAATCTGATTTCACATTACGAACTCGGGAACCAGCGATTGCTCCAGTACCAGGTTAAATCGGTGTACCGGTTCCTGGGAAAGAAAGAAGAACTTCAAAAGGTCCAGCAACACATATTTGCCTTCCTGCGGAAACTTCCTGCAATGAAACTCCTGGAGGTGAAGGATCATTTCCGGGAACTGAAGGCTACGCTGGAAGTACTCAAAAATGATCCTATCGAAAAACGATTTTTCCTGTACCTGGATATTCTGTCCTGGCTCCAGAGCAAGATCGAGAACCGCAGCGTGGAATCGGTAATCCGGAAAAATTTTCTTTTGGGTCAGGAATAAGGTGTACTTTTTTACGACGGGGGAATTGAAAAACTTTTTTTATCGCAGGATATTTGTGAAATATTGATGTACATCGGACATCCGGCATCCTGTTTACCCATGTTCACAAGGATGGTAGGCGTTCTGCGGCAGAATTTATTTATCTGCCACACTGCCGGAATGGGAGTGGCATAGTGCCGGATACCGTAAATCTAACATCAAAAATCATCAATTGCTTTTCCTCGGATACTGCGTCCTGGACAGATAGATCAGGACAAATCCCGCCACTACGATGGCCAATTTGATCAGAAAGGCAGGAAGTGGCCCCCAATTTTCAAGAAATCGCAGAAAGACAAAGTGAATGCCTATGGTGGATAAAAACAGTGACATCATCCCCATAATAAAGCAGAGAAATCCCACGATGGCCAACCAATCGTTGCGACTTATTTTCAAGATCTGTTTATTTGCTTTGACAATTTTAAAAGTTCCCGGCATCGATCATAAGTGAATCACCTCCCCATAAGCAGCGGCAGTAGCTTCCATAACCGCCTCGCTGATAGTGGGGTGGGGATGAACGCTCTTGATGATTTCATGACCAGTCGTTTCGAGTTTTCGTGCGGTCACGGCTTCTGCGATTATTTCTGTTACATTGTAACCGATCATGTGGCAACCCAGCCATTCCCCGTATTCTGCATCAAATATAACCTTGACAAATCCTTCTGGTGCCCCGGCGGCTTTGGCCTTACCGGAGACCGACAAGGGGAATTTTCCTACTTTTATTTCATAGCCGGCTTCTTTCGCGCCCGCTTCGGTGTAGCCCACGGAGGCCACTTCGGGGATACAGTAGGTACAGGAGGGAATGTTGTTGTAATCCATCGGAGTGGGGTTCTCGCCAGCGATTTTTTCCACGCAGATGATACCTTCCGCACTAGCCACATGAGCCAGGGCCGGACCGGGTACTACATCGCCGATGGCGTATATGCCATTTACGGAAGTTCGGTAAAATTCATCCACTGGAATCAGTCCGTTTTCGGTTTCGATGCCCAGGTCCTCCAGGCCGATATTTTCGGTATTTGGTGATATTCCTACTGCACTCAGTACGATGTCGCATTCCAGTTCATCCTTGCTGCCTTTTTTCACATTCTCCACCTCTACTTTCAGGGAATCGCCCGTTTCCTTCACGGAATTGACTTTAGTGGATGCCAGTACATTGATCCCTGATTTCTTAAATACCTTACCCAGTTCTTTCGAAACATCCGGATCCTCACGAGGCAATAAGCCCTGGTCCAAAAATTCCACCAGGGTGACCTCCGTTCCCATGGTATGATAAAAGTAAGCGAACTCTACCCCTATGGCTCCACCACCGACAATGATCATTTTTTTCGGAATCTCTTTCTGGATCAGGGCTTCGCGGTATCCTATGATCTTCTTACCGTCAATCTTGAGGTTGGGTAGTTCCTTGCTCCGTCCACCAGTGGCCACGATAATATGTGAAGCTTCATATTCCTTTGAATCGTCGTCTTTGGTCACGGAGATTTTATTGCCCTTGAGCAGTCTGGCCTCCCCTTCAAGGATGTCGATCTTATTTTTCCGGAACAAAAAATTGATGCCCTTACTCATGGAATTAGCGACATCGCGACTGCGACCAATGACCTTTTCAAAATTGGGTTTGCTGTTCTCCAGTTCGATACCATAGGATTCGGCGTGCTGGATATATTCGTACACTTGCGCACTTTTAAGTAGCGCTTTTGTCGGGATACAACCCCAATTGAGACAGATACCACCCAGCGACTCCCTTTCTGCCACAGCAACTTTCATTCCGAGTTGGGACGCTCTGATAGCTGCCACGTATCCGCCAGGTCCGCTTCCGATGACTATTAGATCATATTTCATATTCCGATATTTAGGTTCATTCAGTAAATTTCGCAAATATAACCAATTCCACTTTTGTTCTGTAATTAATCATCTGCTATCTTTGTGTGGTCGACCCAAACTCGGATTACTATGAAAATCGCTGTTTTCCCCGGTTCATTTGACCCCATTACCACTGGCCACACCGATATTGTGTATCGGGCCCTCCCGTTGTTTGATAAAATGGTCGTCGCGATTGGAGTCAATGAAAACAAAAAATCCTTGTTTTCCCTGGAACAGCGGATGGCCTGGCTGGAAGTTGTTTTTCAGGGGGAGAAAAATATTACGGTCGATCATTTTCAGGGTCTGACCGTGGACTATTGCAGAAAAATTGGCGCCCATTTTCTGGTACGAGGTTTGCGTAATGCTTCGGATTTTGATTACGAAAAAACCATCTCTCAGGTGAACAGTTCGCTCGGTGACCAACTGGAGACGGTATTTCTAATCAGCCAGCCCAAGTATTCCCACATTTCGTCAACCATTGTGCGCGAAATTATCAAAGGAAGCGGGGATGTGTCCCAGTTTCTGCCTCCTGAAATTCGGGTTAGTTGAGCTAAAACTCAACTATTCCTGATCAAAGGAGTTATTCACACAAAGCCAGCTATACTGTTTTTTGATAATCAAAACCTGATCCAATGAGTTCACAAGGCATTTATTTACCTCCATCCCGGTCATATCCAGGACCTGCTAATGAACCTGTCCGGGAATACCGACCGGGAAGCGATGAAAAAGAATCATTGCTCGACACCATCACCAGGATGAAAAGTCAAAAATGGGACCTTCCCATGATCATTGATGGCAAGGAAGTATTTACAAGTGAAAAGCGGGAAATGAGACCTCCACATGAGTTGGGTCATCTTCTTGGGGTGTACAATAAAGGTAACTCCACCCATGTGGATCAGGCTGTTGAGGCCGCATTACAGGCCCGACGCCAATGGTCTGCTATGCCATGGCCGGACCGGGCAGCGATTTTCCTGAAGGCAGCGGACATCATATCCGGACCCAAACGCGATGTGATGAATGCATCGACGATGCTGGCTCAATCCAAAACCGTGTTTCAATCCGAGATTGATGCCGTGTGTGAATTGGCAGACTTCCTGCGGTTCAACGTGTATTATATGACGCAGATTTACAGTGACCAGCCGGGAAGTGCTCAGGGGGTTTGGAATCGCCTGGACTACCGGCCCCTGGAAGGCTTTGTATTTGCAATTACACCATTCAATTTTACAGCTATCGCTGGCAATTTGCCTTCCGCTCCTGCCATGATGGGGAATACAGTAGTGTGGAAACCAGCCGAATCCCAGATCTTCTCAGCGCATTTTGTTATGGAAGCATTCCGGGAAGCGGGCCTTCCGGATGGTGTGATCAATCTGATATACACAGACGGACCCGAGGCAGGCGATAGGATCTTTTCACATCCGGATTTTGCTGGCCTCCATTATACCGGGAGTACGGCGGTATTCAAGAACCTTTGGAAAACCATTTCAGATCATCTTGATGTGTATAAGTCCTATCCCCGGATCGTGGGAGAGACAGGGGGTAAAGATTTTGTTCTGGTCCACCATTCTTCCGATCCCCTGCAGGTGGCGACTGCACTGACCCGTGGGGCATTTGAATTCCAGGGGCAAAAATGTTCTGCTGCTTCGCGGGCTTACATTCCGCTAAGCATGTGGGATCAGGTAAAAGAATATTTTCTCTCCCAGGTGGAGTCGATAGATCAGGGCACGGTGGAAAATTTCACCAATTTCATGACCGCTGTGATCGATGAAAAAGCCTTCGATAAAATTTCAGGATACATCGATTTTGCCCGTAATGCCACCGATGCGCAGATCATTGCTGGCGGAGGATACGATAAGTCCGAAGGGTATTTTATTGAACCTACCGTGATCGTGACCGAAAATCCTCATTTCAAAACCATGGAAGAAGAAATTTTCGGGCCCGTATTGACCTTGTACATATACGAGGACGAAAAATTTGAGGAAACTGTAGAGCTGGTGGATCAAACTTCACCCTATGGTCTGACCGGAGCAGTGTTTGCCCGTGATCGCTCGGTGGTGGAGTGGGTGTCTGACCGCTTGCGATATGCAGCAGGAAATTTCTATATCAATGATAAGCCGACAGGGGCAGTAGTAGGTCAACAACCTTTTGGAGGTGCCCGGGCCAGTGGGACAAATGATAAAGCAGGGTCGATCCTCAATCTTTTTCGATGGATCAGTCCCCGGACCATCAAGGAAAATTTCATCCCCCCTTCGGATTACCGGTATCCTTTTATGGGGTGAGAAAAGCTCCCTGTAAAGTAATATCTTCAGACCTGTGGAATCCACGAAAAAAAAGCTTGCGCAATTATTATGCACAAGCCTTTGTGATTGTGAAGCGGGGAGGGATTGATCCCGCATTAATTTCCTATAATATAATTGAGTTATTATCCCTGGTTTGCTACATATTACCTTTGATCACCCCACATCCAACTCTCGAACCCGCATTACCTGAGGGCTGAGAAGTGAAATCATCTACACCATCGTGTATGATCAGTGCTTTACCCACGATGTCTTTCTGTGGGTCTCCACAACCAATACACCATTCGTCGGTGGAGAATTCCACCATCCCCATTCCATTGGCATCTACTTCGAAATTGCCAATGTCACCGGCATGATATCCTTCACTGTCTCCCCATTTCCCATGAGGTTGATTAGTGGGATTCCAGTGTCCCCCTGCCGAAGAGCCGTCGTTGGCCGAGCAATCTCCCGTTTCATGGATGTGGATGGCGTGTTCTCCTTCAGAAAGCCCATTGATTGTGGCGGTGAGTTTCACCTGGTCATTTTCCTGCGTGAAAGTAGCTGTTCCGGAAAGGTTACTCCCGCTTTTGGGCTCGAGTTGGATAACGAGCGTTGCCGGCTGTGCATTTGCATCCATATTATTCTGTTCAGAAGTCATTTCTGTGCTCATGTCTGTGTTCTCTTCCTGATTGTCATTGGCATTGTTATTATTTTGACAGGCAGTCATCATTAATAGGGCCACAAAAAGGAAGAATAAATTTCGTGTTTTCATTTCTGTTTTTTTTGATTTATTTGATCGAATAATAAATGTACCAAAATTTAATTTGGTTCTAAAAATATTTTGAAAGTATTTTCGGTCCGGGATGTGATCCAATAGTTGGGTTATCGATACAGGAAAAATATTAATAACCTGCTGGATGCATATTTAACGAAGAACATAGTCAGGATATTTCAAAAGGCAGTATAAAGGGAATCCGTACCTTTGAGTGCTAGTTCAAAAAACCTTATAGAATAACTAATGACTGCCTGGATAGTCGTCTTCGTTTTTTTGTTTATTTTTGGGACGCTCCACTGGAAATTTCCCTATTTCTTCCGGTCTGTACGACTAACCGTCCTGCGCGGCCATTGGACAGCGAATCCCTATGATTTGGATGATTTTTCGCACCGGAGGGTGGATCACGGAGAAAGGCAGGTCTGGCCGGAGAATCTGGTCCACGGGATTACATCGCCTGCCTTCAACCGACAGTTGTCAGATCTTAAAACCTCTGCCTTTCTTGTAGCTCAAAATGGAGAACTGATCTATGAAAAATATTTTGGAGAGCATCGTGTGGATACGCTTTCCAATTCCTTTTCGATGGCCAAGACGGTGATGGCATTATTGGCGGGCAAAGCCGTAGAGGAAGGCCATCTCGAATCGCTGGATGTACGGATTTCGTCGTTTTTTCCGAAATATCAATATACTCCTGCTGACCAGGTGACCGTCCGGGACTTGATTCGGATGAGTTCGGGTATGGAATGGCGGGAACATTATTATCTGCCCTTTAATGAAACTACTGATGCGTATTACGGGAAAAATCTGGAGGAGTTGATTCTCAGTCGGAAGATTGTCGAGACCCCCGGGAAGAAATTCGCTTACCAGAGTGGCAATACTCAGTTGCTTGGGATGATCCTCAGTAAAGTCATACCCGGCACAATGAGTTCGTATTTGTCACAGCATTTCTGGAAACCCCTGGGAATGGAATATCCTGCATTCTGGACTGTCGATGAGTCATCAGGAATTGAGAAATGCTTTTGCTGTATTCATGCCACCGCCCGTGACTTTCTGAAAATCGGTCAATTATTCCTACAAAATGGCCGCTGGAATGACCATCAGGTGATTTCAACAGCTTTTGCAGAGGAAATGCGGCAACCGGGTTTCCCGGCCAGCCCCCAATACGGAAGCGGTCTTTGGTTGGATTATCACCACAGTCCACCATTCTACCTGATGCGAGGGCATCTGGGGCAGTACGTCATTATTATCCCTTCCCGCGAAATGGTGATCTGCCGGGTGGGTCGGAAGTATCTCAAAACCAATTCACCTCCAAAGCTGGAACCTGAAGATATTTATACTTATGTCAATGCGTGGACACGGGATTTCTGATTAATCATCCTTCTCCGGTCCGCCCAGACTATAGTAATTGTTCTCTTCGTCCTCAGATCCGATCTCTTCCTGATCGTCGTCAAGTTCCGATCCGGGTACATCCAGGTCATCCCCTGAATGATCGGTGTCAAAATTTTCCGTGTTCCAGTCATCATCTTCGGGTGTGTCAGTCATTCGCTGAATTTCAGGAGGAAAGTCCTCGTCGGCATATTCATCGCCAAACAGGTCATATTCGTCATCGAAATCATCGTCATCCTCAAAATCATCGTCATCCTCAAAATCATTGTCATCCTCAAAATCGTTTTCAAACTCCATATTGTCGTCGAAATCCTCCAGATCTTCCTGATACTCCTCATCCTCCTCCCAGTCTTCACCGGATTTATCCATGGATTTTTTTTCATTCCTAAGATAAATATCTTCGTCGTTTGGATACGGTTTGTAATCAGGGGCTTGTGGTTTTTTTCGGTTTTTATCGTTGGTGCTTTTCATTTCAGCTTTATTTTATTCAGTGTGATAATGATATCGGTATGGGACCTGTAGAAACAACGAATGAGCGAAGCCAAAAATTATTTTAAACATAGTTTGGAAGAGCGGAAATATAATCGTACTTTTGCAGACCAAATTGTAAAAAATAATTCGAGATCCATATGTTTGCGATAGTATCCATAGCCGGTAAACAGTTCAAGGTCACTGAAGGTCAGGAACTTTATGTTCACCGGATTGACGCCGAAGTAGGAGATGAAGTATCCTTCGATCAGGTTCATTTGACTTCCAGTGGGGATGATGTACAGATCGGAACACCCGTTCTCGACCTGGGGGTAAAGGCTACCGTGGTCGAACATCTCCGCGATGACAAGATCATTGTTTTCAAGAAGAAACGACGGAAGGGATACCGGCGAAAAAAAGGTCACCGACAGGAGCTGACCCGATTGAAAATCGAATCGATTGCTTAAAAAATAAAACTGAATAAGCTATGGCACATAAGAAAGGAGTAGGTAGTTCGGACAACGGACGGGACAGTAATCCCAAGATGCTGGGCGTCAAATTGTATGGTGGTCAGACTGCCGTTGCCGGGAATATCATCGTACGCCAACGCGGCACCAAGTTTCATGCCGGAAATAACGTTGGAATAGGACGGGACCATACCTTGTTTGCATTGGCAGACGGAACGGTTCAATTTAAGAAAGGTCGACTCAACAGAACCTTTGTCCATGTGGAATAATCTGGCTGAAAGGTCAAATCAGATACAGAAAGAGCGATGAATTTTATTTCATGGCTCTTTTTTTTGTCCTGAACGTTCAGTAAGGATTACATTTATCCTCTAAAACTACCGTACTCGTGTTCACTGGCCTTCGCTCCGTTCTTCACCGGCGTATCAGCAAAGAGATATGGACGCTGGCGTTACCCAATATTATCAGTAATATTTCCGTACCTCTACTCAGTACGGTAGATACTGCTCTTATGGGTCGATTGTCTCCAGCACACCTGGGGGCTGTAGGTCTGAGTGCCATGATATTCAATTTTCTTTACTGGAATTTTGGGTTTTTGCGGATGGGGACCACGGGGCTGACTGCGCAGGCTTACGGGGCAGCCAATGACCGACAAATTATGTATACCCTGTGGCGAGCTCTGTTCCTGGGATTGTCCATTGCGATCCTGATTTTTATATTTCGAGAACCGCTTCTTGATTTGGCGGTGGTGGCATTTCAGGTACAGCCGGAGCAGGTGGATATGGTGCGATCCTATTTTTACATACGGATCTGGGATGTGCCCGCCTATATGGCTATGATCACAATAACGGGCTGGTTTTTCGGTATGCAAAATGCTGTTTTCCCGCTAATATTGACCGCATGTGTCAATATTCTCAATATGGGATTGAGCTATTATCTGGTATTCCACCAGGCAATGGAGATTCGGGGTGTAGCCCTGGGGACGGTTATTGCGCAATACCTGGGTTGCTTATTGGCTTTTATCTTGTTTTGGGTACGATATCGACATCGGACTTTTTCTATCCTCTGGAAGGAACTATTTGACGTGACGACCTTCCGGAATTTTATTCTTATGAACCGGGACTTATTTATCAGAACGGTGTTGCTCACCTTCGTTTTTGCTTTCTTTTACAGTCAATCGTCGACTTTTGGAGTACTTTCCCTGGCGGTTAGTGTTGTCATTATGCAATTCGTGAGTTGGATGTCCTACGGGGTAGACGGACTGGCCTTTGCAGCCGAAAGCGTGGTGGGTAAGTACGCCGGAGCTGACGATACCAGATCTTCCAAAATTGCGATACAATTACTTTTTATTTGGGGATTTGTGTTTGCGATGGGATACGCTTGTTGTTACGGCGTTTTTTACCAGGGCTTATTTCGGATTTTTACAGACGAATCGGAGGTTATCTTTGCAGGTACAGATTATCGGTTTTGGGTCATACTGATCCCTCTGATGGGATTTGCATCCTACATCTGGGATGGTATATTTATTGGCCTGACCGCTTCCCGGTCTATGCGTAATGCCATGATTCTACCGTTTCTAATTTTTTTATCGATTTTTTATTTTTTCCGGGAATCACTGGAATTACACGCTTTATTTCTGGCGTTATCTGTGTTTTTGTTTTGTCGGGGAGCGGTCCAGACCTGGATGTTTAGGA
The DNA here is from genome assembly GCA_965652315.1 of uncultured Saprospiraceae bacterium. GTDB lineage: Bacteria > Bacteroidota > Bacteroidia > Chitinophagales > Saprospiraceae > Membranihabitans. The sequence goes on along the minus strand of CBFGVZ010000005.1, from coordinate 23,680 downwards.
AATGGGGTCTAAACTTGCAATGACCACTGGTGTAGGAACCCTAAAAATCCTAATCGCAACACCATACGCTTTCTACTACTTACTCCCTCGCCGTCCATCTTTATCCATTTCCACTCGTAGCGCTTCCTGCAAAGTACTGATGACCGGATCGATCATTCCCTCATTGATGGAATAGTCATCCAGATGAGTCACTGGCATAATGCCTTTAGTCGTGCTGGTGATAAAGGCTGAGCGTGCCTGACGAACTGCTTTGAGCGAAATATCGGTGATTTCTACCGGCATAATCTTTTCGGCAGCCTCCAATACCTTGGCACGGGTGATGCCGGGCAGAATATCCCGTCCGGGAGTGCGAAGTACATGATCCTGACCAATAATGAAAAAATTGGATCGCGAGGATTCTGTTACGCTATCCGGTGAATAATACAGCACATCTTCGGCTGATTTTTCCCTGAGTAGGTCCCTCGCCAGAAGTACCGTCATATAATTGATTGATTTGATCTGTGGATATTCCCGAACGTATTCCAATGACAGCAATTTGATCCCTTTTTCATAATGGCTCGGGGGATAATGTATTGGTCCCTGTGTGATAACGAGGAAATTGGGTATGCCGTCAGGATAGAACCCATTGGAGGAGTATCCACCGGTCAGCAAAAGACGACAGTATCCATCTTCGAGTTCATTTTTCCGGATCAATTCATCCAACTGCTCAGCAAAGGAAGCCTGTTCCCATTGAAAGGGTAGGCGCATCTGAATGGCAGAATTCCGAAACCGGTTCCAGTACTGGTCAAAAAACACCGGCCGGGATTGGCGAATGGGGAAAAAATCAAATACCCCATATCCCCTTAAAAGTCCCAGATCCTGAACCTTGAAAACCGGTTCAGAAGTTCGTTTGATCTCTCCGTTAAAAAGGCAATATGTATTCATTTTGGAATTTTTAATACGATTAATGTCCAATGGCAGTATTGTCACCTCGATTCGCATCCGGAGCACCTTCCAGTAGGCCATCCGGATGGACCATAATGGCATCACACATACCTATCCACCCGCGGTCCCGGAAGGTATATCCACGTTCGGCTAATTGATTCAACGTCGCTTCAGTGAATGTTCCGGTTTCGTGCTGGATCTGATCCGGCATCCACTGGTGATGAAATCGTTTTGCATCAACCGCTTCCTGCATGGACATGCCAAATTCTGTGACGTTGAGTATGGTTTGCAGGACGGTGGTGATGATCGTGGATCCGCCCGGACTACCCAACACCATGAACAGATCTCCTTTTCGCTCCAAAATGGTAGGGGTCATGCTACTCAGCATACGTTTTTCGGGTTGGATACTGTTAATTTCATTGCCTATCAGGCCAAATTGATTGGGAACACCCGGTTTGGAAGAAAAATCATCCATTTCATTGTTCATGAAAAATCCGGCACCATCCACCCATACTTTAGAGCCAAAATAAGAGTTGATCGTAGTAGTAATGGCCACCGCATTCCCTTCCTGATCGACGATGGAAAAGTGCGTTGTTTGAACCGATTCAATAATCTCGACGTTTCCTTCCTTGATGGAGGTGGAAGGCGTTACTCGGTTGAGTGTAATGTCACCCATCCGTTCCCGATTATAGTCATCGCTGATCAACCGGCCTACGGGCACGGGTGAAAAATCCGGATCACCAAGGAAAGTTGCCCGGTCTGCATAGGCTCTTTTTTCCACCTCCACCAGAAAATGGGTATATTCCGCAGAATTGTGGGCGTATTTACCGAGATTGATTTTCTCCAGACCTTTTAACATCTGGATCAGGGCTACCCCGCCACTACTGGAAGGTGGCATGGTGATGATATTATATTCCTTATACGACGCCTTGAGGGGTAGTCGCCATATGGACCGGTAGCGATTGAGATCTTCATAATCAATTAACCCACCTCCGGATTCCATCTCCTGCGTAATCAGTTGGGCAGTCTTACCTTTGTAAAATCCATCAGGCCCCTGGTCCCTGATTCGTTTAAGGGTTTTAGCCAGGTCAGGAAGGACGAGCAGGTCACCAGTTTTCCATCCTTCTTTTTTGGAGAGTGGGATATCATGACCGTTGACCTTCAGAAAGTCATCCTGATATCGATTGAACACCCGGGCCTGATTTTCCGTCAGTTCAAACCCATTTTCTGCCAGGTCAATTGCAGGTTGTATCACAGCTTCCCATGATAATTTTCCTTTCCAGTCGTGAAGTTGGTACATCCCATGGACACTGCCCGGTACCCCTGAAGCCTTATGTCCTCGAATACTCATTCCCGGGATGACAAGGCCATCCGGGCCGAGGTACATGTCTTCGTGTGAATGCCTCGAGGCTTTTTCTCTGAAATCCAGGGTGCGTATTTCTCCATCATGCAGACGGACTACAGCAAATCCGCCACCACCAATGTTTCCAGCCCTGGGGTAGGTCACCGCCAGCGCAAACTGGACGGCTACCGCCGCATCAATGGCATTACCTCCCTGTGCCAGAATCTCACTGCCAACCCGGGTGGCAGCAGGGTAGGCGGTAACCACCATATCTTTAGAAGATACGACCCCAGTGGGTACATTCACCTTTTTGGTAATCGAGCAACCCGTGATGAGAAACATCACTATGAGAGCGGATAAAACGATGTGGATCAGGGATAAATTAGGGGAATTGATGCTTTTTGACGCCATAGTTAGTTTCAAAATATCTGGTCAGGGATTTTATTTCTGAGTCTTATCGATCACCATATAAATGTAAACATTGAACACCATATCGGGCAGGCTGGAGTATGAAAAATAGTAAAATAAACCGGGTGGGTAGTAACAAGGTTTTTGGGATAGCCTCTCCCCAGCCCGGTTCTATTGATTTTTTGACCTAAATTATGTAATTTTATAATATATCAAAAATTAAGCCAACCTGGATTTGCAAGGCTGACTTTTGATATTTTCAGTCAAAAATAGGAAAATTTACACAAAATCAGAGTCCTTCCACTCTTTTCTTAACGTTCTCATGTCTTCAAGTTCCAGCGGTTCTTCATCCCATTCATCTTCGTAATAGCCTTCTTCTTCATCATAAGGCTCTTCGTTGACGAATTTATCTTCCTCTTCCTTCTGTGCGTCAATATATTTGTGCAAAATTGAAATGGTCATCGGGACCAGGATAAAAAGAAAAACCCACGAAGGGACACCCGTTCTGGTGAAAAAGTACCCAAATAGAATAAGAGTGAGGACATACGAGACCAGACTTTTTTTAAAACTGGTCGAACTGCATTGTGGTTTTCTTTTATTTTTCATGGCTTATTACTGTTCAATTTTAAAACGCACTATGTAACCGGATCGTTCGATCGGGTGATCGATTTTTTCAGAAAGTGTCCCGAAAGTGCGCCCAATCCTCCGATAACACCGCCCAGGAATCCTGAAATGACGACCAACGTCGCTCCATGGGCCATCCCAAACATATGAGCCAGTCGCGTGGATAGAATGCTCTTGTTTCCCCCATCGATGATTAGCGAAGCAGTGAGCCAAACCAGAAATACACTCACGAAACCGACAATCAGATCTACGATGGGATTTCGGTGGGCGACGGCCAGAATGACCAGAAAAGGTAGAATAAAGGAGAATCGCCAATCAAAGTTGTATGATAACAACCAGGTGCCACAAATTAAGAGGATTATTTTGAGTAAATTATTCATTGGGGCAACATATAAAGGGAGTAATGAATTGATTCGTTGATGTCATTCGGATCCGACTCCAGGCGTACTTCATAATAATTTCCATCCAGCCAGTCGTCAATGAAATTGTCGTAATATTGGGATCCGGGATTCCCTGATTGTCCGCCGGGGTAGATCACCTGTGCGGTTACACTATCTCTGGCCAGTTCAACAATCATCCGCCAACTCGGACCATTGGTGGTAGTGATAGCATTGATCGTATTGCCATTGCCTCCCGTCATCAGATTTCTTCTGGAGAACTCCGGGATACCCAACAAATGATCGATGGAAAGTCCTGCGCGTTTTCCCCACGCTCGATCATCCTCGGGCATTCCTTCGAACCGTTCCAGGGCGGCTTCCCACGAGGACTGGATTACATCAGAAGCCCGCTCCGATATTCCAGATGTGGACTGCCGGTCGAAAATGGGATCATCAGGCTGCTGGAGCAATTCCCCCAACCGCCATATTTGGGGATACATTAATGCTACAGAATCAGCCATTTTAATTTCATCAAACACCTGTTGAATGGCTTCATTTAACCACAATTCTGAAAGCGTGGCCAGTACACTTTCGGGTTCATAAAAATAATTCCATCGGTGCAGACTGTCCCTCCATTGCCGACCTGGTGATTGGTCGGTCAGAAATGAAAGTAGCTCCGGGATGATTTCAGCAGCTTTCAAATTGTAAGTACTGGTTTGGATGTCCTTCATGCAATTGACCGTAAGAGGCTGAAGTGAGTCGAGGTACATCGCGATGGTTCTGCCCCGGTAATGGTCAAATTTGCCGGTGTAGAAATACGGGTAATCGGGATAGGTGGACCACTCATTGGCAGAAAGGACGTAATTCCTGTCCGGATTGATCATACGGGGCAAATGTGAGTTAGGGATAATACCCTGCCAATCGTTGGCCGAGAGACTTCCATCCAGAATAAACCGACCTTGTCCAGGGCGTTTGATCGGTAGCTTTCCCTGTACTGTGATGGCGATGGAATCGTCAACACTGGCAAAAGCTATATTTTGAGCCGGAGCATAAAAATGACTGATTGCCTCCCTGTAATCGCTGATTCCCCGGGCTTGCATCAGGTCATAGAGCATTCGCAGATCACATTCATCCCCGGGCAGTGCGCTCATCCATTTTACTGCAATGTTTTGATTTGCCTGGAGGTCGCCTTTGTACAAAACCGGCCCCCAGTGAGTGTCCCACACGGTTTCGATATGATCAGGTTCGCCTTTTATGTGAATGATTTCCTCTCTGAGTTCCGCCTGTCTGGTATCCCCGTCGAGCAGATAGGTGCCTGCACTCTGATCCTGCCATTTGATTTTATATGCATCCAGGACATCGATGGAAGCATTGGTCAAGCCCCACGCCATCCGGTCATTAAAGCCGATTACAATGGCGGGCATACCTGGTACAGAAACGCCATGGGTGTTGAAATCGGGGCTGTGAATCTGGAGTTCATACCAAATATTGGGGAGGGTCAGTCTGAGATGTGGATCGTTGGCCAGTATGGGAATTGAATCCCTGGTAATGGCAGCGCGGACCGCCCAGTTGTTGCTGCCAATCCCCGGACCGGGATCAGCGGGAAATTGTGTTTTCAGGTAGTCAAAATCACCGTATTGCTGAGGCTCGTGAACGGGAACAGAATCCGGATAGGATGAACGATCGATATCGATGGGAAGAATACTGTCCGGATACAAAGGGAAGAGGTGATCGTAGATTTCCGGACCCAGTGTCCACAACGTATTGGTACGTTCAAAATCCTGTAAATTGAGATTCAGCGTGGCGGCCAGAGACACCGATACAGCAATCGATTTTCGAACAGACCATTCTTCAGGGCTGGCGTTCAGTAATTTATATTCTATCGGGTAGTTTTTGGGTTTGAGTTGTCTGATGTAATCATTCACTCCCCGGACGTAAGCTTCAGCTACAGCCATCATATCCGGATCCCGGCTCCAAATCTTATATTTATCCTCTACGATTTTGGAAAAATGAATTCGGCGGGCAAATATGTCTCGTGAGAGGGTAGCCTTACCGAGTAATTCAGACAGGCGTCCCGATATGGCCCGGGCTGTGATTTCCATTTGAAAAAGTCTGTTTGATGCGTGCAGAAATCCCTGTGCATAAAAGGCGCTTAGATTGTCCGATGCGTAAATATGGGGGACCATACGGCGATCAAATTCCACCCGGACGCTATCGACCAGGAATGAACTGAAATAGGTTTCCTGGCTACCGGCTTTTCCGGAGGAAGCCTGATTCCAGAAACCGGTAAACGGATTGAGAAAGTGTCCAAGGGCTGGAAGCCTCGTGCCACCTATGGTCAGGCTTTTGGATAAGAAGAAGATCAATACAATACTGATCCCCATGGTGATTACAAACTTCCAGATATTTTTCATCTATAGTCCGATTGTGTCCTGAACGGTTCCCATCGGAGAAAATCTGAACGATCAGATCACCGGGTGGACGAGGCGGGCCGGTTCAGGCAACAGGCGAAAGATAAGGAGTTCCGATGAAATTAAAGAATAAAGGCGAATAGATTACCTGGTGAAAAATAATTCTCCTTCCGAGGAAAGATCTTCCTGAAAACCATAACTATCCAGGTCAAATGCCTTTAGATCATCTGTTGTTTTGATTTCATTCTGAAGGATGTATCGCGCCATAGTTCCCCGGGCTTTTTTGGCATTGTACGATACAAAAGTCCACTGGCCCCTTCTCCACTCTCTGAAATGAATATTGAGAACGGTGGCGTTGATTTTTTCAAAGTCCAGGGCTTCTGAATATTCTTTGGAAGCGAGGTTGACCAGATATTTTTCTCCCAGCTCCCGGATGGCATTGTCCAGGTATTTGGTTAGTTGGTTTCCCCAGAAATCGTATAAATTTTTTTTCCTGCCCACCTTTAGCTTACTACCCATTTCGAGCCGGTATGGCTGGACCAAAGTCCCAGGCTTTAATAGACCGTATAGCCCCGACAAGATATACAAATGAGACTCAGCGTATTTTACGTCTTCTGCCGAAAGGGTTTCAGCTTCCAGTCCGAGGTATACGTCACCTTTGAAGATATACAGCGCAGATTGTCCGATCTGATCCCGGAATTCAGTATCAAACTCCTTGAATCTGTTATAATTGAGATCGGTTAGGACATCGCTGATTCCCATCAGATTTTTAAGTTCTGCTTTCGTCAGGCGTTGTAGCTTGCGCATGATGGTGCCCGTTTTTTCAGGAAAAAGAGGTGGCGATGGATACGGATGGCTGATAAATTCTTTTCGCAGTGTCTTGGCAGGTGAAAGTATAATGACCATGGATTGTCTGGTAAATTTAAGTGGTGGATAAAGCTCAGCCCAGGCTGGTTGTCCCGGATAGGCGGAAAGCGGACAACAAAAAACCCTTGTCAAAACTGGCAAGGGTTTTTTACTGTATTAACCTTAAGATTTGTTAGAATGCAGCTTGATCCTGAGTAGGTACACTCTTGTCTTCTTCTTTGTAAACTTTCCCCTTGATGTTGAGCACGATTTTCTCATCATTGGTCGTCATCAACGTAACCGTTTTACCAAAAGTTCCGATACGCTGTGTGTCGTAACGAACTTTGACTTCACTTTTCTGACCGGGCATAATGGGCTCTTTGGGGTACTCCGGTACAGTACATCCACAGGAACCTTTTGCACTTTTGATCGCCACTGGTGCATCACTTATGTTTTCAAATACGAATGCTCTGTACGGATCTGACCCTTGTTCGATGGTTCCGTAATCGATCGTTGTTTTTTCAAACTTCAAACTGGTTTTGGATTCTGGTGCTGCTTCGCTTTGAGCCATTCCCCAGGAAATGAATCCGATCGCCAACAACAATGTCAGTGCAATATGTTTCATTTTTAATGATTTATATGAATTAATAAAGTAGCTGCTAATATACATGGTTTGAACAGACTTTTAAAAAGATTGTTTGGATAAATAAAAGTTAAAAAGCAGATTATACTGATCAGGTACTGCAACCGGTTATCTAACTGGGTGTTATATATTTTTATTGTGTCTTTTGAACAGGGTAGATGAGAAAATTTCATTTTGGATTCTCCCATATTAGTTCTAATTTTAGGCGAATTCAACGCAGAAACATGAACAATTTTATCGCGAATACCGGTGTGGATCAACTGATTACAGACACCGAGCCATACATTCGGGAGGTATTACACGATTTTTGGATCTGTTGCGTAAGCAGAGAAGCCGGGATCATGGTGCGTCGGGAAGTACTGACCGGCAAAGCAAAATTTGGAATTAGTGGAGATGGTAAGGAAGTAGCGCAGGTGGCTATGGCCCGGGCCTTTCAAAAAGGTGATTTTCGTACAGGGTATTACAGGGATCAGACCTTTATGTTCGCCATCGGAGAAGCTGACCTGGAAGGTTATTTCGCACAGGTTTATGCTGACAGCCAACTGGATCCCTTTTCAGGTGGCCGACAGATGGCCAGCCATTTTGCCACGCCCTTCGTGGATGAAAAGGGAATGATCAAGGATTTGAAGAATTCCTACAACGTATCCTCGGATATTTCTGCCACTGCGGGACAAGTGGCCAGGGGAATCGGTATTGCCCTGGCATCCAGGAAGTTTCGAGAAACACCTGAGTTGGCAGATCACCCACTAAACGATAAGGGTGAAGGCATTTCCTTTTTCACTATTGGAGACGGTAGTACCTCTGAAGGACCCTTCTGGGAAATGATGAACGCGGCGGCTGTGATGAAGCTTCCCATGGCAGTCAGTATCTGGGATGACGGTTATGCGATTTCTGTGCCTAAGAAATATCAAACCGTAAAGGAGAGCATTTCGAGGGCGATGGAAGGTTTTCTGATCGATGAAAATAAAAATGGTATTCGGATCTATACCGCCAAAGCATGGGATTACCCAGGGTTGGTAGAGCTGTACGAACGAGCCATCGCCCGTGTCCGTGAGGACCATATACCGGCATTGATCCACGTGATGGATATGACGCAGCCCCTCGGTCACAGCACTTCCGGTTCTCACGAACGGTACAAATCCAGGGAAAGACTTGAATGGGAGGCGGAGAACGATTGTATCTTGAAATTTCAGGAATGGATCGTAGAGAACGGGTTGGCTTCCAATGAAGAGCTGGAGAATCTTAAAAAGGAAGCGGTGAAGCATGTGCGGGAAGTGAAAAATAAGACCTGGAACAAGCTGATGACCCGGATCAAAAAAGAAAAAGAAGAATTTACGAATATCGTTCGGGAAATCTATCGCGCCAATGGAGAACCGTCTTCTATCCGGGAGAAATACGATAAAATGAACAGCCTGGAATATCCCCGCTTGTCCCATATCGTTGCAGCCGGAAGAAAGATCAGCCATGAACTGGCACTTAAGAAAATCGATCACCCCAGGTTGAGTAAATGGCTGGATGTCAGGATGTCGATGCTCGATGAACAAATATCGACCAATTTGTACTCAGATAGCGATTTGTCTCCCATGAAGGTAGAGGAAGTAAAGCCGGTATTTTCCAGTGAAAGCCCCACATTGACAGGATATCAGGTGATCAATCATTTTTTCGACAAGGCTTTTGAAAAATATCCGGATTTATTTGCCTTCGGGGAAGATCTCGGTAAACTGGGGGATGTGAATCAGGGGTTTGCAGGGTTGCAGAATAAATATGGAGAACACCGGATTTTTGATACAGGCATCCGGGAATGGACTATTGTGGGACAGGCCATCGGGATGGGGATGCGGGGGCTTAAAGCCATCGCCGAGATCCAATATCTGGATTACGTAATTTATGCATTGGCACCGCTTTCCGATGATCTGGCTACATTGCGGTACCGCACGGATGGCATCCAGGTCAGCGCACCGATTATTCGGACCCGGGGGCACCGACTGGAAGGAATCTGGCATTCCGGATCTCCGATGGGAATGCTGCTCAACTCCCTGAAAGGTATTCATCTCTGTGTACCACGCAATATGGTTCAGGCAGCAGGTATGTACAATACACTTCTGCAATCCGATGATCCTGCAATCGTCATTGAAGTGCTCAATGGATATCGAGTCAAAGAAAAATTGCCGGATAATATCGGGGAATATACGGTTCCACTCGGTCAGGCCGAATGCATCCGTTCAGGCCAAGACATCACAGTAGTCTCTTATGGTGCTACTTTATGGCTGGTCATGGAAGCGGCTGATTTTCTGAGTGAATATGGCATTTCAGTTGAAGTAATTGATGTGCAAACGTTGATGCCTTTTGATATCCATCAGGTCATCCGTCAATCGGTACTGAAAACCAACCGGGTATTTTTTGTCGATGAGGATGTGCCGGGTGGTGGAACAGCATACATGATGGAGCGGAGTATTTCCGAACAACATCTTTTTGATCATTTGGAATTACCTCCACGTACCTTGTCCAGCCGTGAACATCGGCCGGCATATGGGGATGACGGCGATTATATCTCCAAACCCAATACTGAGGATATTGTCGCCGGAATACTTCATATGTTACATCAGGTTGATCCGGATAAATACCCGGATGGCAAATGAATTAGATTGACGGTATACCATTGACGGTCTACGTTACAGAGTTGCTGAATAAAGTATTAATCCACGCATGACGGGTTGAGAATGGAGAAGTACTTATTTCGGATAATGCATGGTATTTGCTGTGTATAGATGTGAGCATAACCGAATGTAATCAACGATCACAGGTGCTGTAGCCTTCTTTGACGAGGGAACCAATAACGTTGAGCTATAATACAACTGCCAGGGCTATATTTTAATGTTTGATTTAATCAATTTTGATATGATGTTATTTCTGATAGCCATGTAATTACACAGTCTCACTTTGAGCAATCGCTAATCATTTTCCTCAACATTTCCAATCCTTTTTCCAGTTGTGTTTTATCGATGAATTCATTTGCACGGTGTGCCTGAGCGATGCTACCCGGTCCGCAAATGATACTTTCGTAACCCGCTTCCGAATATTGACCGGCTTCGGCGGCATAAGCCACTGTTTCCCAGTTATTGCAACCGGTCCACTTCTGCACCTCCTTCAAAAAAGAACTGGACGGACTCGTGTCGAGTGGTGGTACAGGCGAATGTTCCATGGTGGTCGTGATCTCAAAATCAGGGAATATTTTTCGCAGCTCGGTAGTACGATCATTGCAGAACGCCTGGAATTCTGTGAGCAAAACTTGCACGCTATCGCCCGGTATGACCCGGATGTCCCATTCAAATTCGGCATGGTCAGCGATCACATTAGGCGCAATCCCACCTCGGACAAGGCCTACATGTATTGTAGAATAGGGTGGGTCAAACCGATTGTCCTTCCGATCTGAACCTGCCAATGCTGTAACCTTGTCTCCAATCCAGTTAATCAGTCGTGCGGCTTCGTGGACGGCGCTCACTTCCTGCCGGATCCGGCTACTGTGACCTGCAGATCCATTGACGACTGTTCTCAGTACACAAATCCCTTTTTGCCCGATCACAGGAACCATCATAGACGGTTCTCCAATAATAGCGTAAGCCGGATTTTCGGAATAAGTTTTCTGCATATGTCGGATCAATGCCGGAGCGCCCTGACAACCAATTTCTTCGTCGTATGAAAATGCGAGGTAAATCGGTTTTTGAAGTTTGGCCCGGGTCATTTCAGGAATGAGATACAAACAACAGGCCAAAAAGCCCTTCATATCACAGCTCCCCCGTCCATAAAGTTTCCCATCGCCCCCGTCCACCAGTTCAAATGGGTGCGTGTTCCAGTCCTGACCTTCAACCGGGACCACATCGGTATGACCCGAAAGTATAATGCCCCCATCCACAGGGGGGCCAATGCGAACATGAACGCCCATTTTTTTACCGCTCTCTTCCGTGAAAGTATGGGGAGCGAGTCCAAAATCTGCCAGATAATCCCGAATCCAGTGCGCGATTGGAATATTACTCTGTCCTCCGAGGACGTCAAAAGAAATTAGTTTTCGAAGGATCTGTTCGACTGATTCTGCTTGTCGCTTCATGGTGAAAATGGATTGTTGTGCGGCCAAAGGTATGGAGTAATTTTATTATTGAGGGTGGAATTGCAGAGTTCACGAAGGTTCCAATATTAAAGTAAGAAGCAAGGGGGGCTCCAGCTATCGCCTTCGCTCTATATGCCGTCTCCCGACACAGAATTTAAACCAGGTATACATTACTTTTAAATTTAATATATTATATTTGCTTATCAGACCTGAATACTATGGCAGAAAAATACAACAAAACCAAGTACCGCCCCAAACCCAATTACTGGATTTCCAATGTGTCCGTGACGTTGCTCCTGTTCCTGGCCGGGCTGCTCGGTTTGTCCTGGCTTCATTCCAAGGAGTTGATCGATTACCTAAAGGAGAATGTGAATCTGACGATCGAGTTGGACCGTGATATTCGCCAGAATGAAACCCAAAAAATCATGGCTTCGATCCAGAAAATGGATGGGATCAAGGAAGGGAGTATTCGACTGATTACCAAGGAAGAAGGATTCCAGGACCTGAAATCAGAATTTGGGGAAGATTTCCTGGACGATGATTTTCCCAATCCACTGCAGGATATGATCGTTCTCAACCTCAACGCAGAAGACGTGCAGAAGGAAAGAGTCGATTCTCTTAAATCAGCCATCCTGGGTCTGAGTTCTGGAGTCAACCAGGTATATTTTCAGGATGAACTCTTTGACACAGCTATTCGCAATATGAATCTGGTGAATTGGGGCATGACGATTATTGGCATCCTCATTCTGCTCATTGCGGTCTTCCTCATTCACAATACAATAAAACTTTCGCTTTACGCTAACCGGTTCGTGGTCAAAACAATGGAACTGGTCGGAGCCAGGTGGGGATTTATAATCCGGCCATTCCTATCTAAAAGTCTGATTTACGGTCTGATATGTGGATTGATAGCCATCGCAGCACTGGCAGGACTGGGATATTATATTTATAGCTCGTATCCATCTATCCTGACCATTTTCAACCTCCAAAGTACTTTATTGATTATGGCAGCCGTTCTGGTACTCGGATTATTGATCCAGTCACTGAGTACGGTATTTGTGGTGAATAAATATCTACATCGGAATATGAGCGATCTGTTCTAAATACTTTCAGGAGAATGGAGATCGGTCTTACCGAATAAAGAAGGTATAATTTCTCACTACAGATCAGGTACCGGAAGATCCACGAAAGCCTTCTTCTGAATACCGGGATGAAATATGAGGTGGGTGTACTGGTTTTTTAGTCTAATAATTCTACCTTTACAAAAATTTCGGATATGGCTGCTCAGAGCAAGAAAAAAGTGATCAAAAGTGGTAAACCAGCCCGGCGGAAAGCACCCGTACGACGGCGTGAAGCCACTTCAAAGCCCAATGCATTCACGCACTACACCGATTTCCTGTTCAGTAAAGAGCATTATCTGTTTATAATCGGTGGTTGTGTGCTGATTATTTTGGGGATGTTCCTGATGAATGGCGGTCATATGCCGGATGATGATACCTGGGATCCGGATATCATCTATTCCTTTCGGCGGATTACGCTGGCACCCATCATCATCCTGGTCGGACTGGTGTTACCGGTCATCGGAATTTTCAGAAAATAAGAAGGCAGAACTGAATGAATGAAATTCTGCAGAAAATAATCCTGGGCATCATACAGGGCCTGACAGAATTTTTGCCGGTCAGTAGCAGCGGACACCTTGAGATGGTAAAGGTGCTCATCGGGGATGACTATATGAGTAGTGATAGTCTTCTTACTACGGTTATTTTGCATTTTGGAACCGCTGTTGCTACGCTGGTCGTTTTCTGGAAAGACGTTCGCGAACTTCTGATGGATCTGTTCGTGTACAGGACACCTTCAAGCATACGATTTACCTGGGCGATCCTGCTTAGTATGATTCCCGCAGTGCTTGTAGGCCTGTTGTTCGAAGAACAAATCAACTCGATGTTTACCGGTCAACTGTTATTGGTCGGGATTTGCCTGTTTATAACTGCAGGACTGCTACTTTTGGCCGATAAAGCAACCCAGACGGGGAAGGACGTTTCCCCGCTGCGTGGTTGGTGGGTCGGCGTCGCCCAAATGGTAGCCATACTACCTGGAATTTCACGCTCCGGGGCCACGATTTCTACCAGTGTACTACTGGGTATCGACCGGGAGAAAGCGGCCAGATTTTCTTTTCTTATGGTCGTGCCTTTGATATTTGGCAAAATTTGTAAAGATCTGATCACAGAAGACATCATATTGGTAGAAACTTCCTGGACGGCGCTGATCGCAGGCTTCCTGTCAGCTTTCCTGGTCGGAATGTGGGCTTGCCGGTGGATGGTCGGGCTGGTGAAGCGCAGTAAACTATATTATTTCACTATTTACTGCGTCCTAGCCGGTATCTTTGCGATTGGTTTACATTATATGATATGATTCAATATTCGCAGGAATGGAGTATTTCAGCACTTCGTGAGGGGGTGGTGTTTCTGGTGGATAAACCGCTCCACTGGACCTCCTTTGACGTAGTGGCCAAACTTCGCGGGGCGATCCGGAAAAAGCTTGGGGTGAGGAAATATAAAGTGGGACATGCAGGTACCCTGGATCCACTAGCCACGGGGCTGTTGATCATCTGTACCGGAGCCCGGACCAAATCGATTTCAGAGTACCAGGACCTGCCGAAGGAATATACCGGAGTGATCAGTCTGGGAGCTACGACACCCACTTTTGATCTGGAAATGGACTTCGATGCACGGTATCCGGTGGATCATATCCGGCCGGAAGACCTGGAGAATGCGCGTGCCCGGTTGACGGGTCGTATCACGCAGAAGGTTCCTATTTATTCTGCTGTGAAAGTGGATGGCCGACGAATGTACCAATTGGCACGCCAGGGAGAAGAGGTCAGGATCAAATCAAGAGAAGTGAAGGTTTATGGATTTGATCTGGAGCCTGATAATTTCCCTGATCTGGCCTTTCGAATTGCGGTATCCAAAGGAACTTATATCCGTGCAATTGCGGACGATTTTGGCCGTTTAGTTAACAGCGGTGGCTATCTGAGCGAATTACGACGGACGAAGATAGGTGATTTTCGGGTGGAAGATGCCTGGTCACTGGGCGGACTTATCGAAGCCATCGGTCAACTGGAAGACAATAACCCGCAAAAGTAAGATGAGTATTACGGTTGAAAACCTGACAAAACGATATGGGAATCAGACGGCAGTGGACGGATTGAGCTTTACCGCCCATAGGGGAGAAGTGCTGGGCTTTCTCGGACCCAATGGAGCCGGGAAGACCACATCCCTCAGGATGATTGCGGGTTTGCTGCAGCCCGATAACGGAACGGTCCGGTATGGGGATCTGGATATCTGGAAGGAGCCCCGGGAAGCCCGGCGTATGATCGGTTATTTGCCCGAGACCAATCCACTGTATCCGGATATGTACGTGCGGGAAACACTGGAATTTTATGCCCGGATACACGAAACAGGCAGAGAACGGGTTGACGAAACCATCGTCCAGGTCGGACTGACGCGGGAAGCCCATAAACGCATCGGGCAGCTCTCAAAAGGGTACCGTCAGCGGGTGGGTTTGGGAATTGCCATCCTTCACGATCCTGATATTCTGATTTTGGACGAACCCATATCCGGACTCGACCCCAATCAGCTCAATGATATTCGCGCACTGATCCGTGACCTGGCCCGGGATAAAACAATTATTTTTAGTTCTCACATTCTTTCGGAAGTGGAACAGGTTTGTGACCGTTTGCTGGTTATCCATCAAGGGGAGTTGAAGGCTTTGGATTCGCTGAGGTCGCTGCAGAATAAAATGGATGGCCGGCAGGTGATCATCGCAGAACTGACCCCGGAACCCTCAGCAGAACAATTCCGGGATATCAAATCCCTGGAATATGCAGAACCCCTCGGAGGGAATCGATTTCGACTGGTAGCCCGGGCCGCACAGGATATGCGCCACGACTTATATGACTGGACGGTGGCACACCGCATAGCTCTTCTCGAAAGCAGAGTGGAACAATCCAGCATGGCTTCACTTTTTGAAAAACTGACCCAATGAGTCCAGTACTGTCTATCATACGCAAAGACGTCAGTCGTTTTTTTAGTTCGCTGGGATCGGTCACTTCTCTGATCATTTTTTACCTGATCCTTGGATTGTTGCTTTGGTATATTCCCGATTTTGGAATTCTCGACGGTTATTACGCCGGACTGGATTTATTCTTCGACTATGCGCCGGTTTTACTGGTGTTTTTGATTCCTGCTCTCAATATGGAATCTTTGTCAGGAGAATTGGCCGGGGGGACCATGGACCTGCTCATGATCCGGCCTGTAACAACATTTCAGATTATCCTGGCCAAATTTCTGAGCGGGCTGATCATAGTAACCCTCGGGCTATTGCCCACCTTATTATATATCGTGACGATATATTATCTGGCCAATCCGATCGGTAATGTGGATCTTGGGGCTATTGCCGGGAGTTATATCGGGCTGTGGATGTTGGTGCTGGTATTCACGGCCATCAGCTTGTTTGCTTCATCCGTGGCACCAGTTCCTATGACGGCACTGATGTTGGCAATTACATTGTGCGCTGTATGTTATTGGGCGTTCTATCTGATCAGCAGTCTGCCCGTTTTTTACGGTGTGTGGGATTATTGGGTGCAGTATCTGGGACTTGATTTCCATTACGAAGAAATGGGCAAGGGCCTGATCTCCCTGTCTTCCATCGTCTATATTCTATCGCTCACCTATCTGTTTGGCCAGTTATCCTGGTGGCGGATTCAAAACATTCGGTACCAATGAAGAAATATCTGGGAAATCTGTGGGGTGTCGTCATGATTCTGGTAGGACTGGTGGCCGTGAATATTCTGGCCGAACGCTGGAATCCGAAATGGGATTTTACCGATGATCAGCGTTTTACGCTTTCCGGAACCACGCTTGATCTGGTTGAGGCCATCAACCAGCCCATAATGATCACGGTGTATCTCGCCGGGGACTTTCCAGCCATATTTACCAGGTTGGAAAAGAATACGCGCAATATCCTTACCCAGATGAGCCGGGAAAATCCTCACATCACAGTTCGTTACGACAACCCTTCAGTGGGATCGGTAGAGGACATCAATCGCCGGCGGGAGGAATTTGTCAAGAATGGACTCGTACCGATTCGCCTGACTATCCGGGAGGAATCAACGGAAAAATTGATTTTCCCATATGCCCTGGTCCAGTTTGGTATGAAAAAGGTTTACGTGAACCTACTCGAAGCGGAGCGAGCCGGTATTCCCAATGATCAGACCATTGCCCGGTCCACTGCCATGCTGGAATATAAATTCACCAGCGCGCTCATGCGATTGTTTCAGGAAAGGAAGAAAAATATAGTCTTTACAGCCGGCCAGGGTGAGCTCAATGCGGCCGAAACCGCGGATTGGGAGCGAAGTCTGAATGCATATTTTAATACCAGCCGTGTGGACCTGGATTCCATAGTGGCTATACCCCAGGAAATCGATGTACTGGTTATGGCCCGTCCCACCCTACCATTTTCTGAGAAGGATAAATTTAAAATAGATCAGTACTTGATGCGGGGTGGGAAACTGATATTTTTGATAGACAAAATGCGGGTAAGCGAGGACAGTCTCCGTCTGAATGGGCATTATGTAAGCACGGATTACAACCTCAACCTTGATGACCTTCTGTTTAGGTACGGCATCCGCATTCAATCCAACCTCATTCTCAGCATGGAGCACACCAGACGACCAATGATCGTCGGACAAATGGGTGGGGAAAATCAGTACGAATTATTCCCCTGGTACTATTACCTGGCGGCCATCCCTAATGAAAATTTCCCCATAACCCGTGGGTTGGACCGGATACAATTGAAGTACGCCTCCGTACTGGAACCGTTGGAATCTCCAACCCGGAAAGTCCCGCTGTTGTCAGCCGGCCAGTATGCCAGGTACCAGTTCAATCCGGTGGACGTGACCCTGGATATCGTCCGGTATGAGCCCGACCTTTCCGCGTTCAATCATTCGGACCTGGTGATGGCTTACCTGGTGGAAGGTGAATTTGAGTCATTGTATCAGAACCGGGTCAGTGCTTCGATGAGCGAGGGATTGGATGAACTTGGACTGAATTTTCGGGGAAGTTCGGTTCCTACGCAGATTTTGATTGTATCTGATGGGGACATCGCCCGCAATGGATTTGATCCTCAGCGTAGGCAACCACAACCCCTTGGATTTGATCCGTATGAAAATTATACCTTTGACAATAAATCTTTTCTCAACAATGCTGTGGAATATATGACCGGGATGCAGACCATTCTACCCTTGCGTGCCAAAAAACTGGAAATGCGATTGTTGGATCAGCAGGAGGTGGCAGAGAACAAAGCCTGGGTGCAGGCTGTTAATACGGTATTTCCCATCGTGGTTGTACTGGTAATATCCCTGGTCTGGCGATATGGGAGAAAACGAAAATATGGACGGATATGATCAAAAAACTGGGTATTACGATCGGAGTGGTCCTACTGGCGGGTCTGGCCTTTTGGCAGATTCGGGGAGCGGATCAAAAACAAAATCAGAAAGATCTGATCCTCCATGTGACTGATACCAGTAAAATATACCATATCGATATTCTGAACCGGAACGGAGATTTGGTTAAGCTGGACCGGGGGAGTAAAGGCTGGACCGTTAACGGAGAACCGGCCCGGATGCATGCCGTAAACAACCTGCTGGCCACGATCCACAACCAGCGGGTTTCAGCGTTGATTCCTTCTTCCGCACTGGAGAACGTAGTGCGGGACCTGGGGAGCAATGGAGTCCGATTTGATCTAAAAAGGAAAAACGGCGAATCAATACTGACCTATTATGTTGGTGGAGTGACACCGGATGAACGCGGCACTTTTATGATCCGGGAAGGATCGGAATGGCCGGTGATCGTCAATATTCCGGGTTTCGAGGGGAGCTTGCGATCGCGATACATCATGAGCGAATTGGATTGGAAATCGCGACGAATGTTCCAGCCAGTTCATGCGATACAATCTTTGCTACTGGAATACCCCACTCAACAGGAACACAGCTTTGAATTGAAAAAATCAACAGAAGGCTATCTCGTTGCGCCTTTGCATCTACCCGATGGAGAGAAAGCTCAGGTGCATCCTTATATATTGTCTGTCTATCAGGAATTGCTCAATGATCTGGCGGCGGAAGCGGTTCTGCCGGATGATAAACGGACTGTTTTGGATTCGGCCATTCCGTTTTGCCGGCTCACCGTTACGGACGATAAGGGAAAGGTTCAGAAACTGGAATTCTATCCGGTCGATTGGATCGATTATCAGATGGAATCCGCCCGACCGGAACAGGTCGAACGCTATTATACAGATGTCAACGATGAGACCATTTTTCTGACTCAGCACCTGTTGATGCAAAAGGTTTTTGTGGGATACGAACATTTTGTATCTTTAAAGGACTTTGGAAAAGTACATAAAGTACAGTAGATCGGGATTCCTTTTCTTTTTAATTTGTCTGATCGCTTTTTCATTTGAGTATTCAGACTGGGGTTTTTATGCGCATCGCCGGATCAATTTCTTTGCAGCTCTGACCATCCCGCCACCACTCAATCAATTTTTCAAATCACAGATCACGTATCTCGAAGTCCATGCGGTCGATCCGGATCGGCGACGATATGCTGCGGAAGGCGAAGGTCCTCGCCATTTTATCGATCTGGACCGGTGGTACGAGGGGGATTCCTGCCTACTCTCCCGCGATTACACTACGGACCGGATGATACGGGGATACTGGGAGTGGAGGGAAAATGACGTGGTGAATCAGGTCATCCCGGAGGTCCTGAAGGAAGGGAGAATAACTTTCAGGACGGACCGCATAGATTTTTCCATAGATTCCTTCGCACTTCGTCAGGAGATATACGCGGCGTCAGCGGATTCATTTTTGATGATCTCTCCGTTTTTGTACCCAAAAGAGAGTGGCCGGTTGTTTTTTTATGATTCGCTGACCACGCACGGTATCGTACCTTATTATGTGGAAAGTTTGTATGGTCGACTGGTAGAAGCGATGGCGGTGAAAAACCTGTCAGTAGTACAACGGATCTGCGCGGATATCGGGCATTACGTGGCTGATGCACATGTACCACTTCACACGACCAGCAACTACAACGGGCAATTCACGGACCAGATCGGTATTCATGCGTTCTGGGAAAGCCGGATTCCGGAATTGTACGAGACGTCTCATTTTAATTCATTGGTAGGCCGGGCGACATATATCGGGGATATCCATGCTTTTATCTGGAACGTGGTAGGAGAAAGTTATAATTTGGTCGGGGAAGTTCTGGCCAAGGAAATTCAGGCCCGGAAAATAGTGCCTGCTCAGGATCATTACTGCTATGAAGAACGCGGGAACAGTCTGGTCCGGATTCAGTGCCCGGAACTGACCCGGGCTTACATGGAACTGATGGATGGGATGGTAGAGGAACGGTGGATGGCATCAATCCGGGCGGTAGGGTCGGTGTGGTATTCGGCCTGGATCGATGCTGGTCAACCCCCTTTGTGGGAAGGGGAGATGGAAGAAGCGGCGAATACCAGCCTGCTGGATCGCATCCGGGAAAAACTGGATTTTATCTCCAATGACCGGAGATGGGAATTGCATTGAAACAATATTAGATTGGTATTCAATATAATGCATCTTTTTCAGACTGTATGTGATGAATAATTCGGGATAATGTGCTTTGGTGAAATCCCCAGAATTTCACCTTTTGGTGAACGGACTATATACGACGAAATTGCTGAATACCTTACAGAGATCGAACGGCTCGGATCTTTGTGTGTTTGTAGAATTTGCCAAAATTTTAATCTTGATGAAGTGGCCTATGATGATCCGATAAATATATATAATCCTTTGTAATGTAATTTGACTCTTCCGCTCATTCAACAATTACATCCCAGCCAACGGCCAACGGCCGCTACTCACCCCTTTTCAGGCGACACCTTTGGTGACAGGAGTTGCCGGACGTCATCGGAGGCCGGATTTTCGAATACTTCCAGATGAAAGTATTTGATGGCGGCCAGTAAGTGGTCAAACACGTCGGACATGATGCCTTCGTATTCCACCCATTTGATCGTGTCGGTGAAAAAATAAAGCTCTATCGGTAATCCTTCTGGTGTGGGGCTGAGCTGTCGGACCATGAAGGACATATCCTTTCTGATATCCGGCCTGTACCGGGCGTAAAGTTCAATGTATTGCCGGAACAATCCCACATTAGTCAGATTTCGGCCGTTCACTGGATTGGTCCGGTTCGGTGCGTTCTCCCGGTTAAATTGCTCGATTTCCTTTTGGCGTTGTTCGATATAGGGCCTGAGCAAATCGATTTCTTTTAATTCTTCCACTTCCTCATTCGTGAGGTAGCGGATACTGGAAATTTTGACATGGATAGGACGCTTGATCCGCCGTCCCCCTGACTCCTGCATGCCCCGCCAATTGATGAATGAATCTGAAATCAGGGCATAAGTAGGAATGGTCGTGATGGTCTTGTTCCAGTTCCTGACCTTGACTGTGTTGAGGGTGATTTCGATCACATCGCCATCCGCTCCGTACTTGGGCATTTCGATCCAATCCCCGATGCGGACCATGTCGTTGGTGGCCACCTGGATGCTCGCCACAAATCCCATGATGGAGTCTTTGAAAACCAAAAGCAGGATAGCCGATGCAGCACCCATGGCAGTGATAAAAGTCAAAACCGACTTCCCGGTCAGGATGGAGAATACGAGTATGCTTCCCATGATGTACAGAATGATCATCACAACTTGCAGATAGGATTCCAGCGGCTTATCGTAGAGGCTTTCTTTTGTTCGGGCATAATCCAGCAGCGCCCGAAGTAACGAACTAATAATCCAGATGGTGAGCAGTACCGTGAATGCATTTAATAATGCTGAAGCCACCGGGATCCACGATGGCACATGCTGAAGGAGAACAGGAATCG
Organism: uncultured Saprospiraceae bacterium; assembly: GCA_965652315.1. Classification (GTDB taxonomy): domain Bacteria; phylum Bacteroidota; class Bacteroidia; order Chitinophagales; family Saprospiraceae; genus Membranihabitans. Next base: position 2,041 of record CBFGVZ010000005.1, on the reverse strand, counting down.
CCATCGATACCAGGATCACCGGAATCAACTGGGTGAGATACCAGGCAAACTTATTCTGTATTAGGAAATCATCAAACTTAGTTGAGGATCTGTCAGCCCACTTACTGAGCAAATTATTGATCATGCGGCGAATAGTGGGCGTGATAACAAAAATCAATACCAACAGGAGCAGGAACAAGACCCCAAAATGAACAAATTCCACGCTGGATTCGGGAACCCCGGCTCGAGAAATCATTTTGAGAATCCAGTTGTCAAAGTTTTTCACCAAAGTGGAATCTGTCTGGAATATGATCATATCAAAAACTGGGTTTTTATTAAAATTTCGATTTGCTAAAACTAATGATTCAACAATCCCCTGTTGATATGTTCACTGACCACGCCGGTTTTTTAATAGTGGGTGCACTATTCACCAATTCTGCCGTTTTACTGGACCAGGTATAAGGGCATTTATAAGGATAAAATCCTAATTTTTTCGTTTATTATATCCAGGGAGTATGCCCCCTTGTAGGTCAGTGCAAGGGAGCATATACCATTGGAAGAAGTAGAATTCAGAGATAGATGTGGAATCAACAGTTGGATATTTGGGATTCTGTTGCAAACAAAACTGAAAGTCAGTTGAAGCCCGATCCGGAAATGCGTTATAAATGCTTGGTACGACAACAACAGGATTTGGAGGTTTTTTATCAGAAAGCATCATTAATCGAATAGAATTTCATTTCCTACCCTCTACCTCATTGATCAGGTTCGCGACCAATCCGGTCCATCCTGTCTGATGAGAGGCGCCCAGTCCGCGTCCGTTGTCTCCGTGAAAATGCTCGTAGAATAACACGTATTCCTTGAAATGCTCGTCCCTGAACCAATCCTTGTGCAATCGGTTTACAGGCCTTTCTCCATTTTGATCAGTCTTGAATATCGAAACCAGATTATTCTGCAGTAAGGTGGAAAGTTCATTTAGTGTAACAGACTGGCCTGGTTGGTAAGGATGGTTCACCCGAAATGAATCACCGTAGAACACATAATATTCCCGGATGGCCTTAAGCAACAGATAATTCATCGGAAACCATACCGGTCCCCGCCAATTGGAATTGCCCCCGAAAATATTGGTCCTGGATTCGGCGGGATCATAGCCTATAGGGAATTTTTTCCCATTGACATCAAAAATATATGGCTTGTTTTCATAGATTTTGGAAAGTGACCGTATGCCGTACGGGCTGAAAAACTCCTCGGGGTCCGCCATCGTGTTGATGAGACGTCTGACGCGTTCCTGCGGGATGAGAGATAATAGAATGTCCTGGTCGTCTTTATATTCTTCCATCACCGTATAGGTCCCGTGCTTGCGTCTGTATTCGAAGAACCATTTGATCCCTTTGGTAAAGTTCGGTAATTGGTCCAGGTCCTTTCGCCTCAGTATAGAAGTGGCAAACAATGGAGTAAGTCCCACCAGAGAACGCACCTTGATCTGACGGTAGCTATCCTGCTCTACATTGATTAGAAGATCGTAAAAGAAACCTTCTTCCTCATCCCAGGATCCCACCCAGTTTTCCCCTATTTTGTTGAGCGCCCCCGATATTAAAATAAAATGTTCAAAATATTTCGTCGCCATATCTTCATAAGAAGGGTCTTCTACTGCTATTTCAATGGCCATTTGCAGCATTCTGAGCGCAAACATAGCTACCCATGAGGTACCATCGACCTGTTCCAGGTGCCCGGATCCTGGAATTTCCTCGCTCCGGTTAAATACTCCTATGTTGTCCAGACCCAGAAATCCACCTTCCATCACATTATTTCCGCGCTTGTCTTTAATATTGACCCACCACGTGAAATTCAGATTGAGCTTATGAAAGATTTGTTTCAGAAAATAAGTGTCTTTTATACCGGTGGTTTGTTTTTCCCGTTTATAGACCTCGAAGGCAGCCCAGGCATGCACAGGTGGATTGACGTCGGAAAAATTCCATTCGTATGCAGGCATCTGACCTCGGGGGTTCATGTACCATTCCCGGAGCACCTTATTGAGCTGCAGCTTCGCCCATCCGATATCCAC
>CBFGVZ010000004.1:0-50655 GCA_965652315.1 uncultured Saprospiraceae bacterium | reverse complement strand
AAATCCGAATTTCAAAGGAACAAAAAGGATGGATGATTCAGGAAAAGATCGTGACAATCCGGTAGATACTGCCCCACCAAGTGTAAATAGTATATCAGGAGTTGAAAATGGCTCTGATTTTCTCACTTCATGTTTGAGGAGAGAAAATAATATGGAAAAGCAGACTGGAAAGTTAATTTTCGTGTCGCGGGCGGTTTTTCCACCAGATATAACCGAGGGTACCCACGAGCAAATAAGGCAATCCCAGCAAAAGTAAAATACCCTTATTCAAACCAGCACCGGCCGTGCCTCCTCTGGCCATATTAGTTTCAGCACCGATCCGGCACATGGGGCACTGTGCCAACAGATCACTTCCCGGACTTGCCAGGAATAATGCGATCACTACAATTGCCATCACAAAAAACTTTCGGTATTTTCGATCGTCAGCCATGGTTCAAAGGTAGCAAAAACTAATAACAATCCCGCAACATCAGATAAAGAATCGGTCCGGATATGGTCACATACAACCAAAGCGGATATACCCACCGCGCAATTTTCCGGTGTCGGGTCCATTGCATCGTTACGGCCCTGATCAGAGTAAACAGAATAAAGGGTAGAATTACTGCAGCCAGAATAATATGCGTGATCAGCAGGATAAAATATACATATCGGATGGCGCCTTCCTTACAAAAAGGAGTTTCGGGTGTTGTCAAATGATAGGTCACATAAGAGACCAGGAAAAGTACAGACAATACCACGGCGGTCATCATAAAGTTCCTATGCCAGTGGACTTTCCTTTTCCGGATAGCGATCAATGCACCGATAAGCGACACCGACGCCAGGGCATTCAGAGAAGAATGGAACGGCGGTAGGAATCCAAAATCAATTCCGGTTTCGATTTTGAAGCGGCGCATGATCACGATCATCAAAAAGACCACGACGCTAACCGCAATGGCTAAAATATTCAGTCGTTTTTCCAGTCGCTTATTTTCCGCTCTGCTTCGCATTGTCTGCCAATTTTTCCAGCCGGTAATCCACCATCGGAAATGCGTAAGAAATATCCTCCAACAATTTTCCGTATAATTCCGGATCGTTCGGATCATATACCTGGAGAATTCTGTTGAATACATCGACCAGCAGTATATCTCCGTAAGTCTTTAGGATTTCAGCCCCTTCTTTCTGATGGTAGCCAATAATCCGCCCCTGCTCAGAATGCTTCAATTCCGGTTCGTATAACAAAAAAGCCAGATCCCGCCGGTCATTGATGATATACAAAATATGATCCAGATGGTCCGTTTCCAGCAAATTCTCATCCGTAGCTATCACTTTGAGAAGATAGGGCATCTCCTTCAATGTGGTCGTTTGGGCAACGCCGGCATCGTTCAGATAGTTCAACTCCACTACTTGTGTAATGCTGTCTTTGGGCTGTAGTGTCGCCGAAACTTTCATTCGGTCATTAGCCGCCCTTTGCAACACGAAATAGCCCGTCACAGGTATCACAAATAAAATGATCAGCGCAATCAGGAAATCTTTCCGCATCTTCATGGATCAAATTTTTTCTTCCGGAGGTCAGGGTTCAAAACAATCCTCATGATGTAAGGTTTATGCGCCTTACCAATACCGGGGTAAGCAGACATGAATGATCTGGCACATTACTGATTGAAACCAATCAGCATTACTATGTCATTGAATCCCTTTGATACTTTCAGCTTCCATGGTAGCTGGAATATCCGGTACAACCCGTTCAGATTTTAATTCATTCTGCTGAACAATGTAGGAACGGTTGTTGTGCCAATATGCACCCTCCCAAATAAAAGCAATGATCGCAAAGAACAAAAGGGTCAATGGCAATAATACAGTCCGGATCATTGACCTGGCTTCGGATCCGAGGTGCATAAAATTGAAAACAATAAAATAGGCTTTATACAAAGACAATACCGTAATAATAGCCCCGCACACATAATGCACCCAGGTCAGATAATACGCTTCCGCCCATCCCAGGTAACCTTTCCCAAACAAAGATATGATCACCTCAATAACGGTTACTACGGCCAGTAATTTCAATCCGTAATACGCAAACTTCTTGGCTTCTTCGTAACTATGATGTCCCATGATTCATTTCGTTTTTAAAGTAAGTAAAATACCAGAAATACAAATACCCATACGAGATCGACAAAGTGCCAGTACAAACCGATCTTCTCCACGGTCTCATATTGTGTTTTCTTCCGGTCGTATAGTCCACTGGCAGCATTGATCGCTGCAATGATCAGCAACATAACACCGATACTCACGTGAAAACCGTGAAAGCCGGTGATACAGAAAAATAGCGATCCAAAGGTTTGTGGTCCCAGCTGGGTCAGTGCCATTTTACCGGCATCTTCTCCAGACTCAATCCTGAACTGCTGAAAGTCCCATTCTCCATCAACTTTGTGAACCAGATAAGAATCTCCTGCTCGAAAACTTTCCCCATCAGAGCCATCCGCATTGATGTAAGTGCCATCAACGGTGTGTGTCCCGAACGGGTTCTCAAAAATGGTCATGTGTTCCACTGCGATCAGATTGGTCCACTCATATGCCTGGCAGCCCAGGAATGTCAATCCTCCTATAATGGTCATGACCAGCCAGAAGACAACTCCCTTTCGGTTCTCCCTGCGTCCTTCCTGTACGGCCCTGACCATCGTCACCGAACTGATGATCAACACAAAACTCATCACCGTCACAAAAATCAATGGCATATTGGTGTAACCACCCGGAAAACTCTGGAATACAAAATCAGGAACCGGCCAGGTGGGGACACTCATTCGGAGTGCACCGTATGAAATCAGGAACCCACAAAAAGTAAAAGCATCAGAGACCAGGAAATACCACATCATCAGTTTTCCAAAACTGGCCTTCATCGGCGGCTTACCACCCGACCAATCTTCTGGTATAGTCTGATCTTCACTCACTTCAGCTAATAATTTTTCAGCCATCTTCAACGATTTATCTTTGCAATATGAAAAATAGTAATAGGTAAACCCACAGAATATCAACAAAATGCCAGTAAATACCAGTCAGGTCCAGGCGGAGCCGTCGCTCAGACGTTCTTTCAAATGGCAAATTAAAGGCATGATATAACGCGATCCCCAACACCACGATTCCACCCAATACATGGAAAGCATGTACGATACTCATGATATAAACAAACGATCCCGAAGGATTGCCTTTCAGATCAATACCACTGTGATACATTTCCATCCAGCCCAGATACTGGGTAATCAGGAATGTGAATCCCAGTAAAAAGGTCACCACCATAAATGTACGGTATGATCCGACATTTTCCCGGTCAAATGCCCTTGAAGTCAATCGCAGGCAGACACTGCTCAACAAGATGACCGCCGTACTGACATAAAACATGTTGGGTAGCCTGAATTCGAGCCAGTTGCCCGCAGCCTGCCTTACAATATAGGCACTTGAAAAAGCAGCAAATGCCATAATTATACTTACGATTCCGAGATACAGCGCAAATTTAAGCGGATGTATGCCCAGTCTGTGTTCCGGTTTTGCTGTCATTATATGCTCCATTGTTTTGTTCGTTATACGTAATTATTAAATAATAAGACACAAAACATGATCGGCAAAAAGTAAAGTGAGGCAAACATCAGTTTACGTGCGGAACCATCCGATGGATCCTTGTAAAAGCGATACGCCATTACAATAAAATACACCGACCCCAATAACAACAGGAAAAAACCCGGTAAACCTATCAGGCCAGTCATAAAAAATAAGATCACCACCGGTACGATCATAGATGTATATATAAGGGATTGCAACCCGATCTGAGCATGAATCGTACCGTCTTCGTTGACAGGCACAATTCTGAATCCCGCTTTCTGATAATCTTTGAATGCCAGCCATCCAATCGCCCAGAAATGCGGAAATTGCCAGAAGAACTGGATAGCAAATAAAAGCAGTGCAAAAGTCGATATAGTACCCTCCACAGCTACGCACCCCACCAGTACAGGAAGCGCTCCGGGAAATGCACCCACAAAAACGGAAAACGAAGAATACCGCTTTAATGGTGTATACACAAAGGCGTAAGATATTAGCGAAACTGCTCCCAGTAATGCCGTAAACGGATTGAAATAAGCCAGAAATAACAAACCTCCCACGCACAATAATCCCGCAAGTAAAATAGCAATCGGCATCGCCATTCGCCCTGAAGCCAACGGACGATTTCTGGTACGCGTCATCTGGCTGTCGTAATCTTTCTCCAGAATCTGATTCATGGCATTAGCCGCTCCAGCTATCATAAAACCACCCACAGAGAATATAATCAGAGAATGAAGTCCAAACTGCCATCCACCCACCATGATGTAGGCCAAAGTAGAGGTAAACACTACCAGGAGGCTAAGTTTGAATTTCATCAATAATCCAATATCATATACGGTTTCCCGGATGATCTGGATGCTATATTGGAGTGAATTCACAATTTTCTTACTTAATACGTGTTATCGATACTTTAATGTGCCTCTTCTCCTTCCCGCAGTGGGATGACCTGAGGTACGTATTCATCATCATCTTTACTGTAATCGTATGCCCACCGTTCCACAGTAGGAATATTACCCGGCCAGTTGCCATGCGGCGCATCGATGGGTGTAGTCCATTCCAGTGTGGTTGCCTTGTAAGGGTTTTTGGAAGTCACCCTGCGTCCCTTCCACATACTGTAGAAAAAGTTGACTATAAACAGGAACTGTACCAGAAATCCGATAATGGCCCCGATAGTAATAAACTCATTGAGTCCGTCAAAATCTTTAAACGCTTCAAAGGTATCGAAACTGTAATACCGACGTGGTACACCAAACATTCCCAGATAATGCATTGGCCAGAATACCATATAGGCGGCAATAATGGTTCCCCAGAAGTGCATTTGGCCCAGTGTGTCGTTCATAAAACGGCCAAACATCTTTGGATACCAATGATAAATTCCGGAGAGCATACCAAAGATAGCCGCCACACCCATGACCAGGTGGAAATGCGCTACGATAAAGTAAGTATCATGGATCTGGATATCGAGCACAGAGTTACCCATGAACAATCCCGTCAGACCTCCCGATATAAACATCGACACAAAACCAATGGCAAATAGGTTCGCACTGTTGAATCGTATATTTCCTTTGAAAATGGTCGATAGCCAGTTAAAAACCTTCACAGCGGAAGGTACGGCAATGATCATGGTAAAGGTTGAGAATATGCTGGACAAAAATGGATTGACACCGGACATAAACATATGGTGTGCCCATACCAGGAAGGATAAGAATCCAATGGCCATCAGGGAATACACCATTGCCCGATATCCAAAAATGGGTTTCCGGCTGTTCACCGAAAGTACTTCGGACACAATTCCCATAGCAGGCAGAATGATAATATAAACTTCCGGGTGCCCGAGGAACCAGAATAAATGCTGATACAGAATAGGACTTCCTCCCACATGATCCAGTGCCTGGCCTCCGATAAATATTTCACTGAGATAAAAGCTGGTACCCAGACTGCGATCAAAAAACAGAAGTAAAAATCCGGTCACCAACACGGGGAACGACAATAATCCGACAATTGCTGTAATCAAGAGAGACCAGATGGTCAGCGGCATCCGCCAGAACGTCATTCCTTTTGTTCGTAAATTGAATACCGTTGTGACATAGTTCACCCCGCCTAATACATTGCTGATAACGAAAAGGATCAGCGCAATAAGCCACAATGTCATCCCCGCTCCCGATCCGGTCGATGCCTGTGGTAGTGCACTGAGCGGAGGATAGGCCACCCAACCTCCGGCAAATGGCCCTGTGCTAAGAAAGAGTGAGAAAAACATCACTATACTTCCCAGGAAAAAGAACCAGTAGGAGAACATATTCATGATGGGTGAGGCCATATCGCGAGCTCCGATTTGGAGGGGAATCAGAAAGTTTGCAAAAGTACCACTCAACCCGGCCGTCAGGACGAAAAATATCAATATCGTTCCGTGCATGGTCACCAGGGCATAATAAAATTCAGGATCCAGTGTACCAATCCCTGCACTATCCACATTGATCCATTTACCCAGCAGGGGTTTCAGCCATTCCAGATCCGCTTCAGGGAATCCAAGCTGCAATCTGAAGATCACAGACATACCTGCACCGATTACTGCCCAGATAATTCCTGTGATCAGGAACTGTCGACTGATCATCTTATGATCCATCGAAAAAACGTACTTCGAAAAGAAGCCCGACTGATACTTGTCCCCGTGATGATGCGCATGAAAATGGTCATCTACACCATGTTCTTCGATCAATTCTTCTGCCTGAAGGTCGTAATCTTTTATATCTGAAGTTGCCATTTTTAAATGTTTTTACCCTTTACAAAATTTCAATTTGTACGCGGCGATTGTTGGCCCGGCCAGCATCGGTCGAATTGGTATCGACAGGCTGAGAGGCTCCGTATCCAACGCTGTTAAATCGATTGGCCGGAATACCAGCCTCCTCCAGGAAGCTAGCTACGCGATCTGCCCTGGATTGGGACAGTGTCATGTTGGCTTCCGGATCACCGGTGTCATCCGTATGCCCCTGAATCTCGATTTGCAGATCTTCATTCTCTTTCATAAAATCAACCAGATTCTGCAGCTCATAAACGGATAACTCGCTCAACTGATCAGATCCGGTCTGGAATTGGACATTCTTGAGCTGATACACCCGACTCTCTCCTTCTTCCAGTTCCTTGTACATTGTTTCATACATGTCATTCTCAAAATTCTTTTTGCGCTCCGCAATTTCAAAGTCAAACAACTGATTTTTGAACGGATCTGATTCCTTGCCTCTGATAGAAGACAGGTAATATGGGGTCTGACTTTTCAACCAGGCTTCGTATTCGTCCTGTTCCACGATCCGTACCACTTTCCGCATGGAGAAATGACCAGATCCGCAGAGTTCGGCACAGGCCAATTCGTAATCAAAGACCTCCCATTTCTGAGGTCCGGTGGGATCTTCCGGATCAGCCGGAACCTGGTATTCGGGATACTTACTGAGCTCCTGCCGGTATTCTTCCGTCGTCATGGACGGTGTAAATACGAAATAAGTGGGCATCCCCGGAACGGCGTCCATTTTGACACGGAAATGGGGTAGGAAAAAACTGTGCAGTACTTCCCGTGCCAGGATTCGTACCCGGACTTTTTTATCGACCGGCAAAACTATTTCGCTGGGTTGTAAATCATCCAGATTCTTGGGATCGGACCATAATTGCCCGATCGGATTGACCCCTGAAGTCAAGCGAAAATCCCGGGTTCCCAGCATGCCGTCTTCTCCAGGATACCGCAACATCCAGTTGAACTGCATTCCCATCGCTTCGATTTCCAGGAATTCATCATCGTCCTTGACATCCGCCATAATGTCATTCCAGGCAATCAGGCCACGGAGCAACAAAATAACCAACACGATCGATGGAACGGTGGTCCAGATCAGTTCGAGCTTCATATTGTCGTGAATGAAGGAAGCCTTCTGTCCTTTTCTCTCGCGGTATTTCCACGCAAAATAAAACAGCAAAAACTGGGTAATCACAAAAACGATTCCGGTAAAGAACATGGTCAGATGCCAGATACTATCAATCTGATGTCCGTGTTCAGATGCGGACACATGCGGTCCGTAGCCCATCATATAGTTCTTGTAATAGACCGCTGAGGCGATAGTCAGAAACAGAAACATGACTCCAAATACGAGCAACCAAATGCCCGTACGCTTGGAATTGACCCATTTCCAGTCTTCTTCGCCCCGAAGGGACCGTGAAATTTCGGTGATCCGGCTTACCTGGATCAGGACGATTATAAATACAGCAAATATTAATATTCCGATCAACAAAGTCATGATCTCAAATTATGGTTTATACGTGATGATGAAAACTCTCTCCAATATAGGGATCTCCTACTGGCTGTAACCTGGCTTTCGTCAATTGTAACAGTACAAAGTACATAAAGAAAGCCAGAAAACCCAAAAACACTCCAATATCTAGCAAGCCGGGAATGGTAAATCCGGATACAAAGTTGGAAACCGTCTCGGCACCATGTCCCGCATCTGCAACCAGCCGGGCGGATTGTTCCTGAACTCCCTGGATCATGGAATGTCCACCTTCCCCATGACCCGCAAGCTCGTGATATGTATGTAATACACCGGGTTTGATCATCAGAAAGAAATCCATCCAATGACCGATAAAGGTGATCACTGCTACCACGATCAGGGTACCCTTTTTCCGTTTGGTATCATTGCGCATGAGTATGAAAAATGGCACCACAAAGTTCACAACCAGATTGCCATAAAACAGGACCGGATAATTGTTCCGTTGGTTGTGAAAATAAATCGTTTCCTCTCCTACGTTTCCGTACCAGATCAGCATGTACTGGGAAAACCAGAGGTAAGTCCAGAAAATACTGAAACCAAACAGGTATTTCCCCAGATCGTGAAAATGTTCGACGCTGACATCGGGAAAATAACCGATCGAACGCAGATACAGTAAAGTAAGGATGGTCAGGGCTATCATAGCCACGAACCAACTTGCCGTACCGTACCAGGCAAACAAGGTGCTATACCAGTGGGCATCCACGGACATCACCCAAAGCCAGATGATTACGGCAGATGTAACAGCAGCCAGTGGCAAAAAACCGGCCGCATATTTTTTAAGCGTAGTATAAGCCGAGTAATCCCCGGTGGGCAGTTGATCTTCCTGGATCGACAAGCCCCTCATTTTGTAGGCAAAGAAATACCAGGATCCTACGATGACCAGGGTCGATATGGTATAAAAACCTTTGTTAAGAAATCCTGATTTACCCTGCAGGACCTCATCGGCTTCCACCGACGCGGCATCCGCCCAGTGGTACAAATGATGGAATCCACCGTACATCCCGATAATCACAATGATCATCAGGATCAATCCAACGATCAGAAACTGTGCATAAGCCTCCCATACCCGTTTGAATACTGTTTGCCATCCCGAATAGGCGGTGACCATCGCCGAAATGGAAAAAAGTGCAATAAATGCAATACCGGTAAAGAAGATGGAGTTCAGCAGAAAATTGGACCAAAACCGTGGTGCCAGTGCATCATCGGTAAACAAGATGATGATCATACAGAGCACTCCGAGCCCCATAAATCCCATCAGTGTGGTTTTCTGTTTACTCGTGAATTGAAATTGAATTGCTTCCTTCATTATTTCCGTTTCTGTCTTTCTCAATTGACTTTTAATAGTTCAGTTCTAATGCTATTCCTCCATAGAATTCTCTTCCATCGCTTCCGCCGTCCCCTGTTCATCGCTTTGTCCGTTCATCGATGCATTCATTGCCATATTCGCCGCTGCCTGTTTCTCCGTAAAAGCTTCATCAGGAACGAAAGTATTGAGTTCAGGAGAATACTCGGCTCCTACTTTATCCGCCTGTAATTTCCTGATGTGGTGAATGACATCCCAGCGTTCCTTCGTAGTGAGTTTGTCGGCATAGGATCCCATTACGTTTTTACCGTGCACGATGGCGTAAATAAAAAGTCCGGCGGAGGTATCGATAAATTTCTCTGATAGCAAATCTGCTGGTGCTACCGGATAGGAGCCACCGTCCCGTGCCAGGTATCCCAGCCCATCTCCTTTGGCACCGTGACAGATACCGCAATAGATACCGTAAAGTGCGTTGCCTGTATTCAAAGCCTCATCTGTAATTGGGAATGGATTTTTCCTAATTTCCGCGATAGCTGCTGTTCGACCAGCTTCTGTGGCCGGATAGTAAAACGGAACATGTCCATTGGCTGGAAGGTCTCTCACGACTGATTCCATTTTATCGGAGTAATGCCCGTCCTCCATGGCTGCAAACTGGCCAAAAGGAATCGTTCCGGCTACGGGAGTCCGGGGCTTCGCATGATTGTACAATTCTTCCGGCGTACTCCAGGTATTGAGATTATAATGTTCATATACATAGGCTTCAAAGGCGATAGAGTGAAACATGTCAGGCATATATTCACTACCGGGGTGATTTCCGTCCGCTGGTTTACATCCCGTCAACGCATAGGCGCCAATTGCTACTATGACCCAGAAGTTATTTATCAATCGTTTCATACTGATCTTACTTTATTCTTTGATGTGCACCTCCGCACCGCTTCGTTCAAAAAATGATTTCATATGGTCGTACTCAGATTCGGTCGCCTGTGTCGCATCAAAGGCAATGGCGAATTTGTCATCAGTGATCCGGGGGTGTAATACTTCTGTATGGGTCCGGGGAGACAAACCATTAATCGCATAGAACACTACCACCATTCCGATGGATGCAAACAAAACCGTCAACTCAAAGGTGATGGGAATGAAGGCTGGCACCGACCAGTGTGGCTTGCCACCGATAATCAATGGCCACTCATCCGTAAATATCCATGACATCCCCAAAAATGCAGTCAGCGCACCGACACACCCAAACATAAACCCTACAATATGGAGACGGGATTCCGATAATCCCAGGATTGGATCCAGACCGTGAACCGGAAATGGCGTATATACATCATGTATATTCATATGGTCCTCCCGAGCCTCCTTCACAGCCTTCATCAGGTCCTGCTCATCATCGTATAAACCAAATAAAATTCTCTTGTTTTCCATAATGGTCCGTTCTTCTTGATATTAGACTTCTACCGTATGTTTTTGTTGTTTCACCTCCTCATTGATCACCTCATTATAATGGTGACTGTTCTCTTCAAGGTATTGATCTCCATGTCCTTTCAGGATGGATTTGACCTCTGCAATAGCTACCACAGGAGCTACCCGCGTAAAAATCAGGTACAAAGTGAAAAATATACCCAGGGTTCCTATAAAAATACCGATCTCTACCCAGGAAGGCGTATAATAACTCCAACTGGAAGGCAGATAATCACGCGCCAGACTGGTCGCAATAATCACAAACCGCTCAAACCACATTCCGATATTGACAAAAATCGACATGAAAAAGGTGACAAAAATACTGCGGCGTGCTTTCTTGAACCAAAAAATCTGGGGGGATAATACGTTACAGGTCATCATCCCAAAATATGCCCACCAGTATATCCCGAAGGCCCTGTTGAGAAAGGCAAACTGCTCATATACATACCCCGAATACCAGGCAATAAACAATTCCGTAATGTAAGCCGTGCCCACCATCGTACCGGTCACCAGTATAACCTTGTTCATCGATTCGATGTGTGCGATGGTAATATAATCTTCCAGTCCGAGCACCTTACGGGTGATAATCATCAGCGTCAGTACCATGGCAAAGCCCGAGAAAATAGCCCCGGCTACAAAATACGGTGGAAATATCGTCGTATGCCAGCCAGGTATAACCGACGTGGCAAAATCAAAGGATACAATGGTGTGTACGGACAAGACGAGCGGTGTAGCCAGTCCAGCCAGTACCAGCGCCATAGATTCAAAACGCTGCCAGTGCTTGGCTGATCCTGTCCATCCAAAAGATACCAGGCTGTATGCTTTTTTCCGCAGTCCGGTAGCGCGATCGCGAATGGTCGCAAAATCGGGAACCAGTCCCATATACCAGAACAGAAGGGATACCGTGAAATATGTACTGATGGCAAAGAGATCCCAAAGCAACGGCGAATTGAAGTTAACCCACAAAGGACCCCGTGTATTGGGTACCGGAAAAAAGTAAAACACCAGCCAGATCCGCCCTACGTGTATAGCGGGGAAAAGAGCTGCACATATTACAGCAAATATGGTCATGGCCTCCGCCGCACGGTTAACGCCTGTCCGCCATTTCTGCCTGAATATCAGCAAAATGGCAGAAATCAACGTTCCTGCATGACCAATACCGATCCACCACACAAAATTGGTAATATCCCATCCCCATCCTATGGTCCGGTTGAGATTCCAGGCACCAATTCCAAACCAAATCGTCCAGATGATGCAAAAAACTCCAAATGACAAACAGATTACTGCTACCACAAAAGCAATCACCCAGGTCAGATTTGGAGCTTTTTCCGTGGGCGCACAGATGTCTTCCGTAATCTGATGGTAGGATTTGCTACCGGTTATTAGTGGTTCTCTGATCGGCGATACAATGGCACTCATACGTCTATTTCTTGGTAAACTTTATATTTATATGTTTTGTCCTTCTGTAGGTCTGTTGGAAACTTTCATCCGGTAGCCAACAGACGACCGGGTATTCACTTCCTCCAGTGCGTAATACGTCAAAGGGCTGTCCAGCAGCTCATTGATTTTCGCATCTTCATCGTTCATATCTCCAAAAACTATCGCACCCGTGGGACATGCTGTCTGACAGGCCGTTTTTACTTCTCCATCCTTCAGGGCTCGACCCTCTACTTTGGCTTTGAGCTTGCCTTCCTGAATCCGCTGTACGCACATGCTGCATTTTTCCATTACACCCCGTGACCGTACAGTGACATCAGGATTCAGAACCATACGAACCAGGTCATCGGTATAGAAATTCTCATCACCGAAAGGACTGGGTTCATTGGCCGGGAAAGTATCGGCGGTCGTGTAATCGAGCCAGTTGAATCGTCGCACTTTATACGGGCAGTTGTTGGCACAATACCGGGTTCCGATACAGCGGTTATACGCCATTTGGTTCAATCCTTCCGTACTGTGTACCGTAGCAGCTACCGGACAAACGTTTTCACATGGCGCATTATCACAGTGCTGGCACATCATAGGCTGATATACCACCCGTGGATTGTCTACATCGCCATAATAATAACGGTCGATTCTCATCCAGGTCATCTCGTGATGTCTGTGCACCTCGTATTTACCGACTACAGGCACGTTGTTCTCCGCCATACAGGCTACCTGACAGGCGCCACAACCGATACAGGCTGATAAATCCACCGACATTCCCCAATGATGCCCCTGATTGTATTCATAATCGTAGGAAGGATACAAGGTTTTATCGTTGAGGTATTGGGCATGAGCACGTTCTTCGGCCAGGTCTTCCATGCTTTGCTGAAGATTGTCCAGGTTGGAATGCCGGATAATGGTCCGGTCAACCAAAGCGCCCTGGAACCCGGTAAAGAAATCCGTAATGGCTTTTTCGTCTACATTAATGGTCTTTCCTCCTTCGGTTTCATCGGGGCCGGTCACACCCATGGTATGGTGGTACTGTACGATCGCAAATTCGTCATCCTCCCCTACCCGGTTGCTGACCATCACCGATGACACATAATACTGTATGTTCCCTTCCGCATCCACAGGTAATACCGGGTAAAAATCCACGCCCACATCCTGACCAGCCCTTCCACTTACCTTGCGTCCATAACCCAATGCGGCTGCGACTGTATTGGAAAACTGGCCAAATTGTTTAACGGTTGGAATCGTTTTATTGAATTCTCCGATCGTCACCTCGACAAGGGAACCATCATCAGAGAGGTCATTGAATACTTCAAAATCATCCCGGCCATTCCAATGGATGGGGACATGAAGGGTATTATCCCACACCACACGTGTGATGGGATCCGGCATTTCCTGTAGCCATGGATTGTTCGCAAAAATCCCGTTACCGACGCCGACAGGTTCAAATAATTTCAACTCGAGATCTCCCGCTCCAGGTGTACTCACCGACCGGCCATTGACCGTACCGCCAGTGAACTCACCGTATGGCTCTGTCCAGTCTTCCCTGTAAAAATATCCGTCATGAACTACATTATCCCAGAATGATCCGAAAAGGCTGTAGCTTTCCTGTAAAGGGAAAACATCTGTTTGCCATACGGATTGTATGAAATCGTGGTAGGCCCTTGTTTCCTTGTCGTTGGCTGTAATCGCACCGGCCAGATCGTGTCCCGACCAGACAAGCAATGACTCCGCAGCACTCCGCGTATTAAAAATTCTGTGGATGGTAGGTTGCTGGATAGCGTAATATCCCGCCCCTGGATTGAGATCGCCCCAGGCTTCAAGGTAGTGGTCGACCGGTGCCAGATACCCGGAAGCTTCTGCGCTTTCATTGCGGGCATACTGACAGCTGATGACGGTCGGAACTGTTTTGAGGGCTTCCCCGATCTCCCGGCCATAAGGGGTATCGTACAAGGGATTGGCATCATCCAGGAAGATGACAGCATCTACCCGACCACCAGTCAGATCCTGGTGGAACTGCCTCAAATCCTGATCTACTCCCTGTTTTACATACATCGGTCGGGCGGGCAAAATGGATTGACCATAGTTACCCAGCACACGATTGATCCGGTTGATCAGTCGTTGTTCTGCCGTATTATTCGAATCACTGATGATCAGTGAGGATTTGGCTTTTCTCAGTTCATTGGCCACAGTCTGAAGTTGATCTGCTGCTTTTTCATTCGCAAATGAGCCAGAAACATCTACCCGGGGTCCCGCATTGAGCAGATTGTAAAGGGTGGCAATGGCCAACCCCTGCTCTGAAGGTCGGATCTGGATTTTTTGATCTGCATTACTTCCGGTAAGAGACATTCCGCTTTCAACCGATACGAGTTTGTTCATCATGGGATTGGACGGATCTTTTATCTTCCGGCCTTTTCCAAACTGATTCGCGAACTGAACCGGTGAAATCCAGGTCCCCAAAAAGTCTGCCCCAAAACTAACCACATAATCCGCCTTGGAAAAATCCATACCGGGGATCATGCGTTTGCCAAAATCCGCTTCGTTGGCCAGTAAAATGGCAGAACTGGATATGGCATCGTAGGTGACCGTTTCGGCATTGAACACCGATGTGAAATGTTCGATGGCCTTCAGATACGAAGGGCTGATAATGGAATTGGTCACCAACCGGATATTTCGACTGCCTTTAAGTTTCTCGATGATTTCTGTATCCAGGTCCTCCCAGGATTGGGTTGTCCAATTACCGTTTTCATCCTTTTTGGACGGTTCCCGATAGCGACTTTGGTCATACAGATCCAACACCGAAGCCTGGACACGGGCACTCGTTCCGCCACCGGCGAATGCTGACAATCCATTGCCTTCGATTTTGATTGGCCTGCCTTCCCGGGTCTTAACCAGGACGGGACAAAATTGCCCTGCCCGGTAGAAAGAAGAGGCATAATAGGTAGCCACTCCGGGAACGATAGCATCGGGTTTGGTCACATATGGAATAACCTGACGGATTGGGGTTTCACAACTTGCAGCAATTGCAGCTGCTCCTACACTAAAACCAACGTATTTCAGGAAATCCCTCCGATTGCTTTTCCCAGCTCCTGGATTACTGTCTGCGGAAGATGCATCGTTAAGGATGGAAAGATTGAAAAATTCTTCCCGCTGTTGAGTCAAAGCTTCATCCTTCCTGGATTTTCCCATACCGTTCCAGACCAAATCTTTATTCTTCAAACTCATAATAGAGTACTTTTTTCAGTTTGTTTTTCCAAAATTCTTTTCCGACTTAATAGTGACATTTCTGACACTCTGTTCCTCCAATGTCTTCCACGGTCACCTGCGACCTTTTACCATCTTTGATCTCCTCGTGGAAATGTGTATATATCTCGTAATATTCATTATTGAAATTGACCGCAGTTTGACGGTGGCAATTGATACACCAGCCCATGGCCAGGGTAGAGAATTGCTTGACCTTCTCCATCTCTTCGATCGGTCCGTGACAGGTCTGACAGGCCACTCCACCAGCCATGACGTGTTGTTCGTGACTGAAGAAGACGTGATCGGGCAGATTATGTATTTTGATCCATGGAATCGGGCCCTGTACCTTATTTTTGACATCTGTAGTCAGGGATTCCACGATATGATTCCACTGATCCTCCACCAGTTTTTCTCCTCTGGAGTCCATTTTTTCATTGTCTGCGACATACTGATCCGAGATCCACTTGGTGTAAATGGCTTTGACCTCATCCTGGCTCAGATCTTCATAATCTTCTATATAAGTGTCGCTGGAAGGATCGTACCCGATAGAAGCGTATATTTTGGTGATCTCACCAGTTCCATATTTGGAACCCTTCCGCACCGCCCGGTGACAGTTCATACAGGTGTTGGTGGCCGGAATCAGCGCGTGCTTGCTTCGCCGGGCACCATCGTGACAATACTGACAATCGATTTTGTTGAGTCCGGCGTGCGTAACATGTGAAAATTTGATGGGCTGGTCCGGCTGATAATCCTGCTGACGATTGAGGTCGACCGCCCGGTTGACCGTGACATATCCGCCCAGTATCACAAACAATAAAATGTATATTCCGATGGCCGTTCTACCGGTAAACAGATCTTTAAAGCTTCTTTCATCTGGAGTTTCACCCGCCTGAATAGCTTGCACCTGTTTCAATTTTCCAAGAATCGTCCACAGAACCAGGGCCAATACCACCAGGGCTACACCCAGTCCTCCTATGACCCAGTATTTATTCAGTCCACTATCTTCTGTGGGAGCTACCTGTGGACCTTCCGCAGCCTGATCACCTCCTCCCAGCGTCCCGGTATATACCGCCTCCACGTAAGCCAAAATGGCCTCAATGTCTGAATCTGTAAGATTGGGATTGGGGGTCATGACCGTCGGTTTCCAGGCATTCCATACCTTGACGGCCTGAGGATGACCTTCAGCGATCAATTCCTGTGAATTCCGGATCCACCGGTACAAATCTTCCTCTGGATAGCTCGCCCATTCTTCGATTCCAGGTCCAAGCGCCGGTCCCGTCAGATCACTTTTCATATCCCTGTTGTGACACTGCGCACAGTTGGCCCTGAACAGGCTGTTTCCAAGCTCCACATTTCCCTCCTGACCATACATGAAGTCACCGGAAATCAGCAAGAGTGCGAACGTTGCTAATATATACTTGAATGGTTGGTACATTCCTTTCTCGCTTTAAATGATTTGTAAACTTTCCTTAACGGTATTAGAACAGAGGCAAAAGTACGATTAAGTCCATTTTAAACAAACCGAATTGATCGAAAGTGATTTATTTAGATCGGTTCTAATTTAGACCGCTACATCCGCTTTTATATGGGGATGCGGGTCGTATCCGATCAGGGTAAAATCTTCAAAATCGAAGTCAAAAACGGACCGGATATCGGGATTGATTCGAAGCTCCGGTAGCGGCCTGATGTCACGAGTCAATTGCTGTGTGGCCTGGTCAATATGGTTATGATACAAATGCAAATCACCGAAAGTATGGATAAATTCACCCGCTTCCAGGTCACACACCTGGGCGATCATTCGCGTCAACAATGCGTATGAAGCAATATTGAATGGCACGCCCAGAAAGGCATCGGCTGAACGCTGGTACAACTGACACGAGAGCATTCCGTCGTTTACATAGAACTGGAACAGACAATGGCATGGGCTGAGCGCCATGCGATCCAGATCCCCAACATTCCATGCATTCACGATGATTCGGCGGCTGTCTGGATTGTGGCGGATCAAATCAATCGCCTGAGACAACTGATCTATGACCCGGCCATCCGCCGTTTTCCACGATCGCCACTGTTCGCCATAAACCGGCCCCAAATCTCCCGCTTCATCCGCCCATTCGTTCCAGATCCGGACACCATGATCCTGGAGATAACGGATGTTGGTATCTCCCTTTATGAACCAAAGCAATTCATAAATGATCGATTTTAAATGTAGCTTTTTAGTAGTAAGCAATGGAAATCCATCTTTCAGATCAAATCTCGTCTGGTATCCAAACACACTTCTGGTTCCGGTGCCCGTTCGGTCGCTTTTATCAGATCCGTTTTCCAGTATGTGGGACAACAATTTCTGGTACTGTTTCATATGCACAAAGATATTATATATAGATCTGAGTAAAAACATATTCACCAAAATTTCCCCAAAAACCATAAATTATATTTACTTTGCTGCACCCAAAATCGGATACAGCCGGGCGCCGAACATGTTTGAACAACTCAATTTAACGAATGATAAAGGATATTGACCGAAGGTTAAATGGCCCTTCAGCCACCCGATTGCGTTATAGATTTGCACTTTAAACTAATGTCCAAATAGATGAAATACGTATTTTACCTACTTACATTTTTCGTTCCTGCAACGGCTATGGCGCAGGGCCTTGACAAACGGATCAACGATTTGTTTGCACCGGTAGCGGATGCCTGGGAAGCCCTGGTGTTAACCTCGATCCCTATCACCTCGGAAATCAGTGTGCCGATCATTCTGATTCTACTCATTGGTGGTGCATCTTTTTTCACCATATACTTCAGTTTTGTCAACTTGCGTCGTTTCCCGCTCGCCATTGGGGTGGTTCGGGGTAAATACGATTTTGTGGAAAAGGGTGCAAAGGAAGTCGAACCGGGGGATGATTTGATCACGCGCGATGACGATATTGTAGAAACCATCAAGATCGAGGGCCGGGAAGGAGAAGTGTCCCATTTCCAGGCATTGACAGCAGCTCTTTCGGGCACGGTCGGTCTGGGTAATATCGCCGGAGTCGCAGTTGCCATTGCTATGGGCGGACCGGGAGCCACTTTCTGGATGATCATAGCCGGCCTTCTGGGTATGTCTTCCAAATTCGTGGAATGCACCCTGGGAGTCAAATACCGAGATGTGGAAAATGGTATCGTATTTGGGGGGCCGATGTACTATCTTTCAAAGGGTCTTAAAAGCATTGGATTTAAAAATTTCGGAAAAGTCCTGGCCGTTATTTTTGCAATTCTGTGTGTAGGGGCTTCTTTTGGAGGAGGAAATGCCTTTCAATCCAATCAGGCCGTCGCTCAGATCATGTCACAGTTTCATCTGGAAGGTAATTTCATGAAAAGCTTTCTGGGACTCTGTATAGCAGTGCTGGTAGGAATTGTCATCATAGGAGGGATTAAACGCATCGGCAATGTCACCGAAAAGATTATCCCTCTGATGGCTGGTGTATATGTTCTCGCTTCAATCATCATCATCGGTGTAAATTATGATTACATTATTCCCGCATTCAAGCTGATCATGAATGAAGCATTCTCGCCATCCGCCGGTTTGGGTGGGCTGGTCGGGGTAATGATCACCGGGTTTCGCCGTGCCGCCTTTTCCAATGAGGCCGGGGTAGGATCCGCCGCTATTGCGCACTCAGCTGTCAAAACCAAACATCCGGCCAGTGAAGGTGTGGTTGCTTTGCTGGAGCCTTTTATCGACACGGTGGTTATCTGTACCATGACCGCTCTGGTCATTATATTTTTCAATATGGATGGTCATTTTGTATACGGTAACCTGGATACAACATCCAATGTCATTTTCACCCAAAC
This sequence comes from uncultured Saprospiraceae bacterium, assembly GCA_965652315.1. Classification (GTDB taxonomy): domain Bacteria; phylum Bacteroidota; class Bacteroidia; order Chitinophagales; family Saprospiraceae; genus Membranihabitans. The sequence goes on along the minus strand of CBFGVZ010000004.1, from coordinate 31,515 downwards.
AGGTGAACATATCGGAGGGGTGGATCTGACATCTATTGCATTTGAATCGGAGATACCGGGTTTTTCATATATTCTCACCTTTGCCGTCTTTATGTTTGCATTTTCGACCATGTTGTCCTGGTCATACTATGGACTACAAGCCTGGAAATATTTGTTTGGCAGATCCCAACAAGCAGATATTATGTACAAGGTATTGTTTTTATTGTTCGTGATTATCGGTGCAGCTGCCACCCTGGATGCCGTGATCAAATTCTCAGATGCTATGATTCTGGCGATGGTATTTCCCAATATGATCGGCCTTATTCTACTGGCGCCACAGGTAAAGATTGAGATCCGGAAATATATCGCAGCCATCAATAAAAGATTTGACACTGAACATTAAATGTTCCCAATAGACAGAATATTCATTAGCCTGGGTTCCAATGTTGATCACCGCCGGAAATATCTGGCTGCAGCCCGCTTTCAAATGGCAAACAGAGGGCTCAGGTTAGTACAAAAATCACAAATTTACCAAACTCAGGCCTGGGGGATGACGGATCAATCCCCCTTCCTCAATCAGATCGTGGAGATCAGAACGGAGTTATCCCCCTTCGAACTCCTGCAGTTGCTCAAATCCATAGAAGTATCAATGGGCCGAAAACCCCGGGAAAAATGGACCAAAAGAGAGATTGACCTGGATATTATATATTATGGCCACCAGATAGTGAAATCCCCGGAACTCCAGATACCACATCCGTATCTGTATCAGCGAAATTTTGTATTGGTCCCTTTATGCGAAATTGCCCCGGACTTTTCTGACCCTCAGGTGGGAAAAACGGTAAAGGAACTAGCGTCCGAAAATACAGATCAAAGCCATATTGAACTTTACAAACCGAGAAGATGATCCCCGAATGGCCATATCAATTTCTGTGCGTGGAAGGCAATATAGGAAGTGGAAAAACCAGTTTTTGCAAGCAGTTGGCTGAAAAATATGATGTTGAACTGGTATTAGAACAGTTCAACAATAACCCTTTTTTGTCTCATTTCTACGAGAATCCGGCACGGTACGCGCTACCCGTCGAACTGTTTTTTATGACCGAACGGTACAAACAACTGATGGAATCCAGTCGCTCGGGCCATATATTTTCACCAGTGATTCTCGCAGATTATTTTTTTGACAAGACGCTGCTCTTTGCCAGAAACAATCTCAATGATCTGGAATTCAGGTTGTTTTTACAAATTTATGAATCGCTCCATCCACATCTGAGGAGACCCGATCTGGTCCTTTACATACACCGACCCGTGGATCAGCTCAGGGAAAACATTCGTCGGCGGGGGCGTTCTTTCGAACTACAGATTTCGACTGGTTACCTTCAGTCTATTCAGGATAGGTATTTTGAATATTTCAGAACGGATCAGGCTTTTCCTATTGTGATCGTGAACGCCGAACAACTCGAATTCTCGGAATCCCCCGGTGATTTTGACAAGCTGGAAGAACTGTTGCACAAAAAATATCCGGCAGGTATTCATCGTTTGAGTTTTGTCCATTGATCTATATAAGGGCACATCTAGTCTAAGTCCTTGTTAGAATCTGCATCTAATGACTTATCTTTGTAATTCATATTAGCTAAAGTCGGGGCTCCCCTACAGTCGGGACTGACGCCAAACATTAAACATCTTTCTGTATGAGAACATTTTTTCAATCGATACTGGGTTCCTGTCTCGGCGTCGTCCTGGGTATACTGGTCATATTTTTGATCCTTGCAGGAATCGGTTCTTCCATCTATTCTGCTGACACAAAAGGGCCGGCCCTGAAACCCAATTCCGTACTCAACCTTAAACTGGACCAGATTCTTCCTGAACTGACCAACAACGTTTCGGATGTAGCCCTGTCCAGTCTGATGGACCAATCGAAAATTTTGAGCATTCACGATTACGCTCAATTGATTGAACGGGCAGGTACCGATAAAAACATCAAAGGCATTTATCTGGAACCTTCGAATTTGAGGATCAGCCAGACCAAACGCGAGATCCTGGAGGACGCGATCAAAAAATTTAAAGAAAGCGGCAAATTCATCTATGCCTACAGTGATTATTACAGTAGTGGGGCATACCATCTGGCTACGCTATCTGATCAGATTGCGATTTTCCCCAATGGGGGCATTGACTTGCGCGGGATTGCAGCCATCGTTCCACACTTTAAAAGTCTTTCCGAGAAATTGGGGGTGCGGGTTGAAACCTATTTTGCGGGTAAATTCAAAAGCGCTACCGAACCATTCCGGCTCGATCATATGAGCCAGGAAAATAAATTACAAACCAACTCCTACCTGAATTCCCTTTACGGTGAGATTCTTTCGGATATCAGTCACAACCGGTCCATCGACAGCACTGATCTCCAGCAGATGATCAACACGTTCGAATCCCGCAATTCCCAAATGGCACTTGAAAACGGCCTCGTAGATCTGGTGCTGTATGAAGATGAAATGTACCAGTACATCCGGGATAAAATCGGGCTTTCAACGGATGAAGAAATCAATTTTATAAGCCTTGATGGATATTATCGCGCCGAGCCCCTTAAAAGGAACCTCACAAATGAGAATGAAATTGCAGTATTATACGCTGAAGGAAGCATTCATGACGGCAAAGAAGCGGCTGGCACGATCTCCGGTGATCAGTACGTCAAACAGATCCGTAAAATCAGAAAAGATGACGATGTGAAGGCGTTGGTTGTGCGGATCGATTCACCGGGAGGCAGTGCACTGGCCTCCGAAAAAATCTGGCGCGAACTTAAGCTTACTCAGGAGGCTGGAATTCCAGTGTATGCCTCCATGGGAACTTATGCCGCTTCCGGAGGTTATTACATCGCCAGTGGAAGTCAGTACATCGTAGCAGAACCCACCACCATCACGGGATCCATTGGTGTATTTATTGTGTTCCCCAAAATCGAAGAACTGTTGAACGACAAACTAGGTATCCATATGGATACCGTAACTACGAATCGTTACAGCGCTGCATTTACCCCATTTTTTCCTTCCACACCTGGCGAGCAGGCCATCCTGCAATCGGAAGTGGACCAGATTTACGAAACTTTCCTGGAACGGGTTTCTGAAGCACGAAACATGACCCGTGACGAAGTAAATGAAGTGGCTCAGGGCAGAGTCTGGACTGGAAAACAGGCCATAGAAAAAGGTCTGGTGGATGAAATGGGAGACCTGCAACATACCATTGCATTGGCAGCCGAACGCGCCGGAATCAGTGAATATCGGACTGTGTCTTACCCACGGATCAAAGATCCGATCTATCAGTTTCTCGAAGAACTGACAGGCCAGGATTTCAACGCAACGATTGAACTTTTTCGCAGCAATCCTACCGATGCCATTCGCACTAAACTTGAAAAACAGCTCAAATCCTGGACCAGGCCCATGGCCCGTATTCCCGTGGATATTATATGGGAATAAGATTTATTGCTTCCATTAGTGATCAATTGGTTATTTTTAGCCCTTCAGATTACTGAATGAAATCCGCTAAGAGCAAATGGATACGGTCAGCTTTATAATTCCTGTTGGTTTATTGGGTATTTCGTATTTGTATTGGGCTATCCTGACCTTTTTGATTGCACTGATTACGCTGTTTATACATATTACCCCTTTCGCCCTCCCACGCAATCCAAGTAACTGGATTCTGAAAAAATATATCCTTTATTATTTTCAGGGGGCGGCATGGCTGATCATGACGTGGGTTTTTTACCGGCTTCATGTCCGAGGAGGGGAATTGACATTCTGGCTCGGAATGTGGATGGGAATAGCGGGCATTTTATTCCTTACTTTTCTGGTGGTCTGGATATTGGATCGATATAAGATACGTAAATTGAAGGACAAGAATAGAAATACAAATTCATGAGTAAAACACAAACTTACACCCTGAATCTTTCGTGGCAGGGCAACAGGGGCGCGGGGACGATGACCTATACCGCTTATGATCGGGAGTTCGTTTCATTCGTTCCTGGCAAACATAAGATTGAAGGTTCTTCCCATCCGGCATTTAGGGGGAACAGGGACCGATATTGCCCGGAAGAACTCCTGCTGACCTCATTGGCTTCCTGTCATATGTTGTGGTTTCTGCATATGTGCGCCGCCCATGAAGTGGTGGTTCTGGGATATGAAGACCATCCGGTGATGGAAATGGAAATCAAAGAATTTGGCAACGGAGATATCCGATCCGCCACCCTTTCACCGACGGTAAGGATATCGTCCCGGTCGAATCGGGAACTGGCCATGAGTTTGCATCAGAAAGCACATGAAAGTTGCTTTATAGCCAAATCGATTAATTTTGAAATCATACTCAAACCCACCATTCTTGTGGACTAGCCTATGTCACATCCTTCCTCCATCAAAACTGAATATCAGGACAGGATTCAGGACCTCGAAACTAAGTTTGATGAAACCAAACGCAAAAACCTGAAATATGGTTTCCTGCGATTTGTGATATTCGGGCTCATAGCATGGTGGGTATATCGGTCTGTGCAGAATGGATTTACCTGGATTTCCGTGTTGATCCTTGTCGGCATGATTGCACTTTTTCTCATTATCATCCATCATCACACCGGAATCAAAAACCGGCAGGCCATATTGAAAAATATGATTCGGATCAATCAGAACGAATTGGATGTCATCCACCGAAGACCCTCTTTTTTTGATGACGGTGCCGGATTTCACATTGAACATTCTTATACGCCGGATCTGGACATCTTTGGATTCAGGTCATTGTATCATATGATTAACCGTTGTTTTAGCGAACCGGGTCGAAAAATGCTGGCCGATTGGCTGGCGAATCCGGATTTTGATAAAGGGGAAATTCTGAAACGTCAGGAAGCCATCCGTACTCTGATGGCGGATATAGATCTTCGGCAACAATTTTGTGCACAGGGTCTGGTACGATTTGAAAAAGAGGATTCCTTCCTGGAACGGAATGAGCCCTTGATGAATGCGAGCACGTATCGGTTGATCAAAATATTCAGTTGGATCATTCCTGTGATTTTCCTGATTTCTGTGGTATTGACCATCAATACGGGGAACAACAACATGGTACTTTATGGCTTTCTGCTCAACCTGGTCCTCACTGGCTTGTTTTATAAGACCACCGCACAAGTTTTGCAACGTGCAGGACAAAGTCTGAAAAATATCAGTTATTACACCGAACCCCTTAAGGTCCTGATCCAAACCACTTTTCAGGATGATCAGCTCCGATCCCGACAGCAGAATCTAACAAATATCTATCACCAGCTCCGAATTCTCAAAAAAAGGTACGACCTTTTGGAAAGCCGCGCCAACCCTATGGTCGGATTGCTACTCAATGGACTGATGGGTTACGATTTTATGGTGATGAAAATGCTTCAAAAATGGTCACTCACTCATTCCAGCCATATCACAGACTGGGTGAAAGAAATCGGGTGGTTCGAAGCTATTTTTTCTCTAACTACTTTTGCGGGCAACAATCCCACTTTTACATTTCCGATACTTGACCGGGAAATGGGGATTACCGGTTCCAATATCCGGCACCCGTTCATTCCGGATGAAGAAAACATTGGAAATCCCCTTGATTTTGTCCTGCCCATGCAGGTCATTCTCCTGACCGGTTCCAATATGTCCGGAAAAAGCACCTTTCTACGTTCTGTTGGTGTCAACCACGCCCTGGCACTGGCCGGATGTGTAGTAGCGGCCGATGAATTCCACACCGGCCTGTATGGCATGTTGACTTCATTCCGGAAATCCGACTCTATTCAGGAGCAGACTTCACTTTTTTATGACGAATTGAAAAAATTGCAATTTATCTTTCAGACACTGGACAAAGAGGAAAGGACTTACCTGGTCCTGTTGGACGAAATCCTGCGAGGAACCAATTCCGATGATAAATTTTTCGGGAGCAGACAAGTATTGCTCAGACTCCTGGACCAGTCCGCTATGACCATTCTGGCTACCCATGACATTGCCCTTGCACAATTGGAAGATTCCCATGGTCCGGTTATACGCAATTTCAATTTTGAAAGTGAAATTGTGGATGGGGAATTAATGTTTGATTATAAACTTCGTCAGGGCGTGGCACAAACGAGAAATGCCACCTTTCTGATGAAAAAAATGGGCATTATCCCCGCTACTGCTGAATAAATACCAGGATCATGAGGAAATACGGTACATTCTATCTTATCGCTGTGATCCTGGTCTTCCTGACCAGTGTCCACGCACAGGAAATATCCATCATGACCTATAACATCCATCATGGCGCCAATGCTTCCGGAAAGCCTACGCTCGATTCGTTGGGAAAATTTCTACGAGCCTCCCAGGTTGATGTTATTGGACTTCAGGAAGTGGACAGTGTATGTAACCGATCAGGGCAAGTTGACCAGCCGGCCATATTGGGTGCGATCAGTGGATTGGATCATTATTTCACCCGCCATTTCGCATACCAGGGCGGGGCTTATGGTCAGGGGTTACTCTCCGCTCTACCCGTGTCCGGCATTCGCAATTTCAGGCTGCCGGTTTACCCGCTGGAAGAAGGAAAAGACGTTTCCGTTCTTTTGGCGGATATTTTGGTAGAAGAAAACAAACAGTTCACTATAGGTGTGCTCCACCTCGATTACCGATCGGCTGAATCCAGAATGCATCAGATCGAAATCCTGATAGCTTCACTTGCAGATATCAGGAACCTGGTCCTCATCGGAGATTTCAATGCGCGTCCGGATTCGCCGGAAATGAAAAGACTCGGAACGGAATTTGAATGGTTGACCGCCTCACACGATCCTTCCTTTCCGGCCGTAAATCCGAATCGAAGGATAGACTTTGTAATGGTCCGAAAAGATTGCGAAATCCGTATCCTGTCTGAGGCCATTGTGGATGTACCTTTTTCAGATCACCTTCCGGTCATCTCTACATTACGATTTGAATAAGGGTTACTTTAATTTTCACAATGATTCAATTTGTGATTCGATATCCTGTATCAACTGCAAAAGCCCGAATTATCCACGACATACAGTTGGAAAAAATGGATTGTATTGAATAATCCGGACTATGGTCAGGAACTTTGAAATAATAAATGAACAACAAACGAATCCGATCATTGGTGTTGCAGCCATTCGTTCAATTTGAGTATGTCAAGGTAAAATAATTTCGACGGATCCTTTCGCAGTGTCCGAAGACAGATTTGACGGACCGTATCAGTAACCAGAACGGCACGGAGGAGTGGGATCGACCCGATCCGCTTTCCCCATTTTAACAAACCACTCCGGTACTCCGGAAATTGAGATCGAACCATTGACAGATTGTGAACCGCATCGAGTTGTTTTTTCAGGAAGTCTTCATGCGTATTCAGCCCCCGGTGGATTGCACGCATTCCGGCAGTCCTGACGGGGATCTTTTTCCGAGCCAGCATCAATCCAAACATCGTGTCCTCATGACCATACCCGGTAAGCAGGGTATAGAAACTGATATTTCCAGTCCTGAATCCATGCCATGCAAAAATCGCAGTGGAAAAGTGATCGTAGGGATCGCTTTTCAGGGCAGGAAGCTCACGTTTTCTGCCGTAATACCAATGAAGTAAAAAGTTAGCTCCAGGCCGCTGCTCCGGGTAATAATGCTCCCCGACATAAATGGCATTGCGGTCCGTTAAATCGGAAATCATACGGAAAACAAAATCATTTGCAGGTTCCATGTCAGAATCCAGGGAGACCATCCAGCCATTCGCCGAATGGTCGATTATTTTTTGACGCATCCTGGCCCGGCCAATGTTGTCATTTTCCAGCCTCCACGTTATAAAATCTTGTGGTAGGCTGGACTTTAATACCAGTAGGGCGGTCCGGAATTCTGATCCTGAGCCATCATCCCACAACCAAATTTCAATATTTTGCATTGATTGTTCCACCTGAGAAACCAGTGAACGGAGTATATCACCGGGATCATGATTATAGTTCAGTATATGAATAATGTACTTTGTTTCCATGTGTTGAGTTCAAAACAGGAAGTGGGTAAAATTACACTATTCTGAATACTTTCCTGACCTGGAATAGATCGTGAAAGGTCAGCAGATGCGGTAAGCTTTGGTCATTCCAATCCATTATGGGAAGTGCTAAATTTCAAAAATATATGGCCGGGAATTACACAATGTCACACAACAATGTGATATTTATTTGGTTCCTTTAGATAAGGATTTGAGAATAACAGAAAATTTCGGAAATTAAACCTTTACATGGGACAACAACGAACAGAAATAACCACACTGGGAGCACTGAAACGGAGCGATTACAAGCCCGCCAGGATTAAAGATGAACTACGCCGGAATCTGATCCGGAAAATTAAAAACGGAGAGGCCATATTCGATGGCATAGTAGGATACAGTACGACAGTAATCCCCGATGTGGAAAGAGCTATATTATCCCGACACAACATTTTGTTGCTCGGTTTACGCGGACAGGCCAAGACGAGAATAGCCCGACAGATGATCAACCTGTTGGACGAATATATTCCCATCGTCGCAGGGAGTGAAATCAATGATGATCCCATGAAGCCCATCAGCAGATATGCCCTGGACCTTATTGAGGAACATGGTGATGATACTCCTGTAGAATGGATACACCGATCCAGTCGTTTCGTAGAAAAACTGGCCACGCCGGACGTCACAGTCGCCGACCTGATCGGGGACATTGATCCCATCAAGGCCGCAGCACTTAAACTCCCCTATTCCGATGAGCGGGTCATCCATTTCGGACTATTACCCCGTGCCCACCGGTCGATCTTTGTAATCAATGAACTGCCTGACCTCCAGCCCAGAATTCAGGTTGGATTGTTCAATATTTTACAGGAAGGTGATGTTCAGATCCGTGGATTCAAACTCAGACTTCCGCTGGATATCCAATTTCTTTTCACCGCCAACCCGGAGGATTATACCAATCGGGGGAGCATTGTCACCCCACTCAAAGACCGGATTGGCAGTCAGATTCTCACGCATTATCCACGCGATTTGGAAGACGCCAAAAAAATCACGAGGCAGGAAGCCAGGCTGTCGGAGGACCAACCCGAAATTTATATCCCGGAAACCATTTTCAATTTGATTGAAAGGATTGGCTTCATTGCGCGGGATTCCGAAATGGTGGACGACAAAAGTGGAGTATCTGCCCGGATGGGTATTTCGGGGTATGAAAATATAGTCAGTGCTGTGGAACGGCGTATGCTCAAGAACAACGAAAAGTCCGGAACCGCCCGTATTGCTGATTTGTACGCCATGATTCCGGCGATTACAGGGAAGATTGAACTCGTGTATGAAGGAGAACAGGAAGGTCCCTATCAGGTAGCCATCGAGTTGATAGGTGAAGCGATAAAAGAGGAATTTAAAACCTACGTCAGCGATCCGGCCGACGCTTTCGATGGAGACCCCAATTTTGTCGAACTCAGAGCCTGGTTTTCGTCAGGACATATCGTAGAACTGGAAAATGATACAAGCCAGACGGAGTTTGAAAAAGCCATCGGTCAGGTCCCGCTGCTTGATGAAATTGTATTTGATTATATCAATCAACCACGTGATTTATTATTCTGGAAAGAGTTTGTATTACACGCTCTTTCGGAATACAACGTTCTGAATAAAGAAGTATGGGATGGTCATATGAATTTCAATGACCTGTTAGCGAACATGCTCGACGATTTGGATGAATAAAAATACATATAGATATGGTATTGAAAATCAATAATGAAAATCCGCAAGCAAATAAGATTCAGCAAGTAATCGACATCCTCAACAACGGAGGAATAATGATCTACCCGACAGATTCGGTGTATGCACTGGGATGCCTCGCCAATAACAAGGAAGGGCTGAAAAGAATTCACAGAATCAAAGGGACACAACGCAATCAGCACTTTCTGACCATCATGAGTCCGGATATCAGTGTGATGTCCAAGCTTACCATGCCCATCCCCAACGATGTGTTCAAACTCATGAAACGCAATGTACCCGGTCCTTATACATTTATTTTACGGGCCAATTCCAAAGTTCCGAAAATCGTACAAAGCCGGAGAAAAACCATCGGGTTCAGGATCCCGGAAAACGCCATTGCCCTGAATATCATTTCCGGGCTCAACGATTACCTGGCCAGTACCTCTTTGAAAGTAGAAACGGAAGACGGGCCGGAGGTATATTATTCCGATCCTGTGGAAATCGAGGAACGTTTTGGTAAACTGGTCGATGTCATAGTTGATGGAGGCATTTTGGAAACCAATTTGTCCAGTGTCATCGATTGCACCGATGAAACCCCAGAAATTATACGGGAAGGCGTCGCACCGGTCATTTAATAACTATTAAAATGAAATTATTTTTGACCGTCGAATTTATTCGTCTGATGTAAGAATAGCAATACCACCTGGAAAAAGGAATGCATCCCCCATGATCCTTATACCGTAGGTCCCACTGCGGATGCCGGGTCGGTATGGGTCTTGGTCGGTCAGTCCTATTCCCCTCATCAAAGAGGGGCCGGCTATCTTTGGTCATAGACTACATTCGATCATGTCACGCATTTACATAAAGTAATACCATGCATAATCGGAGCTAATTTTTGGAACTTTTGAAATCTTGTGCTTTTGACTTTCTTGCATAAAGCCTTCACACATCTATACGGGCAGACCTATCCCCCATACGAAAAGTGTAACCGGAAGGACGTTGAACTGCCATTCATATATATCACCTATATTCAATTTCGAGAAACACAAACGTGAAAAGTATTAAGGTCTGGTCAGGACGGTTTATCTCTGTTGAAAAAAAGTTAAGTTCATTGAGGCTTGCTAAATACCCGTTTTATTTTGGCATTCAATTCATTGGGCACTGAAAAGGGCTCCGTCAGCATCTCCAGGTGTTTTTTAAAAGTCCGGGAAATGGTTTGCGGGATTTGAACAAGGACATCTTTTTCCTTGGTCGTGAGGGCGGGAATTTGATCGGTATTTTTCATCAGGAGTCGAATATTAAGAGTGTACAAGGATATGTTCAGAATTAAAACGATTTGGACCCATTTTCGTTACTATTTTTCAGGGAAATAAAATGTTAAATTATCAGAAAATATTATATTCAATTTTCATATATATTTCTGGAAACATCAACAGATTGCCCCTGGAATTGCAGGACAAAAATCACACCAAAAACCAATTCTCCTCCCCGAATGATAAAATTCGTTGAATATTTAAGATTTGACCTGAAAGGAAATTGCCCAAAACAATGGTTCCAGGGCTAGCGGTGTTATCCATTCTGTGAAAACGTAAAATTATACCAGCCCAATTGGTGGATTGAAATAATCTCAGTTGATCAGCGTAACTTCACTGGTTTCCTCGATCGTCTGACCATTGGGTAGAGTGAGTTCGATGATGTACACATAAGTATCGGATGGCATTCGTTTTCCATTCTGTGTACCATTCCATCCTTCTCCACTCTCGTCCGTGAATATAAGCTGACTCCACCTGGAATAAATCCGCATTCGGTTCACCGTAATATTACCATTGGTAATAACACGAAAAATGTTGTTACTCTGAGCATTGGGCGTAAATGCATTGGGGATGGAATACGAGGGTGGTTCGGCATCTATCGTAATCGTAGCCGAGACGGGACATCCTTCGGAGGTTAATGCTGTCACAGCGATGATATTCTCTTCCGCATCCATAGACAACGTCGCCATCATTTCGGTCTGATCGGACACCTCACCGTTCACCTCCCATATAATATCGGTGAACTGCTCCGTTTCATTGGTCAGCAGGCTTGCTGTGACCTCTTCTCCCTGGGCTACATCAGCAGGTTCAACACCGATGGATACAGAAGGCACCGGATGTACTGCGTAAATAAAATTACCAACACCTAAACAGCCTTCGTCATCTACGGCGATCAGAGAGGCCGCATTTGTCTCGTTGGACTGAATTGTAGGATTGGGGCAATCCGTGCAGGAAAAATCCACCTGACCCTCCCAGCTGAATGATTCGTATCCTTCGACATCCAGCGCAGTCAATTGAACTTCTTCTCCAGGGCAGACCGGACCGCCTCCATCAATATCTATGGGTAGTGGAGGCCGGATATTAATATTGACCTGCGCACTGATGGGACAGTTTTCAGTCTCCAGATTGAGCGTTATTGTGGAGGATTCTGCAACGGTCACTTTCGTTTTCACACATTCCGTACAACTCACTTTTTCCTCGGGCCCCCATTCGTAGGATTCGAACAACTCTGGATTGAGCAGTTCCAACTCCACGGTTTGATTGGGACAGATCAATGTATCGGTAAAATTGAGTTCAATCGGAGGATTCTCCACGTTCAGCGTCACACTGTCCTGACTGATACAGGCGTTGTTGGTTGTAGTCCGTAAAAAAGTAATAGTATCAGTGGTGGACAAGGTCAGATTGGCTTTGAAGCGATCCGAAATAATCCCATTTTCCTGCGCCCATTCGTATTTGGCGTCCGGATACTGGTCCTGTTGAAGTTTCATCCCGTATATAGAGACTATTTCGCCGGGACAATACGGATCTTTATTGGGTATGGTATCAAAGGTGATGAGAGGCAGACTATCCACCCTGACATATATAGTATCGGTTACCATACAATCACCTTCAGAAACACTGGCATACAACCAACCCGAATTTCCGGGTTCAATCTCTATCGTGTTATTGGGTCCCTGTCCGAATAAAAACCCGGTGGAAGACCAGTTGACTGTATTGGTATTCGTTAAAGTCGCCGACACAGTGGTGGGAGCATCTCCCTTACACAGGTATAAGGTATCGGGATCCACATCGATCTGTACATTCACCGTCGGGGAAATCGTAAAATCGATCGTTTCCATACAACTGCCCTGCCCCGCGGTGAGGATCACATCTGTTTCTTCCTTGAAATTTACCAGTAATGAATCACTTACTACGTTTCCGGGCATCCAGGTAATATTAGCATTGCTGCTAGCCGTGAGCAGTAATGAACCAGGGCAGGCTTCAAAGTCAGTCTCAAATGGACTTTCCAGAAGCAATTCATCTTCCAGTCGCAATGTTTCTTCTATCAAAACCACATCTCCGGTTCGCACCGTGATAATCAGGTTTTCATCGGTTTCAGTCATGTTGTCGGCCAGCGCCTCGATCATAAAAGTGTAGGCATTTCCCGATTCTATGGTGACGTTGGACAGGACATCGGAAGATATATCAGCCTCATCAAAATTACCTGACAAACCTATGCTGAGATCAATGGATGTATTTCCTTCATTGGTCAGGATAAATTCCCCCGGTCCGCAATCCTCTATCAGGGTATTTTGTGGCCGATTGGATGACCAGGTCACGTCCTGGGCCTGGATTATGACAGAGGTCAGTAGTAGCAATAAGCAGATATAAATGATTCTCATATAGTGTTGGCAACTATTCTTAAAAAGGCTAAAATAAACAACTTACCCCAAAATCCGGTGTTATCCGGCACAATTAATATTTCAAAGATAACGAAAAGCCGGCATGGCTGAATGTACCACTTTACGATCTATTGCCGGACTGGAATGCACACGCCTGGATTTCGAACAGACCTCACAATTCCGGATTACAACCGTCCAATGCTCTCCGGACTTCATCGATAGCCACCTGTCGGCCATCTCCAAATTCCCACAAGATATAATTGATGATATTCAACACTTCCACCGGATTCAAATGTTCATTAGCCGGCATGGAAACCGGAAGGGTTGGTACCCGGTGCTGATCTAGATAGTCACTGCCATATACAATAACACACGCCATATCATTCTGCAAGGTCGTGAGATATGGAGATCCTTTCAGTCCCGGAAATAAATTTTCCAGACCATCGCCGTCAGTACCATGGCACCGACTGCAATTATTATTATACAAATTACGCCCCTGGGAAAACGGATGTGTACAGGTGGCTATGAATGCCATAACAATCACCAGTATCAATAGCGCCAGCGACCTGTTCTGAAAGAATAATTGTCTCATACGATATCCTTGTACCCCACCAGACCGCGAATCTGACCCTCGAGCCCTGCTCTCCCCTCCTGTTTCAATATATAATAATGCGGGTAAAAAAGTGGGTTGCCCTGACGATAATCAACTGGAGCCACCGACTTCCTTCAGTAATTTATCAATATCCAGCATAAACCGATCAACGGATTCCGGATCCGTTCCATCGCAGTACGAGCGAATATGACCATTCGTATCGACGAGGATCAGCTTTCCGGAGTGATCGTACCCCCCCGGAGCATCCTCATTCTCAAATGCTACATTAAAATAGTCATTGGCGATGGCAAATATTTCCTCCTTATTTCCTGTAATGAATCTCCACCTGTCATCGTCTATTTCCAGACCTTCCGCATAAGCTTTCAGAACCGGAACGCTATCATGCCGGGTATCAATGGAGTGGCTCAGAAACATCAGCCTGGATTCGGTCGGATATTGGTCATAGATTCGTTTCATCTCCCGGGTCATAATGGGACAAATAGACGGACAAGAAGTAAAAAAGAAATCCGCCACATAAATTTTACCATCAAAAGTTTCCTTCGTTACCCGGTTGCTGTCCTGATCTATAAATTGAAATTCCGGGATCGTATGCAATACAGTATCCCCGTTCTCCAGAATATCCGGTATTCCCAGTACCGGAAGCGGGGTATTATCCGATGGGGCACAAGAAATGATAAGGCCCCATAAAACGAATACCCACCAAAAACTACTTTTGACTGCCAACACTTTCATCTTGCTTTGATTTAACACCATTCTATGTACAAAAATCTATGTACAAAACGATTCTGATAAATAGTATGGGAAAGTGGGAAATTTACTGTTGTGGAGAACCATATTCCTCCAGATACATTTCCGACATCCCTATACTACCCAGCATCAATCCTTCCATATGCTTTACATCCATCAGTTGGGTCTGAATATAATTCAGCCGTTCGTCCTGTGCCACGGAATCTGGATTGAAGCCATGCATCCAGGTAAACATCGCATTTTCAGCTTTGTTGAGTTCTCCCAGTAAATTAAGCACTTTTCGATATCTGTTGGGATCGGTGTTGATGACAGCCTGTCTTTCCTTTTTAAGTTGGCTACGCAGGTTTTCGATTTTACTCATCAATGGCATAGTGCGGTCATGGATCAACATGATGGTGTCGTAATACTTATCGAATTGAATATCCGCTTGCGATCGGGGTTCATTCTGGCATGCCCATACCAGCCCTATCGCTATGATCGAGTATAATATTCCTGTTTTTGTCATCTTTCACTGGATTTGTTTGTAAATATAAAGGACTGAAAATGGTTTTATTGGTGTATATTTGCAATTTAGATCTATTATAAATAGAGCATGAAAAAGGATATTGGAATTTTATGGTTCAAAAATGACCTCCGTCTGTATGATAACGAAGCACTTGAAAAAATCATGTCTTCTACGACGTCATTTTTACCGGTATTTGTACTGGATCCGCGGCTCATCCAGGGGGAAAAGCATCGAGGACTACCGGGGATGTACCAAACGCGAATCTTATTTTTACTGGAATCCCTGAAGGACCTTCGAGAAAATTTGAGAAAGCGGGGATCGGACCTGATTATACGAAGTGGCAAACCGGAAGACATCCTGTATCAGCTAGCCAAAAAATATCAGACTAATGGAGTGTATTGCAACCGGGAACGCATGCCACACGAACGTGCGGTGCAGAATGCACTGGAGAAAAGATTGTGGAAACTGGGTCTGGAATTACATTATTACCGGGGTAAAATGTTGTACTACACCTCGGACCTGCCATTTCCCGTTCCGCGTACTCCCGATAGCTTTACTTCTTTTCTTAAAGAGGTAGAAAATCAAATAGAAGTACGCCATCCGATTTACAGTCAGAATAAATCCTTTCCTTTTCCCGATATCGATATTGACCCGGGTGAACTGCCGGAGTTGTCGGATTTGGGATATGACGAACCATTTACCAATCCGGAATACACCGGGGGGCAAACCTACGGCGAAAGCGAGCTGGCCAGGCGATTGGAACTTTTGGCATCAGGTAGAACAGAGAACCTCAGGATTTCACCCTGGATGGCCCTGGGTAATCTGTCTCCCAAGGACATTTATCATCGGCTCGAGGATTTTCAACAGTTGGAAGCAACGCTCCGACGGTCTTTAAAGCGGAATCTGATTCTCCGGGATTTCTACCGATTGACCGGTAAAAAGGAACCGGATGCATTATTTGCGGAAGGAGGTCTGAGGCATCACACGAACCGGATCTGGACCTGGGATCGGTCGATCCTTCAGGATTGGATTACCGGCCAAACCGGACACGATTATGTAGATGCATGTATGAAATGTCTGGCATTCACAGGATATTTGACCCATAAACAACGCAAAGCAGTCGCTTATTTTCTAACGGACAAAATGGAAGTCCACTGGCTGCTCGGCGCTGCGTATTTTGAGCGTGTACTCCTGGATTACGACCCCTGCTCCAACTATGTCAACTGGCAAAGAATAGCGGGGCTAAGCCTGGATCTGAAAGGCCGTCATCAAATGAATTTTGACCTGATCGGTGATCAGGAGGATCCGGAAGGAAGTTTCCGTAGAAAATGGGGGACACGTGAAGTCCCGTCGCATTCTTTTGAATTTTCACCCATTGGGAGTCTGAAACTGGAGAACTGAATCCGTTGCAATCGGGTTTAATCCTACCTTGCTTTTATCCCATAATCCGGCCATCCTCCATATACGCTATTCTATCACACCCACTGGCAAATGCCTGATCGTGAGTGACTACAAGAATGGTTTGATTCAGTTGTTTTTGCAGATTCCTGAAGAGGTCCAGTAATTGTCGGCTATTTTCGGTGTCGAGATTCCCGGTTGGTTCGTCTGCCAGCAGATAAGTAGGATTGTTGATCAGTGCCCGGGCAATTGCCACCCGTTGTTGTTCTCCCCCGGATAATTCTCTTGGGTAATGATCGAGCCGGTCTTCTAAACCCATAAAAGACAGCAATTCGATACATTTTCTATCGATTTCCTTCTTCGACATCCGTCCACCGATCAGTGCGGGAATAGCCACATTCTCCTGCGCTGTAAATTCTTCAAGAAGATGATGAAATTGGAAAACAAACCCCAGATTCTGGTTTCGGAACCGGGCCAGTTCCTTCTCGGACTCTTTCCATATATCCCGGTTTTCATACATTACCGTACCAGTATCCGGTCGGTCCAATGTACCGATGATCTGCAATAAAGTACTTTTCCCGGCCCCCGATTTTCCCTGGATTGCAACCATTTCTCCCAGTTCTATTTCCAGGTCAACACCTTTCAGTACTTTCAGATCGTCAAAACTTTTGTGGATATTTTTAACATGTAACATCGGCAGATAATATTTCAAAATTGGAATAATAATACGAACAATTCCGTTTCCTTTTAAATTATATCTTTGTATCCTATGAAAATATTGCAGCTCTGTAAAAAGTTTCCATGGCCCCTGAAGGATGGAGAGTCAGTTGCGGTGAATGCCGTCAGTAAAGGCTTATCGGATCTGGGTGTTACAATGGACTTGCTGGCTATGAACACCAAAAAACATTTTACAGCGGTTGATACGGATGTCATCGAATCCATCCCCCACTACCGGATGGTCAAATGGGTGCCAATCGATACCGGACTGAGTTATGTACAGGCACTAGAGAGTTTACTGGAAGGGAGTTCCTATCATCTGAAGCGATTTATCAATCCGGAATTTGAAAAGGCTCTGCAGGAAGTTCTCAAGAGTGAAAATTATGATTTTGTACTCCTGGAAAGCCTGTATATGGTGCTCTATATCGATACCATCAAGCGCAATTCCAAAGCCCGGGTCATTTTCCGATCTCACAATCTGGAATTTGAAATTTGGGAACGATTAGCTGCCAATAGCTGGAATCCGTTTCTCAAATGGTACCTGCGAAAACTGGCCCGAAAATTAAAAGAATTCGAGTGCGATCAGATCGGAAAAGTCGATTTTCTGCTTCCAATCAGTCCGGTGGACCGGAAAAAATATCTGGAACTGGGATACCATGGGGAAAACTACACGCTTCCACTGGGTCTCGATTTGAGAAAGTATCCGGTACGTCCGCATTCCAAAGGTTCCAAAATCGAAATCGGCTTTATCGGATCTCTGGACTGGCGACCCAATCTGGAAGGTCTCCAATGGTTTTTGGCACACGTCTGGCCGACCGTACAATCCAAATATCCTAATCTGTTTCGTATTCATATTGCTGGCCGGAACATGCCGGAAAAAATACGTAAACAGGCCGCCCCGGATATCATCATACACGGTGAAGTCAGCGATGCGATCGGTTTTATCCAGCGCTATAATTACTTCGTAGTACCGTTGTTTTCGGGCAGTGGGATGCGGGTAAAAATTCTGGAAGCCATGGCCATGGGTAAAATCGTACTCAGTACACGCATCGGTATAGAAGGCATCCCCGCCACACCTGAGAAGGAGTATATCAAAGCCGGAAATAAAACAGAATTCCTCGACGTTTTTGACCGCATCGTACAGGGTGAATTCAACCTCGATATCCTGGGCCGGAATGCACGCTCTTTTATCGAAGACAATTATAGCATTCGGCAGGTATCAATGGATGTCTATAACTATTTACATGAGATTCTCCGCAAATCCTATCAGAAAATAGAATAGTACGGGATCCTACTCCTCTAAAATCATAACTTTGCCACGTGGAAAATCGAAAGCCCCGGCTGGCCGTTCTTGCATCCCGGTTTCCTTTTCCGGTTGAGAAAGGGGACAAACTTCGATTGTATTACCAATTGAAGCAGTTATCCCTGGATTTTGACATCTACCTGTTTGCGCTTGTTGATGAACCGGTGGAGCCACAGGACCGTCAGGAAGTGGAACAGTATTGTGCCCGTTTGTTCGTTTACCGGGACCAGCGCATGTTCCGGAAATGGCGCGTTGTCACCTACTGGAAGGACAAATGGCCGGCACAAGTCCGGTATTTTTATTCTCCTCTGATCCATCGGATCTTTCTAAAAGACTTTTTCCGGATCAATGCCGACATCATCTACTGCCAGCTCTATCGGATGGCCCCCTACCTACAAGGCATCAGAGCACCCAAAGTACTCGATGTCATGGACAATTTTGCATCGATCGCTACCCTCCATGCGGATTACTCGCGGAAATTTTATAACCGATTATTCTGGAGGAGGGAATACCGGTTGATCACCCGCTACGAAAGACGGATACTGAGCCAATTTGATCATATTACGGTCATTTCAGAACGCGACGCTGAAACCCTGGGCATGCGGGATGACAAGCGGATTTCCATCATCCGAAATGGCATCAACGTACCCTTTTTCCAGACCTATCCTCACCGGGAAGCTTCGACGAAGTATGACTTTGGGTTTATCGGAAATATGGAATATAAGCCCAATATCGAAGCGGTCCGCTATCTGACGGAACAAATCATACCCGAATTCCGCCGGCATGGAACTCAGGTCCGTATATTAATTGGCGGCAAAGGGGCAGAAAATCTGAAACACCTCGGACGGGACTATCCCGAGCTCACATTTCATGGGTGGTATGATGATATTCGGGAAGCTTATTACTCGGTGCGGATGATTGTTGTACCTTTGTTCCTGGGAAGTGGCATGCAGAATAAGGTTTTGGAAGCACTGGCCTGTTCGTTGCCTGTCATTTGCACTTCACATGTGATCAACGGAATGCCGATGCTACAGGAGTTTGTTCATATTGCAGATAGGCCTGATGAATTCTGGAACTGCTACAATACATTGGTTCAACAGCCGATTCAGACCCCAGAACAATCCGGGATACTTTCTGTTTTGAAAAATGAACTGACCTGGGAAGCTCAGTGTGCCAAATTAAAACAAGTATTGGATGATACAGGAAAAAGCTATGCATGGGATTTTGCTCGATACCATTGAAGATGCTCTGGAAGACATTCGCCAGGGAAAAGTGGTTATCGTCGTAGATGATGAAGATCGGGAAAATGAAGGAGATTTTATTTGTGCTGCAGAGATGATCACCCCCCAGATTATTAATTTCATGGCCACGCATGGCCGGGGACTTATTTGTGCTCCGATTACAGAACAACGGGCGCGTGAACTGGACCTCTATCCCATGGTTGGCACCAATACCTCGATGCACGAAACAGCATTCACGGTGTCCATTGACCTTAAAGGGCACGGTTGCACAACAGGCATTTCAGCCTATGACAGAGCTACCGGTATCAGAAGGATGGTCGCACCGGATGCCCGGGCAGAGGAATTCGCCAAACCCGGTCATATTTTCCCCCTGATAGCCAAGGAAGGTGGAGTGCTTCGCCGCACCGGCCACACCGAAGCTGCCATCGATCTGGCCCGGCTGGCAGGTTTTGCCCCCGCTGGAGTGCTGGTCGAAATCCTTAATCACGATGGGACCATGGCCCGGTTGCCACAACTGGCTGAGATCGGCCGCGAACATGATTTGAAACTCATTACCATAAAGGATTTGATCGCTTATCGCCTCAAGGAGGAAAAACTGGTCCGAAAAAAATATGAAAATCACCTGAAGACACCTTACGGAGATTTGGATTTTATTGTATTTGAACAAATCACCACCGGTGATGAGCATCTCGTCATTCGCAAAGGTTCATGGGATCAATCAGAGGAAGTTCCAGTTCGAGTCCAATCTTATACCGCCTGGAATGACGGTATATTCGATCATATATTCAATAAGGAAACCCTGGAAATCGAAAAAACGCTCCAGCATATTCAAGATCTGGACAAAGGGTTGTTGCTCATTATGCACCACAAGGAAAAAACCAAAGATCCAATCTCTATTATCCAACAATACCATACCGGTGTGGAACAGGAAACCGATCTGAACAGTCAGCGGGATTATGGTATCGGTGCACAGATTCTACTGGAGATGGAGGTGCGAAAAATCAAACTTTTCACCAGCCACCCCCGGAAAAGAGTAGCTCTGGATGGATATGGACTGGAAATTGTCGAATTTTTACCTCTGTAATTTCAAAGTCCCTGTTGTCAATACGGTCAGGGTAAATGGATTTACAGTTTTCTCGTCTGAATATCCCGGATTAAAAAATCGGGCATCCCGCCACTGAATTGTCTGTCAAAAAACCGAAATAGGACAGAGACAATTCAAAATTTCCCGGATTGGACCCAAAATTAAACCGATTGACGAGCCCCACGTCATAACTCAGCCCTAAGTTGAAAGAATTGAATTCATAGCCGACCAGGAAACTGGTGGTATGCGGTTTGAAAGCCGCATCAAAGGTTTTTCCAGCCTGAAAAAACAGTCCAAAATGAACCGCATTTTCATTGATCCCCGATAGCCGGATTCGTGCCGTACTGCCAGCCATAGCCAGTTGGTTGGGTCCCTGAACCTTTACGATAAGCCGGGGTGTCAGAGAAAGATCCCTGTTGACCGTTGCCTGGTAGTACAGATGCCCTACATACTTGCGATACAGCCTGTTTTCCGTATCATCCAGTGTACTGGCATCGTTGTGATGAAATGAAATATCGGCTGCATTGATATGGAACATACTGATTCCAATAGAAAAAAGATTTTCCTGACGGGTATGCTGATATTGTACGCCCAGCCCAAAATCCATTGAATTGACCATATTGGCGGGCAGATCCTCCGACGTACTGAGGTTGAAACCCGACCCATCAAACTGATCCATGAAGGTTATATTTTCATAACCTACCGAATTTTGTAAAAATCCAATTTGGGCACCCGCTGACAGGATATGGTTGGCCGAATAATCCAATGCTTTATGATATGCTCCATTGATGTTAAAACTGTTCTTTTTATACTGGATGATGCCCTGGCTCTCCGCCACAAAACTCAGACCAATCCCAAAAGCGTCCTTACTCGTAGCCTTAAATGGAACTTTGGACCGAAGATCGACGTATCCCCCACCCATCTTAAACGGCTCGTCCACTGCCCGAACCCATTGGCTGCGAAAGAGCATACTGGCTTTGAACTGTCCATTGTGTAACCCCGTAAAAGCGGGATTGACGGTGGAGCTGTGAGCAAATACCTGGGTATAACTAAAGTCCTGTGCTTCCAGATGTCCCACCCAGATCATCGAAAAGAGAAGTAAGCTGGCTGTTTTTACATATAATCCGCCCATTATTCCTATTGTCTTTTTACCTAACGACAATTAGTTGTTTAAATTTTTGAGCAGATCAAAGGATGTAATAATCTGATAATTGCCGCTACGATCCCGGGATAATACGGCAGGATTGGTCCTCGAAAGTAAATGGGCCACCTCACTGACCGGCTTATCAAACTCCACAATCGGGAAAGGAGGTTGCATAATGGTTTTAACGGGATGATCCAGCCGTTCGGAATGATCCATAACCCGATTCAGTATTTCAGTCTCATTCATAGAGCCGATTGGTTCTCCGTTTTCGAAAACAGGCAACTGGGAAATACCGTTCTCGGTAATTTTACTGAGCACTGTTCGCAATGAATCTTCTGGTGCCGCTGTGATCAATTCCTGTCCCGACTTGGATTCTACAATGTGGCGGATATTACGACCGCGGCTGAGAAATCCTCTTTCCCTCATCCAGTTGTCATTGTAGATTTTGTTGATATATCGACTTCCATGATCGTGTAGAATCATCACCACTACGTCACCTTCCTTCAGTTGGTCCTTCAACTGGACGACAGCCTGCAGTGCAGATCCCGCTGAATATCCTACTAAAAGTCCTTCCTCCCGGGCCATTCGCCGTGTCATAAGTGCAGCATCCTTATCCGTGACTTTCTCAAAATGGTCTATTAGATCAAAATCCACATTGGCTGGTATCAGGTCTTCCCCTATACCTTCCAGGATGTACGGATAAATTTCTTTCTCGTCAAAGATCCCCGTTTCCTTATATTTCTTGAATACCGATCCATAGGCATCCACACCCCAGATCTGGATATCGGGGTTTTGCTCCTTCAGAAACCGGGCAGAACCGGAGATGGTACCCCCTGTACCGGTTGGCACCACGAAATGTGTAACCCGACCATCGGTTTGTTCCCACACCTCCGGACCGGTGGAATCATAATGTGCTTCCCGGTTGCTCAGGTTATCGTACTGATTGCACCAATAACTGTTGGGTATTTCCTCGTTGAGCTTCCGGGCCACAGAATAATATGAACGGGGATCATCGGGTGCCACTTCGGTAGGGCATACTACTACCTCTGCCCCCAGTGCCCTTAGTACATCAAATTTTTCTTTGGATTGCTTATCGTTTGTAGTGAATATACAATGATATCCCTTGATGATGGCAGCCAGCGCAAGTCCCATCCCGGTATTACCGGATGTGCATTCAATGATCGTGCCGCCGGGTTTCAGATCGCCGCGTTTCTCTGCGTCTTCGATCATCCGGATACCGATGCGGTCCTTGATGGAATGGCCGGGATTGAAATATTCCACCTTGGCGTATATCGTTGCCGGACAGTCAGCGAGAATATTGTTGATGCGAACCAATGGGGTATCTCCGATGGTCTGCAGAATGTTGTCATATACTTTTTTACCCATCTGCGTATGTTGATGATTTAAGGGACGTAAAGGTATAAAATTCTATACAACTCCGGCTTTCATGGCGGTCCGGAATTTATCGTCCACCTCAATTCATTTCAGGATAGGTGATCCGTGTGTAAAATTTCTTATCGATAGCCCCCAATGCTTCCGCCACTTCCGTGGTAACTACCAGGCTGATTTCCGGGGAATAGATATTATCCGGAATTTTTCCTACCACCTTAGCCAGAACTGTCTGATGTGTAACAGGGTTCATGATCTGGATATAACTTTCCACCGGCAGGGTTTTGTGAAGAATATAAAAACCTTTCTTGGAACTTTGGTTTTTGTTCCAGTACGCGGTAGCACCCTGAGTTATCAGTGCTTTGTGCTCCGGATTGAATTCAGGGGTTTCTGTGTAATCATCAGCAAAAATACGGGCATTGTGATGTTCATTTCTGGAACCGATACCTTCCAGAATCGAATTGACCTCGTTCTGTGGGCCTTCGTTCATGGTCAGAAGGACGGGTTGATCTTCCAGCGCTACTGTCTGTTCATCTTCCCTGATCTCCACGTCTTGCGGGGTTACCTGGACTATGGCCTCCATTTGTTGAGGACTCAGATAGGATTGCCACTCATCCCGATAGGGCAGCCAACCGATGGTGAGAAAACTTCCGTTATCCAGCAGGGAATTCTTCATTCCGTTGAGCAACTTGAGCTGCTCGACCGTACTGTCAAAATATATCCTGGCAATCCGAAACAGATTATCCTGACGCTGTATCTTATAATACACAGGAATCCGGAGGCTTCCGGCACAGTCATTCTGCCGGTAACAGATCTGATGCTTGTCGATGGGTACGGTAATGTCCTGTCCTATTTTCAGCTCATCTACTTTGCTTTCGGGCAACATCGCTACCAGGGCATCCAGATCAGCATTATACGATTTGGAAATACCGTAAATTGTCTGGCCCTGTTCCAGGGTATGATGGATGACCGGTTGATTTTGATCATTGATGTAAATTTGCAATCCGGAGGGTTGGGCAAATACCGGTGCACTTACTATTGCCCCAATCAATGAAATGAGTATAAGTCGTATCTTTGTCATAACTGATGCATTTCTACAAATATAATATATTACAATTAATTACAATCTATTAAAAGCTGATAAATATCAAATTATTAACATCATTCGGCTTTGTTGTTCGGGTTATTGATCGTATGAAGGATTCGGTCTTAGCTCTGCAGGTGTTCAATTTGCTCCGATTTTCGGCATTTTTCCTGGTATCGATTCTTCTGGTCAAAATTCCGTTGCAAATTGAGGAAATCGCAGACTATGAATACGTCTTATTTCTCAGTTCTATTGTAACCGGCTGGTGGATAAACGGGTTTTTACAGGGATTTATGGTGGATTCGGGAACGGCACCCAAACGGGGACCGGAAGAGATATTCCGAACGTACAGTCATTTATTTGTCCTGTATGGGGGTCTGATAATGTTGCTCGTGGTTGGGGGTATTGAAATTCTGGCCCATTCGGGACTTTTGACTCCCCCTCCGCAGGGATTTTTCGCTTATTTGCTTTTCCATTTCATCTTACTGGCCGCGACCCTTATGGCCTATTATTTTCATCGTCGCAACCGACCGAAATATATATATCTTTTGGGTATCTATTTCTTCCTCCTGTATTTGGGCTCATTTACATTGCTATGGAAAGAAGACATGAGATTGCCTGATGTGTATGCTACCCTGGCCATTCTGGCTGTTCCAATCCTGATTGGCTGGATAATTCTCTATATCCGCAGCAGACAATCCAGTCAAAGCGCTCTCGTTACCCGGTTTCCCCATTTGAGCATCCTGATGCTGGTTCAGGGGATTGGATTCATAAGCCTCTGGTCGGATGGCTTCTGGGTGCAATATTTTTACGGAACGGAAAAAATATTCGCGCTATTCCGTTATGGTGGCCGGGAATTTCCGCTATTTCTGATCCTGACCACCACCTTTGCTACTGCCCTTATTCCGGAATCTGGCTCCCGTGCTGGTCTGGCACGTTTGCGAAATGGCAGTCTAAGGTATATTAAATGGTTCTTTCCCCTGGCAATTCTACTGATTGCAATGAGTCGGCCATTATTCACTTTGGTTTACAGTGCAGATTTCAGACCGGCATCGCTGATATTTGACCTATACATTCTGCTGGTCATTTTCCGGGTACTTTTTCTGCGGACCATCCTGATTGGTCACCGCCGGTTCAAAATACTATTGGGCATTTCCCTCATCGAATTATTGGTGAATATAGCAGTAAGTTACATACTTTACTGGCCCTGGGGGTTACTTGGTCTGATCGCTGGTTCATTTATTGCACACCTGATCGAGATGATCCTCGCCTTGAAATTGATTTGGAAAAACCTAAACCTTCCGCCCGGTGCATTTATCCCGGTCCGGGAATATCTGCTCTTTGTCGCAGGGATTATCCTGGTCCTGGTGATAAAATACACTTTTTTCGGGGCTCCCTGGATAATGCTATAAACATAACATACGTACAGGGGGCAACTGACTCAAAACACAGACATCAACTCACCTATAAAAGATGAAATAACAGGCGGATACACAGCTATCGTAAAAATTATTCCTGCCACAGCCCCGTAGAAATGTGCACTGTGATCTATCCGTCCCCCCTCTTTCCGGGCCGCATAATTGGAATACCATAAGTACAATACTCCGGCAATGATCCCCGGAATGGGAATAATTCCATAGAGATATAGGTTTTGAAGCGGATAAAAAAGGACGTAAGCAAACATTACTCCCGAGATAGCCCCTGAGGCGCCCACCGAACGGAAGGAAGGGTTGTCCCGATGTCTTCGGAAGGTGAACACGTCCGCTAGCACCCCGGAAAGGATAAACAATAGCAGAAAATTGACCTTGCCCATCACCGGACCAAACAGGTGTACAAACTGGTATTCTATTGCTTCACCAAAGGTATAGAATACAAAAAGATTGACCAGCAGATGTAACCAACTGCCATGCAGGAATATCGAGGTAAACATCCGGTACCAGGATTTGTCCCGGGCTTCCAGATAGGGGTAATGAAGTAATTTTTCAAAAACAGCTTGTGAATTGAATGCCCACAGGGAAATTCCAAAAATAACAGCACATAAAATGACGGTTATTGACATAGGATTCTAATGATGATAAGGTGAATGATTGAGTATTGAAAATGCCCTGTACAACTGCTCAACGGTAATCAGCCGGGCCAGATCGTGTGGAAATGTCATGGGTGAAAGGCTGATCCGATGATTGGCTCTGGCGTATACCCGTGAATCAAATCCATAGGGGCCCCCGATCAGAAAGATGATTCGGCTGGCAGGCTCCATCATAATTTTCTGCAAAAACGCTGCAAACTGTGGGGACGTCATTTGTTTCCCGCCCTCGTCCATCAGTATAAGTACATCCTGCGTAGTTAACCGGGAAAGAATTTTTTCTCCTTCGGCATTACGCAACACTTCTGGATCAGTGGACCTGATTTTTACCAGAATATCCTCCATAGACAACGGATGATATGGTCGCATCCGCTTCATATATTGTTGCAACGAATCCGCCAGTTCATTCTTCTTCACCCGGCCCACCCCCCAGACTGCCATCTTCATTGAACTACTTCTTTCATCAGTTTTTGAAAATGCTTCCGGTGACCGAATTTTAATTGAATATGCTTCATCAGGTAATCGACCAGCCTGTAATGGCCCAGTCGGTTAATCTCATCCAGAATATCATTTATAAAATTGACTGCCGGTCTGCCAAAATGTGAACTCAGATAATTTTCTACCAATATGGACAATTTTTCCTCCATTTCCTTCTGATATTCAGGATAAACCATACTCAGAAATGGGAGAATTTCAAATATGTTTTTTTCTGTCAGTAACTGTTCTTTCAACATTTTTACCTGGTTCAACAATTTAAAAGCTGCGTAAAGGTAAAAACGTTCCGCATTCGGGTGCCGTTCAACATAATCTTCCAAATGACGAACCAACTGGGATTCACAGAAATTTCCCCTGCTTAGAAAATCTTCCAGGATTACAAGATCCCCTGAACTGAAATATTCCCGAATGGCGAGCTCCATTTTCCATTCCATCCCTTTTTCCTGATTCCGTAGGATCCCGTAAATCAGGTTTCTGATTTCCGGAACTGAACTGTTGTCATATTGCCATTTGAGGATATGAATTAAATTTTCTTCAAGTTCCTTTTCCGCCAGATTTCGATGAAGAAGTTGATATAAAAACCGGTCCTCACCTGATTCACGCACCAATTCAACCAACCCGGACTGCATCCCCAATGCTGCCAGAATCTCGACGTGTTGCGTCAGCCACAATTTTCGGTAACCGGGTAACGCCACAGATTTTTCGCCCAGAATGCTCACGAGGGAAAGTCCCTGACTGTGTCCAAAATCTTCCCACGACAGCAATATCCGGTAAGGATTATAATCCGTATGAAAGGGGATCGCCTGATGTTCGCGGATAAATTGCTTCAAAAAGGCCTTCATAGATGCCTTCAGATCGGGCGCAGGGCTTTCTGTGTAGATCTGGTCCAGCAGATGGTAGCAATCATCCAACACTTTGGAAAATCCAAATTTAGCAGGAATTTGAGGTACATGGTCATCCAGCAACAGGATCAAATGATACACTATTCCGAAAGCCTGACGAAAATCCTGTTGTGATTGACAATCACGGGCCTGCGCCATCAGGTCCTTGAGATGCTCATGGAGTAAGTTGGCCTGCCGGTGGGTCATACCAGACGCATTTCCCGGAATCATACGGCGGATCCGGTCGGTTATCAGATGAAATTCAGATTCATCCAATTCAAAGGTCGATGCAAAATGAATCAAAAAATCATCTGCCAACGAGGGATTTTTAGCAAAACAGGATTTTAAAAAACGGACCAGGTCTGCTTTTTGAGTTTTTTCAAGCAATGACTGGATGTCCAGTCTTTTCTTCATAATTCTGACTTCATTGTTCAAAATCAAGTTCACTCCATGCCGGATAAAGTCGATTTTAACCTCTCCCTCGTCCAAAAATTAACCGGTACGGAACAAAAATCCGTAAATTTGTTTCTTATTATAGTAGCACCGGGATGGATCTGTAAAGATAGGAAAAATAACACGAATGATGAAAAGGATATTCATTATAAGGCATGCCAAATCCGACCACGGTCTCCAGTATCAAAGAGACTTTGACCGGCCGTTGAATGGCCGTGGTCGCGCCGATGCCCGGAAAATGGCTGCTATACTGAAAAAGGAGGTTGACTTTCTGGACAGATTACTGGTTTCCAGTGCGAAGCGGACATCCGAAACAGCACAGTTTTTCATAGACGATTTTGACATAGATCCCGATTTCGTAACTTATACAGAGCAATTGTACCTCCCTGCGGTATCGGATATCTGGGCGGAGTTATCCAGGTTGGAACAGGAAGCGAAGCAGGTAGCTGTATTCACGCATAACCCGGCTGCGGCACTCCTTCTGAACCAGTATCGCCCATATGCAAAGCTCCCCACCTGTTCCATTCTGGAGTTCCGGTTTGATCAAGCCGACTGGTCAGAACTGGAATCCGACAAAGTCCATTTTATTTCACATAAATATCCCCGGATGTATGATTAAGCAGGCCGTTCAATACCTGTGCATAGGCCTGATACTGACAATCGGAATGGCCTGTCAGCGTACGATCACCGATCGATATACCGAGGATGAATTGGTCAGCATCATGATGGATGCGCATACCCTGGGATTGATATACAACCGTCAGGAAGATAAAACTGATTCACTCAAACTGCAGTACTATGAAGTGATCGAACAGCGGTATGGTATCAGTCAGGAAGAATTTCAGAAAGTGGTGGATGGAATCATCCTCAATGCCGAACTTTATGACCGGGTTTACAATCGAATGATCAAAAAGGCTGAGCAACTCGAACAAAAAAGTATGCGTGGGATCTGATGCATCCCCACCCAGGGACAAGACAGGAACTACATTACGGGATCTTACAGGTACTGTGTAAATAACCGGGCTTTAGCAAGATTATCCCGGGGCCAGCCAGAGCCCCCAGGGGATTTAATACACAGTTAATATATGTACCCGTAATTTTGACACAAAATTAAAACAATGAATGATTACCAACCACGGATTCTGGTAGTAGATGATGAAGAAGACATTCTTGAATTCATATCCTACAATCTCCGAAAACAGAATTTCCAGGTTTTTGTATCTTCCCATGGGAAAAACGCCCTCAAAATCGCCCGGCAGGAAAAACCAGATCTGATCATACTGGATATCATGATGCCTGAAATGGATGGGATTGAGGTATGCAAGCAATTGCGTGAAGATGATCGTTTTCACGGGACCATTATAGCTTTTCTAACCGCACGACATGAAGATTTTATCCACTCCAATGCCCTGGATGTCGGTGGCGATGATTTCATCACCAAACCCATCAAACCCAGTGTGCTGGTCAGTCGGATCAAGGCCCTTCTCCGAAGATCAGGCCAATTGAAGAAAAAACGTGAAGCACCCAAAATCCTGGAACTCGGGGGATTACAACTGGATGAAGGTCGGTTCACCGTAACGCTGAACGACCAGGAGCTCGAAATACCCCGAAAGGAATTCATGATTCTAAGTCTGTTAATGTCCCGGCCAGGTTATGTTTTTACGCGGGAAAAAATATTTCAGGAAGTCTGGACTTCAGATGTGATCGTAGGCAATCGGACAATCGACGTTCATATCCGCAAACTGCGGGAAAAAATAGGCGATAATTTCATCAAAACCGTCAAAGGGGTCGGTTATAAGTTTGACCATTCATGAAATTTAAAAATATCACCCCTCGACAAATTGCTATTTACACCGGCCTTGGTATTTCGGTGTTTCAGATCATAATGCTCGTAGTATTGCGGACATTTTTCGATCTGGACGATCACTCCTGGGGCATCCTGGCCCTGTGGTTTCTCGCCTCTTTTATCATTTCCTATTTTTCTATCCTCCTGGTCGTTCGCTGGTTCATTTTCCGAAAAATCAAATTGATATACAAGAACATCCGCGAATTCAAAACCGAATCGATCCACAAGCCTGCTGAAGAAGATATCGACGTGGATTCCAATGTATTCCAGGATGTGGAAGAGGAAGTCAAGGAATGGACAGAACTGAAACAAAAGGAGATCGATGAGCTACGTACATTGGAAAATTACCGCCGGGAATATATCGGAAATGTTTCCCATGAACTCAAAACCCCCGTTTTCAATATTCAGGGATACGTTCAGACCCTTATTGATGGGGGACTCCACGATGATGAGATCAATGAGAAATACCTGAACCGGGCTTCACACAATATCGAACGGCTGATCACCATAGTGGAAGATCTGGATGTCATTACGCGGCTTGAATCAGGGGAATTGATCCTTGAAAGAAGTAACTTTGACATTCATCAATTGGTGGAGCAGGTATTTGAGGATCTTGAATTTCAGGCCAGGGAAAAAAACATCACTCTTAGATTCAAAGAAGGGGCAGCTAATAAATACATGGTACATGCAGACCGGGAGACCTTGCGAACTGTATTGATGAACCTGGTGGGGAATTCACTGAAATATGGTCGTACCAATGGCCGCACGAGTATTGGATTTTATGATATGGACCATCATATTCTGGTGGAGGTCTCCGATAATGGGATAGGAATTGAACAAAAGCATTTGCGTCATTTGTTCGACCGATTTTACAGGGTTGATAAAAGCCGGTCCAGGACGGAAGGTGGATCGGGTCTGGGTCTGGCGATCGTCAAACACATCCTCGAAGCACACAATGAACCCATTAATGTTCGCTCCACACCCGGGCTGGGAACCACTTTTGGGTTTACGTTAGCAAAGGAAAAAAGCTAACTCGAATTATTGTCCATAAACAGTCCGGAAATGATGCATTATTTTTGGACAACGTCGGACACCAATCTAGTACCCTCCCAAAATTGAGGACTCCTTGAAATAGCTCAATATGCCGAAGCCTGCCGCCCTAA
>CBFGVZ010000003.1:0-54063 GCA_965652315.1 uncultured Saprospiraceae bacterium | reverse complement strand
CAGTCTGCCCGTATGGGCTGAGTTTACCTCCCAACCAACGGGAGGGAGGCTACCACGTCAAATTTATTCTGACCCAACCAATGCTTCCGCTATACTTTGATCCACCAATATCCTACCGCAATGTTCACAAACAATGACTTTGTTCATCAGGGAGATTTCCAACTGGGTCTGTGGTGGAATTTTATTGAAGCAGCCACCGCAGGAATTCCGTTCTACAGTCACTACGGCCAGACCGTTACGGTATGATGCGCGCACTTTATCATAAGCTTTCAATAACCTGGACTCAATTTTTTCCCGTTGTTTCTTACTTTGTTCCTTCAACCTGACCTCATCCTTCTCCGTTTTGGAGATAATCTTTTCCAGTTCCCCTTTTTTCAATTCAAAAGCCTCCTGCTTATCCTTGAGCTTAGCTTTGTTGTCCTCCAAAACCTCCTTCTTGGCCTCAATCCGGGTTTTATCATCACGGATTCTTTTCTCGGACAATTCAATTTCCAAACTCTGCAATTCCAGCTCTTTGCTAAGGGCCTCAAACTCACGGTTGTTTTTGACATCCTCCAACTGCTTGTTGTAACGCTCGATCAATGCCTGGGACTCCTTGATATTGGTCATTTGCCGGTTATTGTCCTCTTCCATGTCCCGGATGGTATCGGTCAAACGCTTTACGCGCTTAGTGAGACCTTCGATTTCATCCTCCAGGTCATTGACTTCGATTGGCAATTCCCCTTTTAGAATTTCTATTGTATCCAATTCGGAATCAATTGACTGGAGTCCATACAGCTCAGTCAACTTTTCCTCTACTGACATTTCTTTCTTCTTAGACATAATTCATCTTAGTTTATTGATTCATCCGTGATACAGCCAGATTACTTTACGAAATACCGAATCGGATTGGTATTCACTTTTGTTATTTGAGCCGCAAAATTACGAAAATTATTCGATATTAGATCATATAACAACTGAATTGTGAATTTTTCACTCTCAAAATGTCCTATATCCATAATAATAATCTGTCCATCCGCATCGAAAAACTGGTGATACTTGAAATCAGCCGTGATAAAGACCTGAGCGCCTGCACTTATGGCCTGCTCCAATAAAAAACTTCCCGATCCACCACAAACCGCCACACGACTCACCGACCGGATCTCTTCAGCAGGTGTGTACCGAAAAGCCTCCAATTCAAATTTTTGCTGAACCATAGTAAATAATTCTTCGGGGGATAGGACATGGGGTAGTTCTCCCACCACACCCGATCCGGTCTGCATATCACCTTCCCGCTGGGCCAATATCCGAACATCCTGCAAGTCCAGTTTATGAGCGATCTGTTGATTAACGCCGTTCTGCAATACATTATCCAGATTAGTATGGATGGCATAAATGGCAATATCATGCCGGATGGCTTGTACTACCGCTCGTTCCACATAAGTATTCCCGCTAAGTTTTTTCAGCCCGCTAAAAATGATCGGATGATGACAAATGATGAGGTTACATCCTTTCTCAATAGCCTCCTGTACGACTGCCGGAGTACTATCCAGGGAACAGATTACTCCACTGACCTCCCAATCTTCAGATCCGGTAATTAGCCCACTGTTGTCATAATCTTCCTGTAAATCCAACGGGGCAATATTCTCCAAAAACGCGGTCACTGTTCTGATCTTCGTCATAGGTCATTTTTGATCCTGTCAATGATGGCAGATGTACTCTTGCCCTCTACCAGGGGGATGGTCAATACACGACCACCGGAATTTGTGACTTCCCGGAATCCAACGATATCCTCCACACGATAATCGCCCCCCTTAACCAGAACGTCTGGCTCAACAGCCCGGATACATTCCAGTGGCGTGTCTTCTTCAAATACCACTACGTAATCCACAAATGAAAACGCGGCAAGATGAAGCACCCGGTCTTCCTGGGGTATGATCGGCCGTTCCGGACCTTTGAGTCGACGGACCGATTCGTCACTATTGAGCCCGACCATCAGAATTCCTCCCAATTTTTTACAGGCATTCAAATAAGTAATATGTCCTGCATGGATGATATCAAAGCAACCGTTGGTCCATATGAGCATTTCGTCACTGTCTTTACTCCAGCCCGGCAGATCAGATGGTGTGATAAGTTTTTGTGCGATGAAATCAACGGTCATGGTCACGTATAGGATGGTATTTTTTGTTCACGATGGGGATGATGATCAATGAGATTATACCCATTAGTAAATTTACAAAAATATTGAGCATCAGAAAAATTATCATGGCAAAAGAGAAGGCATCCGGCCCTGAAATTCCATAAATACTCATCCCCGCAATCACCATCGCATGGAAGGTGCCGATGCCACCGGGTGCTGGCAATACCATACCCAGTCCTCCAAAGATAAACACCAGCAGTCCTGCTACGGGCCCCAGGTCATCGGTAGCCGAAAAACTAAGCATAGGCAGATAGGTCATCAGATAATATATCACCCATATAGCGATGCTGTGAAATATCAGCAAACGATAGTTCCTGACGTGGCGAATGCTAAGTACCCCCTTTACGAACGACCTTATTTTTTCTTTGATGTTGACAACATAGCGGTGTCCCTTATACCGTGTAGCCAAAAAACTGAACAGTCCAAAAATCAGGAGTACCCCTACGATCAGTCCCGAAATCAAGGAATAGGACATATCCGGCATCTGCGCATTCTCACGCAAATAATCGATGATCTGACCGGAAGCCAGGATCATTCCCAAACCAAACATCAGCAATAGAGACAATAAATCGAGCAAACGGTCTGTGACTACAGTACCCATGACCCGGGCGGGTTCAATACGTTCATAGCGAGCCAAAAAACCGGCCCGGACAAATTCCCCAAATCGGGGAATAGCTAGATTCGCACAATATCCGATCATCGTAGCCAGAAAAGCGTTGGTCGTACGTATAGGTCCGTTATCTGATTCCACAAGCAACCGCCAACGAATGGCCCTGGAAATATTACTCAACAGGTAGAGAACCAACGCTACGATCAGCCACAAAGGATTCGCATTCCGCAGATCGTGCTTGACCTTATCGACCAGACTGCAATCCGCCGCTGCATTGCCCTGATCCAGGCAAAAATTAAGATATTGATCCGCCTGATCCTTATATACATAATAAAGAATCACCACACCCAACGTGAGAAACAAAACGAGTCTTACGAATGTATAAGTGTTTTTTTTCAACTTGGATCAGGATAACTGGTTGTTTTCATCCGGATAAACCGTCACTGGCTCATATTCCGCCGCCTCTTCCGGTGTCATTAAAGCATAAGATATGATAATAATGATATCCCCAACCTCCGCTTTCCGGGCTGCTGCACCGTTCAGACAGATAATGCCTGAACCTCTTTTCCCGGGGATCACATAGGTTTCCAGCCGTTCACCATTGTTGTTGTTCACTATTTGGACCCGTTCGCCCTCCTGGATATGACAAGCCTCCAACAAAGCCTCATCGATTGTGATACTTCCCACATAATTGAGATTGGCTTCTGTAACGGTCGCCCTGTGAATCTTTGATTTAAATCGCTGAATTAACATAAGAGTGCAAATTTAGAAATATTCATCGGGTAAATGAAACTTTTATCCACTGTCCTAACAGATTCCAGGTAGAGATGGTTCTAAATGGCGATGGGGTGCCGGATGTGGTCAGTGGCGGAATGAATCCTGAGACTTACCGTACTCCGGTGATAGACTGTCTGGGCGGACGAATGCAATCCAGGGGGAAAGACTCCCGCCAATGAGATATGCCATGGACCATTATTTCGTAGCGTCTCACGATCCAACATTCTGATCCAGATGAGAGATAAACGAACATACGGACACTCCATGGTTCCAGGCTTAAGACCGGAGGCAGCCCGTGTGGGCCAATCCGAAATTTTGCCTTCCCCCGAATTATACACCACAGGCAATGACTAACCAACCTACGTATTTATCGTGGGCCGATGCACCCGGAAGACATGTGTCTTCCATCAGGCTACCAGATGATCTCCGCATAGAACCTTCTTCCAGTTCTCCGCAATCCCAGCTTTTTCATGCCATTTCCATGTTATCAATCAGGCGAACATCCCCTACCCATACTGCTGTAACAATCGTGATAGGTCCATCATATTCTTCCCGGGAATGGACCAATTGAAGATTGTCCGACCGAACAAATTCAAAATATTCCGGGCGAAGTCCCGCCTTTTCCAGGCGTTCTAAAGCTGAGAACTTTAATTCTGTCAATGAGCTTTTATGAGAAGCGTTGGAAGTTTCCAGAAGCGTCTTATATATAAGGCCTGCTTTTTTCCGCTCAGAAGCACTGAGTCGTTCATTCCGACTACTACGAGCCAGGCCATTTTCTTCTCTTACTATAGGTAAACCGACCAACCGGGTAGTGAATCCTGCCTCTGAGATCAGTTGTCGAACCACCGCCAGTTGCTGTAGATCCTTTTGTCCCATGAACAGAAAATCGGGGTTTACAATATCCAGCAGTCTATGCATTACCTGTAACACACCTTCAAAATGACCGGGTCGAAATGCCGCCTCCAGACTATCCCCCAAATGCTGCAAATCAATTTCCGTAGTGGTCACTCCTTCAACTGGATAAATTTCCGAATCTCCCGGCAGGAAAACAGCATTACATCCAATTTGATTTAACAACTCCAGATCGGCTGATAAGGGTCTCGGATATTTTTCCAGATCGACCGGATCATTAAACTGCGTCGGGTTCACATAGATGCTGACAACGGTATAATGCCCCTGTTCCAGGGAATGCCGGATCAGAGAACTGTGCCCGTTGTGCAATGCTCCCATGGTAGGGACAAAACCGATAGTACGGCCTTTATTCCTTTGATGTTCCAGATGGGATCGGAGCGCGGCGATTGTTTTGAATAAGACCATAGAGTTTTATATTTAACTATCCAATCCGGCCGGAAGCCAATAAAATGTGGAATATGCGACACGAATTCGGACATCAAATAAACAAATTTTAAGGGATTAATTGTTATCATTGATCAGGGAGAATCCCGAAATACGGGATAAAATGTCTTTATATGAAAGGATTCTATGTAGCCGCAACCAACCAACATGTAGGAAAAACCACCTCCACCTTAGGATTAGCAGCCATTTACCGATCGATGGGATACAATGTCGGATATTGCAAACCCGTCGGACAGCAATTTCTGGATCTGGACGACCTGCGCGTAGATAAAGACACCTTGCTATTTGCGGATCTGCTGGGCTTCAATCTTGAACCGGATTGGCACTCTCCTGTAATTCTCGGACCGGGAGCTACTACCGCCTTTTTGGATCATCCACATGAATTTGATTATGCCAGTAAAGTAAAGGCCGCTGCGCAATACCTTCATCAGACTCATGAACTTATGATATTTGAGGGAACAGGGCATCCAGGGGTGGGAAGTGTGGTCAATCTTTCCAATGCAGATGTAGCCCGGATGCTGGATCTCGGAGTCATCATGATCGTAGAGGGTGGAATCGGCAGTACAATTGATTTATTGAATACGTGTACTGCATTATTCCGGGAGCAAAAAGTACCGGTATTGGGGGTAATCATCAATAAGGTCAATCCGGAAAAAATGGACAAGGTCCGATATTATGTTTCGAAAAAACTGCGGGAAATGGATCTGGTACCACTCGGTTTTGTACCATATGACAAATCAATGGCATTTCCGACCATCAGAGGGGTCGTGGATCAAATCCGGGGAAAAGTGACTTTCAATGAAGATCAGGTATACAATACCGTGGAGGACATTATTTCGGGATCAGTCCTGGAACGCAATCAACTGCAGACCTCTCAGAAAAATTTATTACTGGTAGTGGCTGCTGACCGCGTAGATAATGCGATCAATAAAGTTAAAATATGGAGTTATGAAACGCATGGAGAATTTTCGCCACTCTCTGGAATTGTAGCTACCGGAGATGGATTTATCAATACTGAAACCGAAGCCTATATACTCAAAAATAAAATCCCCTTCATTCGCACGCATCTGGACACTCTGGGTACCGTTCGGCAAATTTCGAAGATTGAAGTGAAGATAAATCTTAAAACCCCCTGGAAGATTCAACGGGCCATAGAACTGATAAAGGAAAATGTCGATTTGGCATATTTACAGCGCTCCCTCAAAAAAATGTAAAAATTTTTCTAAAATATTTTGGCGATTAGAAATATACCCTTATATTTAAGCATTGAATTTGAGCAGCCCTTATGCAATGTTCATCTTCACATAATTGATCTTTTCACAATCAGAGAGTTAGTAAAATCCTATTAATCAACATTCGAAGGGCTGCCATTTTCATCTGACACATCCATAAAACGCTCCATCTTTTGCATCCGCTGCCTGTAATTCAAAAATTTTACTAAGTTTTTTCACGAAACAATTCTACGCCGTCAGCAATAAATATCAGTTCCTCTTCGGGAGCAGTAATGGCATCAATTTCGGCCTGGCTCTTACCAGCATCCATGGCATAGTGTCTTAATGCAGCGACACTAGTCACCTGCCGGAAAGCCTTTCCGTGAAGCACTACCTTTTCACCCGCGATATCTTTGGGCACAAAAAATCCATAATCCTTGAATTTGACCATGAATTCAGGAGCATTCCCATCGACTGGCGAGATCACCATCCAGCAGCCTTTTTTCTGGCATACGCTGTTCACCTCGCCAAATGAACTCACCAGTACCGTGTCCCGACTGCTGAGCTGTTTTTCTACTTCACTCAGGGAAACTACATCCTTGTCTATGATTTTGCCACCAAATGATTCTGTGCTTTGAGCACTTCGGGTCAGATCTTTATATGCGGCCGGATGGCAGGCCGCCATAACAAACAGGGCAAACATCCAAAAAGTTAATTTCATTTTTTCCATGCTTTTTAACAAATTAAAAAATAATATCGCTTGATTCTCAAGGGTTCTATTAGGGCTTTTAATCACCACAAATATACCGATTGTACTGAAAACAACTTATACCCAAAAACCAAATTATATGTTGATTTATTGGATGAGTACAATCGCATTGCTGATTCCTATTTGTGCCATGGCACAGTGTCTGACTGGAAATTGTTTCAATGGCAAAGGTAAATTTAAATACACCAATGAAGCGGTGTACGATGGACATTTCCGAAATGGAAAACCTCACGGGGAAGGAATCCTGTTCTATTCCAATGGCAATCGATACGACGGTGAATGGAAAAATGGGAAAAAATCGGGAGAAGGACTACTGGTTTTCACCAATGGGGCCAGGTATCAGGGACAGTTCAGCAACAATTTCATGGATGGTTTTGGACAGTACACCTTCCGGGATGGAAGTAAATATGAAGGTTTTTTTGCCGACGACCGGCCCAATGGCCAGGGAACTGTCATCCAGACAGACGGTACCAAAATCACTGGAATCTGGAAAGACGGAAAACTCCTGTCCAAAGAATCACCAGCTGCCCAGGCGGAATCGAACACACCTGACTCCAAAAATGACCACGAAAATATCAGTAGTACATCCCCGGCAA
This sequence comes from uncultured Saprospiraceae bacterium, assembly GCA_965652315.1. Taxonomy (GTDB): domain Bacteria; phylum Bacteroidota; class Bacteroidia; order Chitinophagales; family Saprospiraceae; genus Membranihabitans. The sequence continues at coordinate 46,565 of CBFGVZ010000003.1, read as the reverse complement.
TTGCCACCAACAGACCTCCGACGTCCGCCCCGTACAAAGACCCGCTCCATGCAGGTGATGTCAAAATTTACGCCGTAATTGTCGGGATCAGCAGGTACGAAAATTTTGAAACGCTCAAATATTCCGATGACGACGCTTACAGGATATATGCATTTCTAAAAAGTCCCGAAGGAGGGGCCATCCCAGATCAAAACATCCATATTCTAATCGATGAAAGCGCTGTTAAAGAAAATATAGTCCGGGCTATGAAAACCGTTTCGGAACAAGCCGATGAAAACGATGTGATCATCTGCTATTTTGCCGGACACGGACTCGACGGCTATTTTCTTCCAATCGACTCCGACGGGTATCGACGCCGGATTCCCTATATCAGTCTGCGGGAATACCTGGCCGGGAGCCGGGCCAAACAAAAACTTTTCATGGCGGATGCCTGTTACAGCGGAAGTTTACTGGCATACCGAAGCCCCAACCTTAACCAACTTCAAAATTTTTATCAGCAATTATCCGAATCCAGGGGCGGCACTGCGTTCCTCCTCTCCTCCAAACAAGCAGAGTACAGTAAGGAAGCCAGTGGATTGCGCCAGGGGGTGTTCTCGTATTTTCTGATCGAAGGTCTCAAAGGACAGGCTGATCAGAACCAGGATCGCATTGTGACGATCGAAGAATTGTATCAATATATCCAATCAGGTGTTCGCAAATACACCAAAAACGAACAAAATCCGCTATTGGCAGGTCAATTCCAGCCCGATTTACCGGTGAGTTGGGTCAGAAATTGAAAAATTATAGGCTTTTTTAAAAATCTTCTTTATCTTTGCGCTCCGATTATCTTAACCGCGCTCAGTAATTCAATGTAAAATACTGGGCTACAAACTAATAAACCATGCGGACATATGAAGTAACCTTCATCGTAGATCCTGTGTTGTCAGCAGATGAAATCAAGACGACAGCACAAAACTACATCGATCATCTGAAAAGTGAAAATTGCGAGATTGTTGACCTTCAGGAAATTGGTCTGAGACAACTGGCCTATCCGATCAACAAAAGGTCGACCGGTGTGTATTTCAGCCTGGAATTCAAATCTGAAACAGGAGAAATCGTCAAAAAAATCGAACTGGCCTTGAAAAGAGATGAGCGGGTCATCCGGTATCTGGTTGTTAAACTGGACAAAAACGGCATCCAGTACAATGATGACAAGCGCAACGGAAGGATTGGCAAAACCATCCCTAAAGAGGAGATCGACAATCAGGAAGAACGATCTGAACGACCGGCAAGAGCTGCACAATCAAACCGGTCCGCTGTTTCTGCAGTGGCAGCCTCAGAAGAAGAATAATTTACTCGCACACACAAAAATCAAAATCAAATGGCAAAGAGAGACGATATAAAATTCCTGTCCAATCCCAATATCGGACAAAGCAAGAAGAAATACTGCCGCTTCAAAAAATACGGCATCAAACACATCGATTATAAGGATCCGGATTTCCTAAAAAAATTCCTGAACGAGCAGGGGAAAATACTCCCCCGACGAATCACCGGTAATTCATTGAAATATCAGCGTCAATTAGCGGTAGCTGTTAAAAGGGCGCGGCACCTGGCAATCCTGCCTTACGTGACCGACCTAATGAAGTAATTCAATCACCGATCAAACATTAAAGCAATGGACGTTATACTTATAAAAGAAGTTGAAAAACTAGGTGAAAAACACGACGTAGTATCGGTAAAACCTGGTTATGCCCGCAATTTCCTCATTCCACAGGGACTGGCTAAAATCGCCAATTCTGCCAATCGGAAGACGCTCGACCATATTCTGAAAAGAGAAGAAGCCCGTGAATTGGAAAAATTGTCCGAATACAAGGAATTGATTGATTCCCTCCAGGATAAAGTTATCCGGATCGGTGCCAAAGCCGGAACAGAAGGGAAAATATTCGGGAGCGTGACCACGTTGCAAATCTCTCAGGCCATTAAGGAACAGCTTGGTGTGGAAATTCCAAGACGGAAAATCAGCTTGCCCGAAGAAGTCAAAACCCTTGGAACCTATCAGGCAGATATCAATTTCCACAAGGACGTACAGGGTAGTGTGACCTTCGACGTACAGGGAGAATAAATCTGGATTGGGGAAATAATAACCTCCCCTTTCCATATTCTATTTTCCCCGGTCGGACGACAATCTCATTTTCATATTTTCGATTAGAGCGAAACCTATACCGAACTGCGGTATAATTCCGTCACCTTCTGCTGGATATCCTCGATGCGTTCAGCCAGCCGAAGGTCATTAGCCACGGGTGCATCGGAAAATCCAATGTGCGCATAATACTGCCATATCTCAGCGATAGACTCATATTCGATCCGGTAAGGTGGAAATATCGGATTATCGGAACTGGCGGTCAGGTATTGCCCCCTTCGGTTATTCCGGATACGTTTATAAACCATACCATCCCTTTTGGTGATGATGATATAGGTCTTTTGATCCCGAATATCTTCCAGTGACTCCACCCTCACCCCGACGATGATTGTACCCGATTCCAGTGGCAACATGGAATCCCCTTCTATCTCAAAAGCCCGGTATTCGTTGGCCGGCAGTTGAGGAAGATAAATTTTGGGAAGATCCCGGATGTATTCCGTGTCCTGAAAACTTTCCAGATAGCCCGCTTCAGCTTTCGTTTGCACCAGATCAATTGCTTGCATAAAATCCGCCGTCGGATCCAGATATCGTTTGCTCCTTCGGTCGCTGTCTCCGGACGGGTTTCCGGATTCCAACACGGAGGTAATCAGGGAATCGATTTCAATGTCAAATAACTCTGATATGGCGACCAGCATCTGAAAGTTGGGCTCGGTCTTGCCCCGTTCATAATCCCCCAGTGTAGTCCGGGCGATCCCCAGCCGTAACGCCAGGTCTGATTGTGTCCAGTTGTGACTTTTCCGTAAATAAATCAGGTTTTTACCAAACATGCTGTAAGATACGCATTTTGACGGAAATAACGACAATTGAGACGAAATAAACGGCATTTTATCATTTCCAGATCAAAAAGAGACCTCCTTTCGCATGCTCTGTCCGGTATTTTCAGGTTTATCATCTTATCCCGAGATGTCATACTCATTGTAAACATGCTGGATCCGGGCCAGTCGTCCATCCTCAAAATACAAAGTTACCTGGGATGTCCCTTCCTTTCCTGGATGGTCTATCCCTTCATTGAATGTAAAATACCATTGACCATATTTTTTCATGTCTGGGTCCAAAGGTAAATGAAGGGGTTTGTCGGGTAAAAGGAATTGATACGTTCTATAGTCCGGCAGTGTTTCAATGATCGCCAGGGCGCTTAGCATTTGATCAAAAGAAGCACCCAGCATAATGGTCGAATCCCCGTGTAAATCCTGCGGCCATTGATTCAGTGAATCCAACATGGCCATTCCTGCATACAGCGACTGAACCCGATTACTGTCCAGGCCCATCAGAACTCGCTCCTGCTTCCCTTCCGTATTGAGATAGCTCAGCCAGTTGTAATAAGGTAGAAAGGCTCTGACGGATTCCGTATCTTCAAATGTAGTCCGGCCCACTATGGCCACGGAGTAAAATTCCTTTTCGACACCCAGATCCTGCAGTTTCCCATAGATTTCTTCATAGCTATCTCCTATGTTTAAGTTCCATTTGCCCCCCTTCGTAATATCTTCAATTTCCGGGAAGTCCTGTTTGAGACAACTGGACATTGAGAACGACATCACAACGGAGTAAATCAGCGCCAGGACATTGAAAGGACGAAGACGCATACAATTCCTGTTAAAAGAAAAAAGACTCATAATTAGTTTTATGGGTTAAATTCGGTTATCAGACACCGTCTGGCCCCGGAAGGTTAGTCAAAAATTCAGTTTGAGTTTTTATTAACACTTCCAGATTACGGCCGGGTGCCCGGAACAACAGGAGCTGAATTTTCAAACTTATTGATAATATCCTGCGTTGGAATGAGCAGGAATTGGTATCTTATCGGGATGAAGCAATATTTTGTGTTACCATTGTTATTATTGTGTAGTTATTTGGTCATGGCTCAGACAGACACGCTTTCGTATGACCATTCTGAAACCATCCTACTGATCCGGATAGACGGGGCGATCACCCCGACGACGACCAACTACATAAGCCGTGGTCTCGCCAAAGCACGTGAAACCAACGCCATTGCACTGATCATCGAAATGGACACCCCGGGAGGACTCCTGGAATCAACTAAGGATATCGTGCAAATGTTACTGGATTCGGATGATATGCCAGTTATTGTATATGTAGCACCGGAAGGAGCCTCAGCAGCCAGTGCGGGGACCTTTATCACCATGTCTGCCCATATTGCGGCTATGGCTCCTGCGACTAATATCGGCGCTGCATCCCCGGTGCAGATGGGCCCCGCCGGATCCCAGGTTATGGATACTGTCATGCAGAAGAAAATATTCAATTACACAGAAAGCTACATAGAAACCATCGCCAACCGCAGAGGCCGGAATGCCGAATGGGCTATAGCAGCCGTCCGGGATGGGGAGTCGATTACAGCCGAAAGAGCAGTGGAACTCAACGTAATCGATTTGATCGCAGAAAATCGGCGGGATCTCCTCCGAAAAATCGACAGCATGCAGGTCAACCAAAAAATATTAATCACACAAAATGCTCAGATCAATGAATTACCACCGAATCTTGTCGAAAAGCTACTGGGATTTATCATGCGGCCCGAAGTCATGCTGATCCTGACCATGATTGCAATATACGGCATCATCGGTGAGGTGACCAATCCGGGTGCTATCATACCCGGCGTGTCGGGGGTAATCGCTCTGATTTTACTTCTCTATGCGTCGGCTGCCATGCCTATCAACACCGCTGGATTTGCACTGATAGGACTGGCCATTGTGTTATTTATTGCGGAAGCGTTCACGCCTACTTTTGGAGTCTTATTGGCAGGTGGCGCTGTATCATTTTTTCTGGGTGCGTTAATGCTGTTCCAGGATATGCCCGAAGGTCTGACCATCTCCTGGGGCTGGCTGATCCCGACCACCCTCGTGACGGTATTGTTTTTTGCGTGGATCGCCACTGAAGGGATCCGGGCCCAGTTCAGTAAAAACCGGACTGGAAAGGAAGCTATGATCGGTCAAATAGCGGAAGTAGTGGACCGGGTCAGTCCGGAAGGGGGCAGGGTGATGATCTATGGTGAATTCTGGATCGCTTATAGCAATGAAACCCTCGATGCAGGCACCTCCTGTGAAATCATCGAAGTGCAGGATCTCCGGTTAATAGTAAAAAGCCTGGATCCCGTCGACCCTCATCCCATTCCGGTGTAATCAGCAGACTCATAAATCCTGGAATCTCCCCGTTTATCCGGTTTCTGAAAATTGTATCCCCGCTACGCTTTATTGTCAGCTTGATTCCTTATTTTGTGAAATAACCACAAATACGGCCTACCATGGAAAGTGTTGAGAACTTTATAAACAATCTGAGTTGGATCATCCCGCTGACTATCGTCGCCTTAATGTTGCTTACCCAGATGTTCAAAATCCTCCGGGAATACGAACGGGCAGTCGTATTTCGATTGGGTAAATTCCAACGTACCAAAGGCCCCGGCCTGATCATACTGATTCCGTTTATCGACAAAATCCAACGGGTGGATCTGCGCGTACTCACAATCAATGTGGACAAGCAGGAAGTGATTACCAAAGACAACGTCACGGTCAATGTGGATGCTATCACCTTCTTCCGGGTGGTAGATGCTGAGAAGGCCGTTATCCAGGTGGAAAAATACATCCATGCAACGGCCATGCTGGCACAGACTACATTGCGAAGTATAGTCGGCCAGGTCGAATTGGACGAATTGCTGGCTGAAAGAGACAAGGTCAACAAACAAATCCAGGAAATCATCGACCGCCACACCGAATCCTGGGGAATCAAGGTGGTATCGGTGGAAGTCAGGGATGTTGTATTGCCCGAGAATATGAAACGAGCTATGGCCCGTCAGGCGGAGACCGAACGGGATCGCCGGGCCAAAGTCATCAATGCAGAAGGGGAATTTCAGGCTGCTGAACGCCTGGTCGATGCTGCCCGGATGATGGAAAATGCCCCTGCAGCCCTGCAGCTCCGGTTTTTGCAGACAATGAATGAGGTGTCGAGTGAAAGTACAAGCTACGTTTTTATGCCCATTCCACTGGATTTTCTGGAGGCGTTTAAAAAACTTCAGGATACTGGCAGACAACCAATTGAAGAAAAAGAATAAAAATAGAATCCATTCGGAAAAAAGCGCGAATTGATGAAATTAGCAAGTATCTTCACATGGGTTAAGGGGTATGACATATAAAGCGTTCACCCGAACAGCTGCCTTTCAACTGTGTAAAGATAGTACTACCAATGGCTATGGGACTTTGGACAGGTTCTCCATCAAATCTTTTACAGCCCAAAAACCCTGGTTTTGTACCTTATCCTCATACTGCCATTCTAGAGCATGCCTGAATTGTCCAAAGTGAACGTGGATTGATCATATATTTTTTAGATTAAAAACCCCTTCTTCCATTGTATTAAGAATCATTCAAAATAGCTTAATTTTGCCACACCAAAAATTTTGACGATGATTCGTATAGTTTTCATTATACTCTTCCAGTTTTTCTTAATCTGCGCTTTCGCCCAAAAGAATCCAGCGTATCAGCTTTACAACACTAAAGGGAACAAAGTATCGTACAAAAAAATGGTACGCAAGCTCAAAAAAGCCGATGTTATCCTGTTCGGAGAGCATCATGACAATCCTATTTCCCATTGGCTCCAACTCGAACTGACCAATAGCCTATACAAAGAGCGGGATCTGACCCTGGGGGCCGAGATGATTGAAACCGACAATCAGCAATACCTCGACCAGTATCTGGCCAAAGAGATCGATCAAAAAGGGCTGGATTCGCTGGCCCGCCTATGGAAAAACTATCCCACCGATTACGCTCCGCTGGTCGATTTTGCCCGGAACCACGATATTCGGTTTATCGGTACCAATATCCCGCGACGGTACGCTTCTATGGTGTATAAAGGGGGATTTGAAGCATTGGATACCCTGCACCCTCACGAAAAGGCCTGGATCGCAGCTTTACCCATTGCCTATGATCCGGAATTACCCGGTTACCTGGCCATGCTGGAAATGGGTGGAATGCACGGCGGGGAAAATCTGCCCAAAGCCCAGGCCATAAAGGATGCAACTATGGCAGAATCAATCGATGAAAACTTCGAAGAAGGTCGATTGTTCCTGCATTTCAATGGTTCTTACCATTCCGATAATTATGAAGGCATTCTCTGGTATCTCAGGCGAATTGCACCGGAACGGGATTACCGGACGATCACAACGGTATCCCAGGTAGATGTGACCCGGCTGGAAGACCAATACGAAAGACGGGCGGATTTTATCATTTGTGTTCCCGAAAATATGACAAAGACGTATTAGCCCGGAAATTGCATAAAATTTTCTGTCCGAAGGATCATCATAACCTACTTTTTTTCAGCAAAAAAAGTAACAGAGACCATTTTTTTTACATGTAGCATCTACAAGGTCATTTTCAGGAACTTGAGTTAGCAGCTTCTACCATACAACCTTTAGTCCTACCAATTTGAATTTGGAAATCATTTTATCTTTACTGATTAGCATAAAGTTATTACAATGAATATCCATCTCCGCGGTATATCTTCTGAAGATCTGCCCTTCTGCAGAGCACTGATCCGGCAGGCAGGATGGAACCAGATCGATGCAGATTGGCTACGTGTAATGGAACTGGACCCGAATGGATGTTTTCTGGCCGAAGTAGATGGTACCGAAGCGGGTACGATTGTTTACACCAGATTTCCTGCCCGACCGGAACACAATATACCGTCAGTGGCCTGGATTTCCATGGTGCTTGTGGATCAGGCTTTTCGGGGCAGGGGTCTCGGAACGGAAATGCTGAGACAGGTTCTGGAGCGTTTGAAATCCGAGGAAATCGACACCATTCGGCTCGATGCCACCGATCTGGGGTATGGTTTGTACCAGAAATTCGGTTTTCAGGAAGAATATCATCTGATTCGAATGGTCTGCAAGGGGCAAAAAATGCCGCAGGACAACTATCAGACCGGCATCGCCATGATTGACGCTAACCAGTTGACAGATTTCGACACATCCACCACCAACACCAACCGATACGACCTGATCAATGCCATCGTCAGACAACCGAACACCCTGGTGTTTCACAGTACGAATGAGTCAAGTCATGCGATCAATGGATACGTCTGTGTCCGGCCGGGTAGAACAGGTTGGCAGATCGGACCGTGCATTTCCTACAGCACCGAAGTAGGCCTGACATTGCTGGACCGGGCATTGACCGCAGTAGGAAAAGAAAAGATGATCATCGATATACCAGTTAAAAACAAACCAGCCATAGACTGGGCACTCAGCCATCATTTTACCGAACAGCGGCGATTTATTCGAATGTACAAAGGAAGTAAACCAACAGACCGTCCGGAAAACATTTTGGCCAGTTTTGGCCCCGAAAAAGGATAGTCCTGAACAATAACTACCTCACTTTGACTACTCTGTAATCTGGTTCAGCCATTATTTGACCGGCAATTACGGTTTTCATCCCCGACCTTTCTTATATTGGACGTTATTTTCAACTTATAATTCTGAATCGATGACCTGTTTTAAACCAATTTTCACCTGTCTTTTGTGGGTTATGAGCTGGGTGGTATCCACTTCCCAGACGCCCGAAAACATAGTCTTTATCCTGGCCGATGACCATCGCTACGACTACATGGGCTTTCATCCCAACAGCCCCGATTTCCTAAAAACACCTGGTCTCGACCGGATGGCCCGCGAAGGAGCCCACATCGCCAACGCTTTCGTAACCACTTCGCTTTGTTCCCCAAGCAGGGCTTCGATCCTCACCGGCCAGTACGCTTTCCGGCACGGTGCTGTGGACAATTCCAATCCGATGAAACCCGGCACGGTATTTTTTCCACAACAACTCCAGAAGGCCGGTTACGAAACAGCCTTTTTCGGTAAATGGCACATCGGCGAAGCGCACGATAATCCCAAACCGGGTTTTGACAGGTGGGTCAGCTTCCGGGGTCAGGGCGTATACTACAACCCCACATTGAATATCGACGGTAAACAACAAAAAAAGGAAGGATATGTCACCGATTTGCTGACGGATTACGCCGTTGACTGGATGGAAAACGGCCGGGACAAGAGCAAACCATTTTTCGTCTATTTATCACACAAAGCCGTCCATGCTGAATTTGAACCGGCTGACCGCTATGAAGGCATGTATAAGGATGCGAAATTGGAGATCCCCCATTCTATGAAAAACATTGAACAAAATTATGAGGGTAAACCCCATTGGGTCCAGGAGCAGAGGTATAGCTGGCACGGCGTGGATTATATGTATCACCACCAGCCCAATCACCCCGGTTCGGTAGAAGAAATTTCCATCCGGTACAGCGAGACCCTCATGTCTGTAGATGAAAGCGTCAGCCGGATACTCGATTATCTGGAACAACATGATCTGGCCGGAAATACGCTCGTAATATACATGGGGGACAATGGGTTTATGCTGGGAGAACACGGACTGATCGACAAAAGACAGGCTTATGAAGAATCCATGCGCGTGCCGATGATCGCCTGGGCGCCCGGATTCATCGAAGCCGGCAGTACCATCACAGAAAACATTCTAAACATCGACATCGCACCGACCTTTCTCGATGTAGCCGATACTGAAATGCCCGCCGACTGGACTGTTGATGGCCAATCATTTTTGCCCATCCTCTCAGGTGGTCACCCTTCGGACTGGCGGACGGAATTCATGTACCAGTATTATTGGGAACACGCTTTCCCGCACACACCTACTACTTATGCCATCAGAGGACCACGTTACAAGTATATTTATTACCACGGGGTATGGGACAAAAATGAATTTTACGATCTGGAAACCGATCCCCACGAAATGCACAATCTGATCGATGCACCCGAACACAGCCAGCTCATCCGGAATATGCAGAAAACGATGTTTGACTTCCTGGAAGCCGAACAAGCTACCGATGTGAAATTCAGGAGGCCGGCCAATTTCAGCGCGAATGAAAGGAAGATTCATTGATTGCAGGATAATTTTATAAAAGTTTGTGATATTGGGAATAAAATGCCAACTGAGGTTGTCTAATAAGTGTAAAGCGCATTGATGCACGGCCCAGACCAGGTGCGCGGGGAATTTAGTGGCTTTCATATGAATCGAAGATATTTTGATGCAGATGGAGGAACGAAATTCCAGCTTGTTTGGATTCGAGTGTATGAGCGAACGTACTCCGAATGAGCGAATGACCGGGTGAGTGACCCTGCCTGCGGTGCCCGCGGGCAGACAGGCGAGGCCTCCTCCAACTAAAGTCGGAGAGGGTGGGCAGGATAAGTCTAAGTCGATGCGTAATACTCGATTGAAGAAAAGTGGACAGGATAAATTGTCCATATTTTATGGATCAAAAACGAACATCAGATGGTAAACGCCTGGCTTTTATTGAACCTAATCCTGCTATGGGGTTGTACGAAGCAAGAAATTAGTCTGGAAACACAAGAAACCAGTAATACCCAACCCCTGGAATGGATTCACTTTGACGGCAGTCATTTTCGTTTCAGCGATGGCCGTCAATTTATCGTGCGGGGACTCGATTACAAATACAACACCGTAGGCTACACCAATACTGAATTCAATCTCGTAGAATCCGATTTTAAACGGATGGCAGATTGGGGTGTAAATGTTCTGCGGGTAAGATTGGAAGACACACGCGCGGGATGGTATCCCGACAAAGCTGCAGAATCTGATTATCTCGATGGACTGGATGAAGTGATCCGGATGGCGAACAACTATGGAATCTATGTCATAGTCGCCACGAACGGAGCTGAACAAATGATTGCGCTTTACGAAAGACCAGATGACCTGCTTTATGAACAGGCCAAATTTCTCCCGGGAACAAATGCCCGGGAACACTGGCTCGAATACATGACTGGGATTTTTGAGCGGTACAGCGACCATTCGGGTGTTCTGGGATTTGACGCCCTCAATGAGGATTTTTCATTTCCACCGGAAGCACACGACAGGTTATTTATCAAAGATGCACACGAGGCTTTGCTGGCCCGGCTCCGATCCGTGGATACTCGCCATGCCTATTTCCAGCAACCCGCCGGATGGGACTACAGTCCTGAGCTCGAGGTATCGATGGGGCATTCCCTACCGGATCAAAACCGGATTTTTGGCACGAAATGGTTTGCCATGCAGAATCAGGAACAACGGATGGAGGCCATGGTGGAATGGGCAAAGGAAGCCAATACGCCATTGTTCTTATGCGAAACCTGGGTGTGGGATATTCACAGTCAGCGAGCCAATACCATGCGAAAAGTTCAACGCAAGACCTTAAGCCTGCTGGACCAATATAGTACAGGCTGGATATCACTGGGTTACCTTCCTCTCGTAGGGCTTATCCGGGAAGATCGGCAAGCCATTCACCTGATGGATGAGTGGATCCGCCCATATCCACAGATCATAGGTGGCACCCTGATTTCCAGAAAATACAATTTTGAACAGCGTCATCTGAGTCTCGTTCTTCAATTGGATGGTACTGGTGAAACGGAAATATTTATACCTGCTGCACATACCTATCCCGGAGGATTTCGCACCCAGGTGAATAAGCTGGAAATCGTAGTCGATCAAAATGGCCAGATTACGTCCCAAAAGGGTCCGGATTTAATCACCTGGGATCAGGATCAACAAAAACTTACCATTTCGCCTGTAAATCGTGAGGTGGAAATAAATATTGAAGCGCTCGATTCTGGACCAGTGCCACAGACCCGAATCCGGCAGGATTATTCTCCGAAGGATTTTGCACCTCAGCACAAAGTGGTTCGACCAGTATTCTCGCTGCAGGAAGGAGAAACTACCCTTCGGGGACGAATGTTGTCTTCCGGGGACTGGTCCGAGGATCAGGTAGATTGTATCATCAACACCTGGAAAGAGACCTTGGATCCGATCGAATGGGAAATCGTAGCGAGAGCAGGATTGATGCAGGTGGATATGCGAATCCGATATACTCAGGCCATCTTCAGTTGCCTGGGGAATTAACACAATGATGAAGATAATACTTGTTAAGCATAATTCAAACAGAGTCCTTTATGGTTGAAAAAAGAAAAACAGGAATGGAATAAAGGCCCTGGTAATCTGGAAAGTGAATGACCTATAGCGAATCGCTCAAAACGCTTAATCACTCTGGTGAATTGTCAGACCACGAGCTGGTCGACCTTGCAAGGAAGGGGGATACACAGGCTTTCGCCCAACTGGTGAACCGGTACGAAGGAACCGTTGCAGCTACGGTCATTGGTATGCTGGGGGATGTAGCAGATACAGAGGATATCGGCCAGGAAACGTTTATCCGGTTTTGGGAAGGTATACATAAATTCCGGGGAAATGCCTCGCTGAAAACTTACCTGACCCGCATCGCCATCAACTTGTCGCTGAACGCCATTAAACGAAGACGACGTCACCAGGATCGGTATAAGAACCGGGAAGACCCGGCAAATCAGGAAACTGAAGGGGTAAATCCATCCACAATTACTACCGGACAAAACGACCAACAGGCCATCGTTCAATGGGCGATAAGTCAGCTCGAACCGGAACATCGTGCAGTCCTCGTGCTGCGGATGATAGAAGGATATTCTACATCCGAAACGGCCAAAATACTGAATAAACCCCAGGGGACGGTGCTCTCGAGATTGTCCCGTGCCAAAGAAAAACTAAAGATAATTCTCAAACCATATATCTCAAAATATAATGAATGACAACCAACTATCAGACTTCGTCCGCCATGCCCGAAAGGATGCATTTTCAGTCGGCTTTACGGATAGGGTAATCGGTGAGATCCGAAGGAAAGAACAAATCGAGATGGAATCGATATCGATCCAGTGGCTCCGGTTCCGGCAGGTTGCTGCCGTGGCTATTATCCTGGCTATTGTAACCTGCATATATAATTTGAATCAAGGCGTCGATACGGATATATCCAAACCATTCCTTGAGTCCATTCTTGGCTTGCCCTCGCTTTCCATTGAATCCATATTCTATCAACCTCTATTAACTGATCTACCATGAAAGTCCGTACCAAATCTACACTGATAGTGGTGGGCACCTTAATGATCGGTATGGTCCTGGGAGCGCTGTTGACGGGGACCTTCCTGATCCACCGGTTGAAATCGATCCAGGAGATGAGAACCAGTGCAGGACTAACAGAGGAGATTTTAAAGGTAATTGAACCATACGATGCGACCCAGGAAGCGGATATTCGCCATATCCTGAATGAAAAAACCGTTAAAATCGAAGATCTGCGACTTCGATACACCAATGAGGCATTGGACAGCATCCGGTTCGTTATCCAGGAATTGCAGGACGCACTGAATCCTATTCTTTCCATCGACCAGCAAAACCGGCTCAATTCCCGAATCGAACAATTCCAGAACCGGGTGGATGATCAGTAGGAGACTATACTGCGCACCAAATTCGGTGATCAAAACGTAATACGGAATTGCATCATCGGGAATATACCCAATTGATTTGAAGTTACAATCCGTTGAGCCACTGGATCATAAGCGTGGTTTAAGGGATTGTCCCGGTTCAGAATATTCTGAATATCCACAACGAATTCTTGTGTCGTTGATTTACTATTTAATTTGAAGGCCACACGAACATCTATTCGAAAATAATCCCTGAATTGCCTGCTAAAGGCATTTTCAGTATCCAGGACTGCCTCGCCGGCTTTGATACTTTCTTCCAGTGAGATTGGAGTATAGCGCTGTCCCCCAGCCAGGTTGATTTTACCGTCAAATACGATGGCCTTCTGATATTTCGGGTTTGGTTTGCTGCTGTTGAGGTAAAATTCTTTTCCTGCCAGAACATTCACAACATAATTACCTGCAAAGGCTGTGCGTCGTTCTATCTGATCACTGGCTGTATATTTGGAATCATAAAAAGACCCCGTCAGCAAAAAGTAAAGACCTTTGTCCAGAAACTTTTCCAGGGTAATTTCTGCTCCGTAGTTCGTTCCCATTCCGGTGTTTTTCATTTCATCCGGATAATTGGATGAAAAGGTTCCCGCGTTGAGCATCGAGAAGGAGGAAGGGTATCGATCCACCACCACATCAAACAGACTTTGGTAGTATAGTTCAGCCTTCGCTCTCAATGTCGGGGTAAACAAATGATCAAATCCCAGAACAAAATGGTGGGCTTTGATAAAATCGAGGTCTGTATTGGGCAGGTATTCCCGCCCTTCGCTATCGGTACTCGTAGAAAAATAATATTCCGCTGATGGCATCAGGCTGTGCAATCCGTATGCAAATGCCAGATTGTCCTGATCCGAGATTTTGAATTTGACCCCCAACCTGGGTTCAATGACATGGTGGCTGTTCAATGTGAGAAACTGCCCCTGAATTCCACCATTAAATATCAATCGATCCGTAGGCCTGTACTGGTACTGCACGTATGGCTGGAGGAGCCAGGTACGTCCATCAAAACTGGTAATGGTAGCGTATGATTCGCCCTGATCCCGGGAGATACTGTCCTGTACATCGAAGAAAATATTGTTCACACGCAATCCTGTTTCAAAATTATGCTGTGCATTCAACTTCTTTTTATAATAGAGAATGGCCTGCAATTTGTCCTGGCCAAAACTCTGACTGTAGAAATCAAACACCTCATAGTTTTCATAACTCACTGAATCCACTACACTTTTCGAAGTCATACTTGTAGCGGCCACTGTCATATTGAAATAGGACGAAGCGTTGATAAGATGGGTATATCCAACCCCAATAACGCCGGTTTTGGTTTGATTGTAAATGTCCCGATAGTCCGAATAAAACACTTCACTTGCGGTATCCTGGCTGGTCAAAATATCGATGTTACTCAACCCGCCCAGGCCAAAAACTGAAATCACATTTTGCTCATCCAGCGGGAGCCGAACCTTGAATGATATATCCTGATAATAGGGTACCGCTGTACCCGTCCCAAAATTGATCCCCATCGCACTCAAAACACCTAGAGTCGAATACCGATAGTTGGCGATGAACGAAGAACGTTTCTCCCGATTGATCGGCCCTTCTGCCCCCAGTTCAAAACCATTGAATCCAACCTGGCCCAGAAACTCATAGTTTTGTGTGTTCCCGTTTCGAAGTTTCAGATCAAAAACGCCGGATAAAGCGTTCCCATACTCTGCCGGAAAAGCACCCGTTGAAAAATCAGAATTCGCCAGCACGTTATTATTTAACATCGAAACCGGTCCTCCCGTGGAACCCAGGGTGCCGAAATGGTTGGGATTGGGGATGTCGATGTTTTCCATCCTCCACAGCAAACCCACGGGGCTGTTTCCCCGGATCACGATATCGTTCACCGCATCATTGGAACCCCGGACCCCTGCAAAGTTCTGGGCCATCCGGCTCACATCGTTACGACCACCGGCATATCGTTGACTTTCTTCCACCGTGAACTGCCGGCTGCTCACGGTGGACATATCATTGCGTGCAGTCGATTTTTCATCCTCAGCCACGATCACTAACTCCTTTAATTGGGTCACATTTTCCTCGAGTTCAAAGTTCAGGATCAATTCTTTCCCCGAGGTCAGTTCCAGGTCAGTCAATGTGATGGGCTCATACCCGATGTAGGAAACATGGATGGAAACCCGACCAGTTGGCACATTTTTTATTTCGTAAAAACCCGAAACATCTGTGGCTGCACCTCGAGGGGGTTCCATATCCAAAACCACAATATTGGCACCGATGATGGGAGACTGGGTAACCTGATCCACGACCTGACCGCGGATGGTCTGAGAAAAATTCTGAGAAAAGATTGTATGACCGCTGACCAGTAATAAAATTATGATTAAAAGGGTCTGTCTCATATATATCGATTATACTAATAACGATGGAAATTGAATTGTTGTCTATTATCCGGGCTTCCAGACCCATTTACCCAACAACTGGGATTGACAGAAAAACCTCAGGGTGGGTCATAATCCGGATATTTTCAACAATCTTGACTAAATTAGCGACTTTCTATTAACTCAGTAAGTACTTTATGTTATTAATAGTACTATCAGGCATATTAACAGCGTCCCTCTTAGTCCCGTTTGGTCGGTTTTTCCGCTCCAAATGGAGTATTTCTCTGTCCATACTCCCAGTTCTGATATCAATCTGGTTTTTACTAAAAATGCCTGCGATAGTTAGTGGGCAAAGCATTCTTCAATACCATGACTGGGTGCCATCCCTGGGATTGAACTTTAGCTTCAGACTGGATGGTCTTTCCTTACTATTCAGTTTACTGATCAGCATTATAGGAGCATTGATATTTATATATACCAGTTCCTACCTCAAGGGACATCCTTATCTGGACCGGTTTTATGGGTATTTATGTATGTTCATGGCTTCCATGCTCGGAGTAGTATTATCTGACAATATCCTTCTGTTATTTGTGTTTTGGGAACTGACAAGTCTCAGTTCATTTTTTCTGATTGGCTTCAATAATGATCAGGAAGGATCCAGAAAGAGTGCCATGAAAGCGCTGTGTCTCACTGGACTCGGGGGGTTCTTTCTTCTGGTGGGTCTGGTTATCATGGGAAGAATTGCAGGTTCCTTTTCCATACAGGAATTGATGTCGTCTGCAAATCTTATCAAAAACCACGATTCATATACGCTGATCCTGGGTTTGGTCTTCGCAGGGGCTTTTACAAAATCCGCGCAATTCCCCTTTCACTTTTGGTTACCCGATGCCATGAAGGCCCCTACACCTGTGTCTGCCTATTTGCACTCGGCCACCATGGTTAAAGCAGGGATATTTTTATTATTGCGGTTTACACCAATCCTGGGAGACACACCTGCATGGTCCTGGTCCCTTCTGATAACCGGTGGATTTACAATGATTTATGCCGGTGCACATGCCCTGATTAAATCGGACCTGAAGGCTTTACTAGCCTATTCCACCATTTCAGTGCTGGGTATTTTAACCTTTTTAATCGGTCTGGGGAACCGGGAAGCCCTGATCGCCGCCTGTACCTTTATTATAGTCCATGCATTGTACAAAGCCACATTGTTCCTGACCACGGGCATTATAGACCATGAAACAGGCACCCGGGACCTCGGCAAACTTTCCGGGTTAAGAAAAGCCCTGGGACCTGTTTTTACTGCAGGACTTCTTGCAGCCTTATCCAGTGCGGGGGTGCCACTATTTTTCGGATTTATCGGGAAGGACCTCATTTATGAAGCCACTTTACATGCCCCATCAGGCATCATCGTTTATCTAACCACCGCAGCTGTCATTACCAATATTTGTCTGGTGGCGGCCGGATTTATGGCCGGCGTAAGGCCTTTTACAGGGCAAATACCTGCGAACTTCGCTGATATCCATCTTCCCCAGATCTCCATGTGGCTTCCCCCATTAATATTGGCCGTACTCGGATTGATTTTCGGTATCATCCCCGGAATCGTAGGAAATTCGCTGG
Organism: uncultured Saprospiraceae bacterium; assembly: GCA_965652315.1. GTDB lineage: Bacteria > Bacteroidota > Bacteroidia > Chitinophagales > Saprospiraceae > Membranihabitans. Next base: position 29,029 of record CBFGVZ010000003.1, on the reverse strand, counting down.
TTGCACCTGCATTTTCAGCCGCTTCCGGACTGGAGGAATCGGTACATCTTAAAATCTGGCATGGATTTAACCCAGTATTGATCCTCAGCCTGCTTACGCTGGTGCTTGGTACGATCGTGTATTTTTTCAATAAATCTTTTACCCGAAAGCTAAATTCCTCAGGAAGAAAATCCAACTGGTCTACACAGGGATTTTTCGGTGCTGCCTGGCAAATTGTCCTGCGGATATCGACTCGATTTACCAGGGTAATGCACAATGGATTCCTGCGTTCCTATCTGATCAAGATTATCATTTTCGCTGAAATTCTGCTGTTGTACGAGCTGATCAAGGCTGGACCTTTGCTGATCGATTACAGCCAACTGTCTCCGATTACCATATTCGAGGCAATGAATGTCCTTTTGCTGATTGCTGCCTTGTTTTTGATCGTGAAGACATCATCGCGTTTAACCGCTGTCGTAGGGATGAGTGTGGTAGGTTTCGCAATTTGTCTGATGTTCGTATTCTACGGTGCGCCCGATCTGGCTATGACTCAGTTTACCATCGACACTCTCACGGTAGTACTGTTTGCTTTTGTGCTTTTCAATTTACCTTCCTTCCTGAGATTTCCAACGAGGAACAGGAAGATAATAATCCGCGATGCTGTTGTCGCTTTGTTTTTCGGTGGCATTTTATCCATGATTGCCATCAAGGTGCTCCAGGTTCCTACTACCAAGGAGGTGAGTGAATTTTATGGAGAATTTGCTTATACCCTGGCGAAGGGTAAAAATGTGGTCAATGTCATCCTGGTGGATTTCAGGGGTTTCGATACTATGTTTGAAATCGTGGTATTGGGGATTTCAGCTTTGGGCGTGTATAGTTTAATAAAATTGAGATTAAAACCAACTGAAAGAGAATAGTATGAAAAGCATCATTTTACAGACGGCTACCCGGTACATGCATCCCATCCTGCTGTTATTCTCGGTTTTTCTATTGCTTCGGGGTCATTATTTTCCAGGCGGGGGATTTGTGGGCGGCCTGGTTGCTTCGATTGCGTTTGTACTGCATAGTGTGGCGTACGGAACACCTACCACGCTTAAAATTTTACAATTTGATCCTATGACTTTTATCACTGCAGGGCTGGCATTGGCCTCATTTAGTATGTTCCTTCCCGTGTTCTTCGGATATCCGGTGATGACAGGATTGTGGCTGGACCAGCCGATACCGGTGGTAGGGATGATAGGTACGGCGATTATATTTGACATCGGTGTATATCTGGTAGTGATCGGCGTCGTACTGACTATTTTATTTACCATTTCTCTGGAAACGCATTAAGATGGAACTATTATTAGTGATATCGATGGGATGTTTGTACGCTGCCGGCATATACCTCATACTGAAGAGGAGTATGGTTCGCCTGTTGCTTGGGATTGTTTTACTGGGAAATGGAACCAATATCCTTATATTTCTGCTGGGGAACATCACCAAAGGAAAGCCCCCTGTTATCGATCCTGAAATGCAGACTCTGGGAGCGGTCTATGCGGATCCTGTACCCCAGGCGTTGATCCTTACCGCTATCGTGATCAGCTTTGGTCTGACGTCCTTTGCCATTGTATTGTTGAAACGGGTCTATGCCCTGATCAATACAGATGATCTGGACAATTTGAACACCCCGGAAGAAGAAGATGTATGACCGATCACAATGTAATTGCTACGGTTCTGGTTCACTTGTTCAGCGCTATTATACTATTGGGATTCTGGCGAAAAACGGTCACACAGCGGGTGCTGAGTATCATGGGCAGCCTGATCGGACTCGGCCTGGCTTTCAGACTTTTCTTCAAAGTTCTGCACGGTCCTATTCTTACGATGAATGCCGCCAATTGGGATGCGCCATTCGGGATCGTTTTTGTGGCCGATCAAATGAGTGTCACCTTTGTTCTACTTACGTCGATCGTGGCATTGGCTGTATCGGTTTTTTCAGCTACCGGGGTCGGGAAAGCCAGAATGCTGTACGGTTATTTTCCGATGTTCCATTTTTTGATCATGGGGCTCAACGGTGCCTTTCTGACCGGGGATATTTTCAATTTGTACGTATGGTTTGAGGTGATCATCATTTCGTCTTTTGTTTTACTGACCATAGGCGGACGCAAGCCACAGCTTGAAGGTGCCGTAAAATATATGACCCTCAACATCATGGCATCGACCTTTTTCCTGACAGGCATAGCCATCTTGTACGGGATTACCGGATCTCTGAATATAGCTGATTTGTCCCAGAAAATCCTGTTGGTCGAAAACCAGGCCATCGTGAATCTGACCGCCATGTTCTTCGTGGTCGGGTTTGGGATCAAATCAGCCCTTTTCCCGTTGTATTTCTGGCTCCCTTCGTCCTACCACACGCCCCCTTCAGCGGTAGCCGCAGTTTTTGGAGGCTTACTCACCAAAGTGGGTATATACGGATTTCTAAGGGTGTTTACACTGATTTTTATTCCCGATGATTTTATCCAAATGCTGTTAATGGCCATGGGCATCATGACGATCCTGACTGGAGCATTCGGTGCTGTGATCAAAAATAACCTTCGCCGGATTTTCTCCTACCTGATTGTATGCCATCTCGGATTCGTGATCGGTGGTCTGGCACTTTTTACCGAACTGGCCTTTATCGGACTGATATTCTATCTGATCCACGACATCATTATAAAATCAAACCTTTTTCTGATGGCTGGACTGATCAGGCAGTTAAGAGGAACGATGAATCTGTCCAGGCTCGGGGGAATTTATGATCAGTATCCCAAAATATCTCTGTTAATGGCCGTCGTTTTATTTTCTCTGGCCGGCATTCCACCGCTTTCCGGTTTTTGGCCTAAGATATATCTGTTTGATGCGGGGTTTCAGAGCCGCGACTATTTGTATATAAGTGGTATTATTATAGGTAGTTTTATTACCTTGTACCTGATGGCCAAAATCTGGTCAGAGGTGTTTTGGAAACCGCCGCCCCCGGGCAATGAAATGGCGGATCGATTTATGACCTTGCCATGGTACAGAAAAACACTGTTGGTCGTACCTATCGGACTCCTGGCGGCAACTACCTTGTTTATCGGGCTGAATGCAGAATTTATAATTCAGGTAGCGGAAAAAATTGCAGGTGAAATGGCGGATCCGTCCACGTATATCGAAGCTGTCCTGGCCAAATAAAAAAAAATATATGATTAAGCAGCTATTAATGAATCTGGTGTTATCATTTATATGGGTCGCCCTTACGGGATCCATGAATTACATCAATTTCATATTTGGATTCGGACTGGGATTTTTGATCCTGTGGATATTGAATCGGAATTCATCGGACAAGCGATATTTCTACCGAATACCCCGAATAATAAGCTTCTTTTTTTACTTTCTATACGAAATGTTCGTGGCCAATATTCAGGTGGCATTTGATGTGATCACACCCCGGTATTTTTTCAAACCGGGTATCGTTCGGTTTCCTCTGGAAGCCAGTTCGGATCTGGAAATCAACCTGCTTTCAGTTTTTATTGCCCTGACTCCGGGGACTGTAGTGCTGGATGTCAGTGAAGACAAGAAATCCATTTTCGTACATGTGATGTACTTGCGTAGCCGGGATAAATTCATCTCCCGGATCCAATTTGCAGAAAGGAAGCTATTAAAAATATTACGATGACTTTGGCTGATTATTTTGATCATGTGATATTCCCAATACTGACTCTGGCAGTCATCCTGTCTTTCTTCCGGCTATACAAAGGACCGAATGTAGCCGATCGGATTATCGCCCTGGACCTTATTATTACTATCGGTATTGGAATGGTAACCGCCTATAGTCTTCGGTCGGGACAGGCTTTATTTCTGGACATCGCCATGATTTTCGCCCTCATCGCTTTTCTGGGAACCATAGCCCTTTCATTTTATCTGTACAAAAGCAATCAAAAATGATGGATATATTGATAGGAATACTGAGTACAATAGGCGCCGTGGCCATCTTGATCGCTTCGATAGGGATCGTCAGAATGCCGGATTTTTATTTAAGACTAAGTGTAACCGTGAAGGCAGCGACTCTGGGTGTTGGTATATTATTGATTTGTGCATCTCTGGTCTATCCCTTTACAGAGGTACCCTTTAAAGCCTTTGCCATCATATTCTTTTTGCTCCTAACTTCTCCGGTTGGAGCCCATATGATCGGCCGGATGGCCTTCCGTTCGAAATTGCCGATGTGGAAAGATACCTGGGTGGATGATTTGCAAGAAGACCATACTTCCGGAGACCATCCCGGGGAGCGTCAAGCTGACCTCTAGCTACGCCTCGGGTCCAAAATAGTTTTCTATTCCGCACCACTGCATGCTTTTCTCCCACAGAATCCTGGCATTTTCCATATGATAGGATAATTTCGATGATTTCCGGGGCCGGCGATTATCCCAATACAAGCCAGATGCCAACTCATCCCGATCCTCAGTGGCCAGATAAATTGAAGTGTCCGCCCCTTCTGCAGGTGTCTTTCCTCTGCGGCTTCGCCAGTTCCAGATCAGTCGCTCGATATATTTACCATTTTTTGCACCGATATCGGTATTGACCAGACCCGGATGCAGGACGTAAGTCGAGAGCTGAGAAAACGGATTACGCCTTTCGAATTCATATGTAAAATAAACGTTGGCCAGCTTCGATCGGCTATATGCCCGCAATCCCTGATAACGGCGGTCCAAATTGAGGTTCCTGTGATCAAAAGAAGCCATGAAATGAGAGTTTGAATTAACGTTGAGCAGGCGGCTTTCCACGCTACCTGCGAGGCCCGGAAGGAGGAGATGGGTCAGATAAAAAGGTGCCAGGTGGTTGACCATGAAGGTCAATTCTATACCGCGGCCATTTTTGATTTGATGTCCCTGGAATGTGCCGGCGTTGTGGATCAGGACATCGATCACCGGGGCATCCTCCAGGATAGTGTCAGCAGCCTGTTTCATGGAACCGAAGTCGGTCAGATCCGCCCTGACCATAGAGATGATTCCCCCTGGATGTTCCGTACAAATCCGGTTGATAGCGTCCTGTCCTTTGTGGTCATCCCGCACCAAGATGATAACACGATGTCCCCGGTTGACCAGAGCACGGGCGGTCTCAAATCCTATCCCTGCATTCCCGCCGGTGATTACCATCTGTTTCATATAGTTTATCTTTTTGTTTGTTCCAATGGTTTAAATTTATTAAATTTCGTCGCAAAGTCATCACATGAAATTTATCAAACGCCTGACAATTCTGGCTTTATTACCATACCTGCTATTATATAATTGTAAGAGTGAACAATCCTCATCCAAAGCAGAAGAAATCAGTGTGTTTCTGGATTCCTATACAGATACTTTTTTGCCATTATACATGGCCAGTACAGAAGCCGAATGGCTGGCCAATACCCGGATTGTGCCGGGTGATACATCCATTACCCGGCAGGTCGAACGTGCCAATAATGCCCTGGCGGCATTTACCGGGAATGCTTACAATATCAGACGGAGCCAGGAGTTACTGAACGAGTCCGGGGCACTCACCCCCACCCATAGACGTATGTTGAAATCCATCCAGTACGAAGCAGGGAACAATCCGGCAATCATGCAGGAAACCGTCTCCAGACGGATTACAGCGGAGAACCTACAGACCGAAAAGCTATATGGGTTTACGTATAGGGTGAATGATACCGTAGTCTCTACCGGAGATATTGATCAGGCATTGCGGCAGCTCAGGGATCCTGCGGCCCGACTCAAATGGTGGGAGGCTTCCAAAGAGGTGGGAAAGACTTTGAATACCGGAATACTTGAATTACGGAATTTACGTAACAAGGCTGTCCAGGGTCTGAATTTTGAAAATTATTTCCAGTACCAGGTATCGGAATACGGAATGACTACCGGTGAAATGATGACCCTGCTCGAACAACTAATCTATGAGATATGGCCACTTTACCGCGAATTACATACCTGGGCGCGGTATGAACTGGCCCACCGCTACGGAGAAGTCAATGTACCCGATATGATACCAGCGCACTGGTTGCCGAACCGGTGGGGGCAGGATTGGAGCGCCCTGGTCCAGGTGGAAGGGATTGATCTCGACGGTGCTCTGGAGGACAAAGAAGCCTCCTGGATTATAGAACAAGGGGAAGAATTTTACAAAAGCCTCGGTTTCAACGCCCTACCGCAAAGCTTTTATGAAAAATCGAGTTTATATCCACTCCCGGTTGATAGTGAATATAAGAAGAACAATCATGCGTCGGCCTGGCATATGGATTTACAGAATGATGTGCGCTGTTTGATGAGCGTCACACCTACTGCGGAGTATTATGAAACCGTCCATCATGAACTCGGTCACATTTACTACTATCTCACTTATTCCAATCCGGACGTTCCTATCCTGCTCCGAGGTGGTTCCAACCGTGCTTTTCATGAAGCGATAGGTTCCCTGATGGGTCTGGCGGCCATGCAACGACCGTTTCTGGCCGGAAGAAACCTGATTTCTGGTACGGTGGAGGTGGATAGTCTTCATGCCATGCAGCAGTTGCTGAAGGAAGCGTTGAATTATGTGGTTTTTATTCCCTTTTCTGCCGGTGTAATGTCCCATTTTGAGCATACCCTTTACAGCACTTCGATCGATACGGCTGGGTTCAACAGTGAGTGGTGGAAGCTCAAAGAAAAGTATCAGGGCATTGTTCCACCTTACCAAAGAGGAAGTGAATTCAATGATGCAGCCACCAAAACCCACATAAATGATGATGCCGCTCAGTATTATGATTATGCGCTTTCCTTTGTTCTTTTGTTCCAGTTGCACGAACACATCGCTACCAGGATCCTCCATCAGGATGTCCACGCCACCAACTATTACGGCAGTAAGAAAACGGGTGAATTTCTAAAGCAACTGATGAAATCCGGTGCAGACAATGACTGGAAAAAGCTGATAAAAGAAAACCTGGGGCACGAACTTTCTGCTCATGCTATGGTGGATTACTTTCAGCCCCTGATGGAGTACCTCAAAAAAGAGAACGAGGGCCGGAAATACACCCTGCCTGTGAAAATCCTCTGACCAAATAAGCGTGGGCGTGGGGATGCAGGAATGACTTTAGTCACCTGATCTCCTGAAATGAAGGGCAAATCCATATATAATTTTATTCTTTTTACCCAGATACATTATCCGGAATTTTGATTTTCAAAATAAACTCCTAACTTTCCGGTAACGTACACAAAACTCCGATTGTTACATGTAGTTAAACCCGAAAACGTAAAATACTGATTATTAACGCATACAGCATGAACGAAATCAATGGTGTACCAATCGACGAGATCCCTGATCGACTTCAGGCAGGCGACCCGATCATTTTTGATGCTGTTTTTCATCATTATTGGGAAAAATTGTATATCGCCGCATATTCACGCCTGAGGGATGAATGTCAGGCAAAAGAAATTGTTCAGACGGTATTTTTCAGGCTTTGGAACAAACGAGCGGGGATACAAATTGAGGATTTGACTGCTTATCTATCGGCCATGACCAGATACACGGTATATGAACACCTAGCCAGGGAATCCAAACGCAGAATCAGGGAATTGGATTGGTTTGAGCATACAAATTCGGGGGGACATTCCACGATAGTCGATATTGAAAACAAGTTCTTGTTGAAATTCATCCGGGAATTATCCAATGAATTGCCTGAAAAATGCAGACTTGTTTTTGTATACAACAAACTCGAAGATCAATCCTTAACCGCCGTAGCAGCCCGAATGAACATTTCCCGCAAAACCGCAGAAGCACATCTGACAAAAGCGCTAAGATTTATCCGTTTAAAACTCGAAAATATCCTGAGCTTTCTGGTTCTTATCTCATTTTTTTTGTAAAAAATTCTAATCGGACTAAGGGATTTATCGGCGCAGCTCCCTCCTCTTATTGATGGACGTATAATTAAGGCATTTCACATGTAGCCTGAAATTAAATTGGAGTTGCTAATGAATCAGGATGAAATACAAAAGCTGGCAGCCAGGTTCGTGGAAGGAAAAGCCACACCGGAGGAAGAAGACAAGCTCCACCAGTGGTACGATGCCCGTTACAGCGATTCCAATGATTCATTGCACGTACGCACTGCTTCCTCCCGAGAGGAACTAAAGCGAAGAATTCGATCCGGGGTTTCACCCGAAAAACACCAACAAAAAGGTCGAGGCAACAGGACACTTAAGGTTCCATTCAAAATTGCTGCTGCTATTGCTTTAATGGCAATAACCGGGCTGGGATTGTATTTATTTTCCCTGTCACGGACACCGGAATGGGTCACGATTTCAGTTCCATTGGGAGAGACGGTTGAAATACTACTTCCGGATAGTTCAAAGGTCTGGATTAATGCCGGATCGATTTTCCGATATCCAAAAAAATTTGGAGCCCAGGGTCGTAGGGTTGAACTCATAAACGGTCAGGCATTTTTTGAGGTCCGCAAAAATTCAGACAATCCATTTTCTGTCCATTCCGCCACCTTCGATGTAACCGTTCTGGGCACTTCCTTTGATATAAAGTCATACGACGACGAAGGATCTGCAAGTATAGAAGTCAGAAGTGGGCAGGTGAAAGTTATGGTTCCCGGGTTGGCTGAATCTGAGATATTGACGCAGGGGAAAATGGCCCTAATAAGTAAAGAAGCAGGCACAGTGGAGGTCAGGGAAAAGGAAGCGGATTACATCGGGGCCTGGAAGGAAGGACGGGTTGTATTTTACAACGAACCGATGACTATGGTCATCAATGCACTGGAGCGAAATTATAATGTGCGAATCCTGGCAGATAATCCGGAAATGTTACAGGCACCTCTGACTATCAAATTGGACAGGCAACCGCTCCGTGATATCCTGGAAGCCTTGAAATACATTTTTGATTTTCAATACAACATCGACGAATATGAAAAAAATATAACCATTACAACCAATTAAAAAAGCTGCTGAACCAGGTTGTCGAGGCATGGACAGCAGCCTTTCTTCAATTATCAAACGATTTAAAGAAATGTAAAGATGACAAATTTTATTTCCACATCAAGGACTTATAAGTCGCTAATCTTCAAGTTTATGCGAATTACAACGGTTATCTCAGCCCTATTGATGATGTTCAGTACCTTCCTGACCGCCCATGTAGCTGAAGGTCAGGCTATTACCCTTCAATTGAAGGGTGTTAGTCTGGAAACCGTTTTTGGAGCAATTGAAAAACAAACCGATGTGACCTTCGTGTATCAGCCAGGGGATATCTCTGGTGTAGGCCTGGTCTCAATAGAGGTCAAACAGGCACCGATCCAAAAAATTCTAAGGAATTTAGAGAGAAAAACAGAATTGAGTTTCCGACAGATCGGCAATATAATTGCTGTGGCCAGGAAAAGTGAGTCGAAAAAAATGGTCTGGAATTCCCGGAATAATAAAGACAACTCAACCAAAACCCTGCATGAAATCAATCCTATATCCGTCTCTGGTACAGTGACAGATGAAAATGGGGAGCCACTCATCGGTGTAAATATTGCTGTAGATGGAAGCAATCTTGGAACTGCTACCGATATTGATGGACATTTCAGTCTGGAAAATTTATCAGAAGATGCTGTCCTGATTGTCTCTTACATCGGATACCAGACACAGCGGATACCAGTCGATGGCAGGTCCACCCTTTCGATCGTTCTGATGGAAGACACCCAAACCCTGGATGAGGTCATCGTAATTGGCTACGGAACACAAAAAAAGAGTTCTTTGACCGGATCGATCGCCAAAATTGAAAATAAAACGTTGGATCAGATGCCCACGGGTCGTCTGGAAAATGCACTGGCAGGGAAGCTTGCCGGGGTGAGCATAGTAAACAACCGCAGTACGCCCGGATCGGCTCCTCTGATCAGAATCCGGGGAGCTGGTTCCATCGATGCGGGTAACAGTCCGCTTGTAGTGATCGATGGCTTCCCGGGAGGTGACCTGGGTCAACTCAATATGAATGATGTGGAATCCATTGAAGTCTTAAAAGATGCCTCAGCAGCCGCGATATATGGCTCCAGGGCTGCAGGTGGTGTAATCCTAATCACGACAAAGCGGGGGAATGGCAAGCCCACCCTAAGCATCAACACTTATTATGGCATAGCATCACCCATGTTACACGATGATTGGCTGACCGGTGAAGAGTGGTACGATTATCTGGTCAAATATCAAAATCGTGAGTTTGCCTGGGCTGGAGGCGATGTAAGTCTCCCAATGTTCGGGGACGAGCGAAGACCGGTAACCTACCAGGTTAATCCACTGACTTACGAACTTCCTCAAACCATTTGGCAGGATGAGATTACAAGAAATGCGCCCATTGCCAATTTTAACGTATCCATCGGTGGAGGGCAGAACAATACCCGCTATTATGTATCGGCAAATATAAAATCCGAAGAAGGTACGATTCTGACGGCCTCCTATGACCAGTACAGTCTTCGTGCTAATCTGGATACACGGGTGAATGACCGTATCAACCTGGGATTTGAACTGAATCCTTCGTTCTCCAGGCGTCGGAGCGCAGGAAGTAATATGGTCTCTCTGGTAAAATACCCGCCTTTTGTTGCACCGGTAGATGAAAATGGTAAATACCCACGTACGCAAGATTATATTCCCAAAGGGCATTCCGGTCAGGCCAGCCCCTATGTATATTTATACGGCACACACAACAATGCCAGGTATTTTAAAAATCTGGCCAGGGGTTTTTTGAATATCAAAATTCTGGATGGACTTGACTTCAAGACAAGCGTGGGTAGTAATATAACGTTCAATTCTACTGACTACTTTAGGGGTGGAGCAGGTGATGAATTGATATCTACTCGCGGTAATTCCAGCGATTATAATAGCATCAACCTCATCAATGAGAACACGCTGAATTATCACAATGATTTCGGAAACCACAGTATTACAGGTCTGTTAGGCGCCTCATACCAACATCAGAATTCACGCAGCACTGCTATTGGTGCAGTGAATGGCTCATTTAATAATGAGATCATCCAGACTCTGAACAATGCTATTATCAATCCGGCTAGCACAAGAACTACCAAGTCCAAATGGGGGTTGGTCTCTTATTTTGGCCGGTTGAATTATGACTTTGGAAGCAAATATCTATTATCGGCCTCCCTTCGAACCGATGCGTCCTCCCGCTTTGGACCTGAAAACAAATGGGCCATTTTTCCGGCACTTTCAGCCGCCTGGCGACTATCAAATGAACCGTTTCTCATAAATTCTCCTTCTGTGAGTGAGTTGAAATTACGAGCCAGTTACGGGACAACCGGTAATTTCAACATTGGTGATTTTGCGTATCTGGGTCGCGTGGGATTTGTAAATTATTCTCCGAACAATAGTCTGGTGAATGGTCAGGCTCCGGTTTCGTTTGAAAACTCCATGTTGGGCTGGGAAAAAACCGGCAGTTACAATATAGGTTTAGATTTGGGATTGTTCGAAAATCGAATTTATCTGAGCGTCGATGCTTATGACAAGCGAACCACCGATCTGCTTTATAATGTTTCGATTCCAGCTATTACCGGATTTACAAGCACTATTACCAACGTAGGGGAAATCAACAATAAGGGAGTAGAAATAGAATTGACCAGCCGGAATATAACCGGTAACTTCAATTGGCAGACTTCATTCAATCTCTCCAATAACATAAATAAAGTCGTAGATCTTGGTCCCGTAGATGAACGAATTTACAACCACAGCCTGGGGATGAGTTGGATACTCAAAGAAGGTGAACCCATGTTTTCATATTATGGATATAAAATTGCCGGAATTTATCAAACAGAAGCCGAAATTGAAAACAGTCCTCATTTACCGGGTGCCAAACCTGGCAATCCGGTAATTGACGATACCAATCAGGATGGTGTAATTAATCCGGAAGACAAAGTCATTCTCGGTAATTTTCAACCTAAATATCTGATTGGGATGGTCAATGATTTCGCATGGAACAATTTTGACCTTAATATAGCCATTCAGAGTTCGCTGGGAGCCAAAATATACAATCTTGAAAACCAATATTACGAAGGGAATACATTGGGTGCCATGCGCCGCTCACTGGCAAAAAATCAATGGTGGTCAGCAGAAGAGCCAGGCGATGGAAAGACACCAGCAGCAGCACTTAGCCAGTTAGTTCAATATAATGCGAATACCGATTATTACATCGAGAATGCATCATATCTGACGATCAAAAATCTAAATCTGGGATACACCCTTCCGGCGAATGTCGCTCCACGGATCGGGATGAAAAATCTCCGCATCTATGTAAGCGTGAACAACCTTTTATTGATCAAAGACAAAGGCAATCATGCCTACAATCCAGAAGGTACAACAGGAGGTGAGATCAGTGGCATCAACAGTATCCCCGGATATAATGCCGGATCTGAACCCATCTCACGCATATTTGCTCTCGGCCTGAATATAGATTTTTAACTTGACGTAAAAACTTAGAACAATGAAATTTTCAAATATATATCAGATCATTTCGATAACATTTCTTCTTTTTCTGGCTACAGCATGCCATGATCAATTGTTGGAACCAGTTCCGGAATCCGTGCTGACTACGACAAATGCTTTCAACTCTGCCAAAGATATAGATCTTGGTGTACTGGGAGTGTATTCCGGGTTACAAACGAAGGTCCAGAAAGATTACCTCATCATGGAAGTCACTACGGACAACGAATATGTGGAATATTATGCTACAGAACCGGGAATCAGCGAAATGGAATCCCTGGAAGTTTCGGAGGAGAATAATATTCTCAATAATTTCTGGAAGAATTCGTACAACAGTATTTTCAGGGCCAACTCCATTCTGGCTAATCTTGACAACCCGACCGATTATGCTCAAAATGAAAAAGAACAATACACCGGTGAAGCCAAATTTCTGCGTGCCTTGTTTTATTTTGATCTGGCCCGGGTTTTCGGGGATGTTCCCCTTGTAACGGAACTTTTATCTGTTTCAGATGCTGAACAAGTAGGGCGGACACCTGTCGATCAGGTAATTGAATTCGTCATCCAGGACCTGAAGGATGCACAATCCGTTTTACCAAATCCTTCAACAGCAGATTGGGGCCGTGCTTCATCGGCGGCAGCAACAGCACTACTCGCCAGGGTATATGTCCATAAGAATGAGTGGGACAATGCTCGTACCACACTGGCCAGTGTAGTCAATGATTTTGATTACCAACTAGTGGACAATTTTGAAGATTTGTTTACCGTGGAAACCGAACAAAACAGTGAAGCCATATTTTCGGTACCTTTCATAGAGGGAACAGATGGTCAGGGGATTACTTATGCATTTGCTCCTCATGGTGGTGTATACCAGGTTATTGACAACGGAAGCCGCGTAGTGCGACCTACCTGGGACCTGCACAAATTGTATGAAGCGGGTGATAGTCGTTTCGCTGTAACTATTTCAGAGACACAGTTACTGGCCAATGCCGGACCTGATGATGAACCCATATGGTATCCGTATATAAACAAATATATCGTCCCAATCCCAGGAACTTCATCCGGTTTGGATCTCCCCGTTATACGACTTGCAGATATGATTCTTTTATATGCGGAGGCACTGTATAAAACCGGAGATCAAACTGAAGCCTTAAAACAACTCAACCGGGTTCGTGAAAGGGCATTTGGAAACAGTGATCACAATTACACGATCTCGGAAATTAGCGACGAACGTGATTTCATGGACCTGCTGTTACTGGAACGCCGGCTGGAACTGGCATTTGAAAATCAACGATGGTGGGATCTGGTACGTACCGGAACATACCTGACAGAACTGACAGAATACGAGGGAGAATACAATCCAGGTTCCGGTCAGGCAGAGATTCAAACCAATCAGGTTCAGGAATACATGAAATACTTTCCGATCCCCTATGAACAAATACAACTGGCAGCATCAGGAATTCTTTCCCAAAACGAAGGCTATTAATGAATCTAAAACGCAAACAGTCCCGCAGAAAGTTTGTCAAAAATTCGCTGACCGCCTCGGTAGCCACGCTGTCCATGCCCGTATTGCTTCGAAGTCAACCTGAAAGAACGACTGATGTCAAACATAGGAGATGGCGAGCATATGACCTCAAGAGCCAGGTCCGCAAATATCGGAAAATAGATGCCTATTGTACTGCTCCGCCCAATATGGATGAGGCTGATAAACTGGGGATCGAAAAAATGTTTGCCGGGAAGCCGATGCGCTGGTTGAAATGGACACCGGACGAATTCCGTGCTGCAAATGATGCTATGATCACCTTGATGAAGCAACACCCCGGCAGGATAATCGGCCAAATCTCAGTGAATCCACACTACCGCAGAGAATCCCTGGAAGAAATTGACCGATGTGCAGATCAGGGGATGGTCGGCAGCCGGCTGTATTACCAGGCCAGGATCAATGATCCGGTCTATTTCCCGATCATCGAAAAGTTTGCACAACTCAATATGCTCATCTTCATCCATGGCGAAGCGCAAATCGGCGTCGGCGGCTACCGGATGCAATACGACATCGGTAGACCACCTACCATTTCTACGCCAAAGGACTTTGTCGATGCAGCCAAACGCTATCCCGAAGCGATGTTCCAGTTTGCCCATATCGGTGGTGGGGGTGACTGGGAATATATGTGCAAATCTTTCCGGGAATTTCCTAATATTTACGTGGACGTGGGAGGCAGTAACAACGATGAGGGAATGGTGGATTTTGCGGTAGAATGCCTGGGGGAGGACCGTGTTTTCTTTGGTACGGACAACAGCTATTACCAGGGGATAGGTAAAGTGATCGCCTCCAATCTGAATGACCGGCAAAAGCAGAAAATATTTTTTGAAAATTACAACGCGGTGTTGAAAAAAGGGGGATTTCATGTGGATTGATATCAATAATCATGTTGGTCAGTGGCCGTATAAAAAATTAATTTACGACGATTGCAAGACGCTCACGGAGCGCATGGACCGCTTTGGTATTGATGTGTCCATAATCACCAGCCTTAATGGCATTCATTACAAGAACACCCAATCAGCCAACCGGGATGTCTTTCGGGATTGGAATAGTTCCGGTATTTTCAAAGAAAGACTGATACCATATGGGGTGATCAATCCCACTTACGCTGGCTGGCAATATGATCTCCGGCAATGCCTGGAAGAATTTGACATGAAAGGCATCGCAGTCTATCCGAAATATCATGATTATACCATACAGGATGAACGATTGATTGAATTGACCGAAATGATGGAGGAATATGGTCTACCCGTGGCCCTCACCCTGCGTATGGTCGATCATCGTGAGCGCTCCTGGATGGATATCGACCGGGAATGGGCACTGATAGATGTGATGCCACTGATCCGTGCAGTACCGCATGCCAAATTCCTGATCTGGAATGTGGCAAACAGCACACGACTGGAGGAAAAGGACCTGAATCTGGTCCGGAAAGGGGACATCATGATGGATACCTCCGGGCGGGCCACCAACCATCTGGGAACATTAATACAGGAATTTGGGGTGGATAAATTTGCATATGGGAGTCATGCCCCTATCCTGGACTACGCTACTGGGCGGCTCCGAATTGAATTTCTCGATGCAGACGAACAGGTCAAAAATCAATTGCGATACGCCAATGCACAAGCCATGCTTTCAATCTAAATCGATGGAAATCCTATGAACCAAATATTTCAGAAATTAATTTCCGCCCTTTTCCTGCTGACACCAATAACCATCCTGTCTGCTCAGCCCGATACGACCATCCGAATCAACGCGATTCCAGGCATGCAATACGATAAGGTCCGGATCAAAATTCAGCCCGGTTCGAGAGTCGAATTGATTCTGAGTAACAAAGATGATATGAGTCACAATCTGGTCGTCACCCGCCCTGGTTCCCGTATCAAAGTGGTAGAGGCTGGAATGGCGCTGGCTGAAAAAGGACCCGAAATGAATTTTGTCCCCGATATTCCCGAGGTCTTGTACCATATTCCGGTGCTATCGCCCGGTGAAGAAAAGTCTGTCACATTCACCGTTCCGGATCTGGAAACCATTTTACCATTTGTATGTACTTTTCCCGGTCATGGTTTTCTGATGTTTGGGGCATTCTATATCACCACAGGCGATTTGCCTGAGATCGCCGACGACGAAAACGTTCCTGAACAGCGTCGGAAACCTCACTCCGCGGAAATGACGGATCACTTGCATACCCGGCCGCATCCATATGCATTGGAGCCTCCCTTTTACTACCGGATCTTCATGCCCTATGCCAGTCCCGCTTCGATTGCCGTCCGACTAACCGATGAAATTTCATTTTGTTGGGATGCGGGTCCCTGCCAGCTACTTTACGCATGGCAGGGTGGGTTTATCGACAATTCGGTCGCCTGGAAAGGTCACCGAAACACTGAATCCCGCCTGCTGGGTACCATATTTTACACCGAAATAAAAAATAACCCCATCCGATTCGGGGATCCGGAAAACCGACCGGGTAAGATCGAGTTTCAGGGGTATCGGTTGATTGACCAAAATCCCGAATTTCATTACCAGCTGAATGGCACTGATGTCTATGAATTTTTTGAAGTCTCAGAGGATGGCAGGCGCCTGATCAGAAACTTCAGAATTCCCGATGCACCTGAGGTGGTTTGGCTGGAGGTGAACAGTATGGTTACCAGTAGTCAGGGGCAGCACACTCAGGGATATCTCAAGTTATCAGCCGCTGAAGCATCTGAATTTTCCATCGAAATACCAATTGGGTATACAAAATGAAAAGACTAATAAAAACCGGTATTCTAGCCATCTTGCTCATGTGGACGGGTTGTAATAGTGAAACCAAAATCGCTGACCACCCCGAACAATCGTACCTGGTAGAAGATATCCCTACCCCGGATGGTCTGACCGCTGAAGTGGGCGGGTTGGGATTCCTCCCCAATGGAAAACTCATCGCAGCCTTTCACCGGGGCGAAGTCATGATCTATGATCCTGCCACGACACAATGGAGCCTTTTTGCACTAGGTCTGCACGATCCGCTGGGTTTACTCGTTGTCAGCAATTCAGAAGTTATTGTGATGCAACAACCCGAACTCACCCGCCTCGTGGATGAGGATGGTGATGGCCAGGCAGATCTGTATGAAGTAATTACTGATGATTTTGGTCTTTCAGGAAATTACCACGAATTTAATTACGGTCCGGTTAAAGATGCCGATGGGAACCTGTATTTCGCGCTCAACACAGCTTCTTCCGGAGGCGGTATAAAAGATATAGTTCGTGGGGAAATCAATACCCTCGGGAGAGATGGCAAAGATGGACGAAGGCAGATGTACTCTGTCGTACCGTACCGGGGCTGGTTGATGCAGTGGACTCCCAAAGGCGAACTGGTCCCTTATGCGTCAGGGCTGCGATCACCAAACGGGCTGGGATTTGATGCGGAGGGCCGCTTGTTCGTGGCTGATAACCAGGGAGACTGGGTATCAACAAGCGCGTTATACCATATCCGCAAAAATCATTTTTATGGTCATCCCGCCAGCCTGATCTGGGATGCGGACTGGCCTGACCGGAATCCTTTTTATGAACCAATTGATAGCCTGAACCGCATGAGAACGGTGGCCGCCGTCCTATTTCCACAGGGCATAATGGCCAATTCACCTTCCGAACCCCTGTGTATTCTGACGGGGGGAAAATTCGGACCGTTCGAAGGTCAAATGCTGATCGGGGAAATGAACCGGGACCGGATCGTACGGGTCATGATGGAGGAGATAAATGGGCAATTACAGGGCGCTTGCGTACCGTTTATCGATGGTATGGGACTGCGGATGGGCAACAATCGGATGACTTTCGGACCAGATGGTAGTCTGTGGGTAGGTCAGACCGAGCATGGATGGGCCGGAGCACATGGCATTCAGCGTATTAAGTTTACAAACAGAATGCCTTTTGATATTTATTCTATGAATCTGACCACCGAAGGCTTTGATCTGACCTTGACTCAACCCATATCCAGATCAGCGCTTGATTCTGCCACCATCCATATGCGTCATTATTACTATGATTATTATAAAAAGGACTATGACGAACCGGTAGACAAGTCCATCCAGATCGATGTGCAGGAAGTTCCTGTTTCCGAAATAGCAATTTCAAATGACGGGAAAGTGGTTTCACTAATTCTTAAACAACTAAAACAGGGTTATATTTACGAATTGAAAATTGAAAACCTCCGAAGTACCAGTAATGACCTACTGGTCAACAACCTGATATGCTACACATTAAATGAATTAAAATGAAACAAAAGCTCAACCGTAGGGATTTCTGTCAGACCACTCTGTATTCCTCATTAGCGTTAACGTTGCCGGGGAGCTCCAGGGTGCTGCAAAATCTGGTCAATAATACTCAAAGTCCCAAAGAAGGCCCTGCCATCATCGACACCTTCGTTCATTTGTTTGAATGGCCATTTCGCAAGTTGAAATACTCCGGTACGGAAAGACTGGTCGAAAAATTGAAAAAACACGGGATCCGCGAAGCCTGGGCTGGAAATTTTGAGGCACTATTCCACAAAGATATCGACGGAACCAACAGACGATTGGCAGAGGAATGCAGAAGAACATATCCTGATTTTCTGAAACCAGTCGGTTCGGTGAACACCACCTGGCCAGACTGGGAGGAAGATCTGCGGCGATGTGACGAACAATATCACATGGCAGGGATCCGGGTTCACCCTATTTATCAGATGATGGATATGTCCACGCCAGTATTCCGTGAATTGGTCGGCAAGGCTACCGAAAGAGGGATGTTCGTACAGATCGCCGGCGATTTAGAAGATCCGAGACATCATCATCCATTGGTGCAGGTTCGTAACATTTCTTTTGAGCCCATTGTCGAAGTGGCCAAAGCCGTCCCCAATGCCCGGATCGAACTCGTGCATTGGAACCGAAAAGTGCGCGCTGATTTGCTGAGCAGACTTGTAGATCAACCCAATGTCATGTTTGATTCTTCAAGAGTAGAGGGCGCAGGTGAACTGGGTGCACTCATCCATGGTGATTCCTGGTACGGTCCACAGGAAATGATCCCCGCGGACCGGTTTTTATTCGGCTCCCACGCTCCTTTTTTTGCTGTAGAATCAGCGTTGATGAAATTGTTTGAACACTACATGACTGAAGATCAATTGAATAAAGTCATGCAGGACAACGCTGGAAAATTTTATAACGCCTGAATGAACTATCGATGAACGACAACCACAAATTCGAATATGACCCCCGGCAATACGGATTACCGAATGTAGAAAAAATCAAGGAGTACCGGATTTGGGATACCCACTATCACGGATTTTTGAACAATCTCGACGACCCGTTTCCCTATAATGAAAAAATGCTGAAATACGTCCGCCGGATGGGCATCGAGCGGGTCATATCGGTGGATATAGGCGGTACTCTTTCCCGGCCGATTGAACCAAAACCTTACGATGATCGCAAACGTAAGTTTTTGGAGGAAAACACAGATACTTTTTCAGGCATTATCCCGATCGACCCCGGATTCCCGGAAGAAAGCGTGCAAAAAATGGTAGACTGGATTGAAAACGGTCCATGCATAGGGATTAAATATGTCGGAGGTAACCAATTGGGTATCACCTGCGATCACCCGAACAATGACGTGATCATCCAAAAAGCCATCGACCTCAATGCAGTCATTTATATTCACACCTGGATCAAAACGGCAGGTGATCCGCGAATGATTGGTGAAGGAAATTTGTCGGGGGAAAATGCGCCCTGGCATGTGGTGGAACTTGCTAAACGATTCCCGGATAATATCCTGATTTGTGGACATGCCGGAGGTGACTGGGAACTGGGGATACGAACTATTCGTTCCTCTCCAAATGTATTCATGGAATTTGCCGGCGCTGATCCCCAATCCGGAGGAGTGGATATGGCCGTGAGTGAATTGGGAGCGGATCGGATAGTATGGGGCGGTCACGGTCCGAGCCGTTCATTTTCTACAGAATTGGCCAAAGTGCTGGAGGCCGATATTTCAGAAGAGGAAAGGAAAAAGATCTTCGGTCGTAATTATCGTAAATTAGCCAAAACCATTTTCGCCAAAAAAGGGATTGAGATAGAAATATAAACACCAGCTCAAAATGGCCACTCAAAAAAGTGTCCCTGAAACTACCTGGCCGGAACAAAAAAGTAACTTTATGATTGTTCGATTTTATCACCTGCCGATACTGATAATCTTTCTGCTTATTACCGGCGTAGTCCAGGGCCAGGACCTTCGACCCAATATAGTCATCATTATATCCGACGACCAGGGTTATCAGGATCTGGGCTGTTACGGCAGTCCGGACATCAGGACACCGAACCTGGATCGACTGGCGGCAGAGGGTATCCGGCTCACCAATTTCTATGCGGCCAGTTCGGCGTGTACTCCTTCGAGAAGCGGATTACTGACCGGCCGTTATCCTCAGCGAAACGGGACTTTTGAGTTGTTCCGGAACAATATGATCAATTATGGTCATGAATACACCGAATACGAATACAGCGTCTCTCCCGAGCGAATCCTTGGAACCGACCTTAGGGAGGTATTTATCTCAGAAGCTTTGAAACCGGCCGGATACCAGAACGGCTATTTTGGAAAATGGGATCTGGGACAACTGAGGCGTTTCCTGCCCATGCAGCAAGGCTTCGATGATTTCTACGGTTTTGCCAATACTGGAATTGACTATTTTACACACGAACGATACGGTGTACCATCCATGATCGATGGCAACGAACCGACCACCAAAGACAAAGGCATTTATACCACTGAATTGTTTGAGCGGGAAGCGCTGGAATTTCTGGAGCACACCTCCCGGGACCAACCGTTTTTCCTGTATCTTTCTTACAACGCGCCGCACAATCCATCCAATCTGGACCCGGAAATCAGACCCTTCCCGCAGGCGACTGAGGAATTTATGAAAATGTATCCCGGAGGAAAAACCAGAAAGGAAAAACAACGGCAGGGATATGCAGCCGCCGTGACCCAGATGGACCATTCCATCGGAAATATTTTAAAGGAAATCAAGGAAATGGGAGTGGAAGAAAACACCCTGGTCATATTCCTATCGGATAATGGGGGCTCGGCGGGGGCCCGAAACACGCCTCTACGTGGAGGGAAGGCCCGGTTTTTTGAAGGTGGCATCCGGGTGCCCTGCATCATCAAATGGCCAGACCATGTTCCAGAGGGTCAAGTCAGCGATGCTTTCCTATCTGCATTGGATATCTTTCCCACCGTACTGGAAGCTGCAGGTGTACCACTTCCCTCAAATATCACCTACGACGGTACCGATATATTGCCCGTGCTTCAAAATAAATCCTCAACAGCCAGGGAATCTATGTTCTGGGATTTCAGAGGTGATCAGGCTGCACGATTCCACAAATGGAAGTGGGTAGAATCCCGGCATGGCTCCGGATTGTACGACCTTTCCACAGATATTAGTGAAACAACAGATCTTTCAGCCCGTTATCCGGATACCCTGAAAATGATGCAAGACTTGTTTGAAGCCTGGGAAAAGGAGATGGAGGAAGCAGAACCCCGTGGACCGTTTAAAGATTTTTAATCCCAAATTATTCCCCACTTACAGTCTGAAAAAGATGCCGTATATTCAACACCAATCTAGTATGCATCTGCTCCGTTGGGAGCCCCTTGAAATAGCCCAATACGTCAAAGCCTGCCCGCCCAAAAAGGCACCCGACCCCTTCAGATTCCTTCACGCCTGTATGGGCGATCCTACCCAATGGCAGGATTACGTTCATTGATGGTTCCCTTATCAAAGATGGCTTTAGCATCGATGGTCTTCGACTACCTTCGGCCATGCCTCGCATCTACATAATGCATATACCAGGCATAATCCGGGGTAGATCAGGATCTCCGGACTACAAATATGAGGTTACCGTATGGTTTTAATACATTTGTACCGGAACCAATATTGGAACATTAGGTGCAGAAAATCAAAAACAGTGCCTTTTGGCAGGATATTCATATCCGGGAAACGATCCGCGGTAGTGGAATATTCATGTCGGTCAGAATCCTGGGCACGCTGGGAGCTTACCTTTTCGCCTGGTTCATCTCAAAGGAATACGGACCGGAAGGGAATGGTATCATGGCGTTCACCCTGACTTTCGCAGTATTACTTGCGGCGCTGTTCAATCTAGGCCTCAACACTTACGCTGTCAAGGTCATATCGGGTTTCAGAGCTGAAAAAAACGAAGCCGCCATCGAAAGATTCACGGCGCGGGGATTTGGGTTAGTGGGGGTCACGACGTTGACCGGAAGTAGTTTGCTGATCATTCTTTCCTTTTTAATACACTCGCCGACCTGGTCACGGGACATCCTGCTGGTCGGATGTATGACGATCCCCGTTTCATTTTTACTGTATATCAGTCACCTGTTCAAAGCACGGAAAAAGATTCTGGGGTTCTCACTGTTGCAGAACAACATTGTGCAGTTCGTGGCTCTGGCTATCCTGGTCCTTCCACTTTGGACCAGGATTTCCGTTGCAGAGCCTGTGTGGGCCTTCATAATAGCGGCCATGGGTCTTGTTGTGATGGGTTACATTAAAAGTAGTCGAAGAATCACCCCTCCTATCCCCTCTGAGTCTTCTACAATTTCGGATCATCTGAAACTATCGCTTCCCATGCTGGCCGGTGGGCTGGCTTTTATGATCCTGAGTATGACAGATCGACTGATGCTGCGGTTTCTGGACACCACCGCCGCACTTGGTGTGTACGATATCGGGCTACGGCTTTCCAATATTACGCTTCTGGGAATTCTATCGATCAACGCGATCGCCGAACCTAAATTCGCCGAATTCTGGGCACAAAATGACCGGGTCAATCTTCGAAAATTCGTAAACCGGATGACCTGGGCAGGATTTCTCATCTCAGTTCCAGTAATCGGTATATTGGGGCTATTTCCTAAATTTTGGTTGGGCATGTTTGGCGATGGCAGGGAATTTCTGGTTGGTATGGATTCCTTGTATATCCTGCTAATCGGACAATTGATCAGCGTTCTTTGCGGATCAGTATTGGTCCTGCTCAATATGACCGGGAATCAATGGACCGTACAGACCATCCTCGTCACAGCAGCCATCCTGAATATAATGCTCAATGCCATTTTAATCCCCAATCTGGGCATCGAAGGTGCAGCGTGGGCCACTACTATAAGTACGATTTTTTGGAATGTGTGGGGAATCCGGGCCGTCCGTAAAAAATTGGGATTCTGGGTATGGAAGTAATCAATAGAATTTACGGTATCCGCCCAACGTTTCAGTTTTCATCTTATTAATTTTGGACCAAAGCATACAATCACCTGATGGAGAATTTTCAACTGGATTTTTTGGGGATCGGCACGATCAAATCGGGAACTAGCCTGCTGGCGGACCTGATGATTCAACACCCCGAGATTCAGTGGGCGTCCCAAAAAGAAGTGAACTATTTCAACACCATTCAGGCGGATGGTTCGGCCAATCCATATCACGAACAGCCCTTTTCTTTCTACCGGCAATTTTTCCCGGACCAACGGGAAGGAGGCAGAAAATGGGGAGAATTCAGCCCGGTTTATATATCCGATCCGGAAGGTATGAAAAAAATTCACGCACTTTTTCCAGCCCTGCAAATTATAGTTTCTCTTCGTCATCCAATACAAAGAGCCTGGTCGCATTATCTTTATGCGCGGGATTTTTTACAAATTATCCCCAGGGAAGTCGGTTTCACAGCGGCTTTGAACCGGTTTCCCTGGCTGCTATCACTGAGTCTGTATAGTGGGCAACTGAAAAATTTATTTACCCTGTTTCCCCGGGACCAATGCCTGGTATTGATATTTGAGGAATTCATACGGGATCCAGGCCAGGCCATTTCCGGGGTGTACCGACATATCGGGGTGGATGCATCATTCTGCCCTATCGTAAAAAAAGTCAATGCCCGGAAGCAAATCAGATTTCAGTTCATCGAAAATATAATCAATTCCGTGAGCAGACTCAAATCAAAAGTGGGCGAAAACGCGATGGAGGACATTTACAACTCACCCCTGTACCCGATGTTTCTGAAGATCAAGCACCGGATTCGGGATAACAATGTAAAACCGGGTGCGCAGGAAGTCCTATCCCCCGAAACCTTTAACGGACTGATTCCACTATTCCGGGAGGATATGGAACAAACTTTGAGTTTACTCAACCGAAATACGGCGGTCTGGCCCGCCACATAAGATCGGATACAGCCTTGTTAAAACCCAATTTGGGCCTGAAATTGGAAGACCAAATGCCCCACAAAATCATCATTCCCTATTCTGGCTTGATGGAGTGTCACATCGGTCTGAAGCTTGATATCCCGGCCTTTGATGTAGCGGTTGAGGCCAAGAGTCAATTCCCGCCGCTCGGCACTGATGTCGTCGATTTCTTCGTCCGGGATTACACCTGTCACCTGACCGACCACCTCCCATTTGGAGCGGAAATATTTGCTGAGTTGGAAATTATATCCCTGGCCATTAAGTACAGTACGGACGGAACTTCCGTCCGGATCAAAAGTCACCGGATCCTCGCTGGTTCTGTACGCATAATCTCCCTGGAAAGCCAGGCCTTTGTGTTTGAATATAAAATCAGCAAAAAGCGTGGAAATATCCCGTTGACTGAACAGCAGCCCTCCGCGTTGACCTCCCAGTCGCTGGGCATCGTCATTGTAATTATACGAGACACCGAGCATCAGCCTGGGCTCAGGATGCCACTCCAGGTCACCTTCTTTGTACGACCCCTTGCTGAGAAACGAGCCTAACGGATACCAGTCCAGCCGACCCGTATAGGAAAAACCGGCTTTTTCAACAACGACCCAGTTTTGTCCCTCTCCGGTGGTTATGGCACCGTGAAATACCAACGGACGCTCTCCCGATGGATTGAATTTGTATTCTCCCTGCAGTCCAAAATCCAGATCTATATTGAACGCAGAATTCATCATGGACCGATCCACCAATTGGAGGGCTGAACTGGAATTCAACCGCTGGCGGTTTCCCGGAATAGCGGTCTGACCGAAACCCAGTTTGAAACGGGGGGAAAACTGATAGTACACGATGGCGTCATACATCACCCGCGGAGCCTGTCCCATCGTCGTGCTGCTTACATTTCCCGGGGCCAGAGTAAGCTGGATCTTGTAAGTCAACCGCGGATCCATGAGAAAACCCGTGAATTTCATACGGAATCGCTTGATTAGCGCAGAAAACTCATCCACCGACCAGTCATTCGTCGACAGGGTTCTGACATCAATCCTGTTTTGAAGATACATGGTAAAATTCAGGCTGGCCGAACTGTCGGGGGCTACCACATTCAAACCGTTATCAAAAGAGAAAGCAGGATCGTTCTGAGCCTGCCCAAATAGCAAACTATGTACGAATAGAATAATTAAGATGCTTTTCCACAGCGTTTTATAAATCATAATTGATATAATTTAATCACTTCGATACAAATCAAGGTCGTAATGTATAATAATAGCGATAAAGCCCCAAATAAGAACAGAAACTTTATCGGAATTTAAAAAATTATTCAGGACTCCATGAGTAAAATAGGCCACGAGGCCCAGTAAGACGCCAATCAGGACCAGTCGATCCCGGCCCTTCAGCTTCCCCACATTCTTGTAAGCCGTTCCGATGCTTGTCAGTACCAATAAAATCAGTAAAATAAATGCCGGTGTTCCGCTTTCCGACAAGGTGCCGAGAAATTCACTATGTGCATTTCCTACATCCCCCTCATTGGTGCTGATTATGGTCAGATCTGAAGACTTCTGAAAGGGCGCATACACAAACTGATAGGTGCCCGGACCCCAACCGAAAACCGGTCGCTCCCGCCACATTTCGATCGCCGAATTCCATCGGTTGATCCGCTCCAGATTGCTGGCATCAGTAGAAATGTTACTGATCGATTCGATATTTTCCATGACCTGGCCACTGGATTCAGCCTGATTGCTAGATAATCGCTGAATCAGGGCATCCTGATTCCAAAGTAGTATACAACCAATCAATATTCCGGCCGAAAGTAAATATCGGAAGGAGATTCTTAGCCGGATCAGGACATATAATCCACCAGCCACCGCCAGTGAAAGGATTGCTGCCCTGGAATAGGTGAAAATTAGCACAATGGTAGCCACCCCCGCCAGGGTCACCCAAACCACCCGTTTTGACCATTGAAGTGATTGCTCAAAACATCGCAGGTACACATAAGGGAGAACCAGTCCCAGTATGGCCCCCAGAAGTGTGTGATCTTTGATGAAGGGTTGCATCATCCACTGTGATTCTTTATCCGGGAACCCATAGCTCACCAGACGAATAAAGGTATACACCACCACCAAACCAAAACCCGTGAGATACGTAACCAGAAACCGGTTCCGATTTTCGGGCTTCCGCAACAATACGCCACCGAGATAAAGCACCGGGACCACAAACCACATATGAGCTGTAAAGCTTTTGACGCTCACCCAGGGCGAAGAGGATGCTACCACTGTGATAAACATCCACCCAAAATACAGGATAACCAGCATGCTGATCGGATGATACACGTATGGCTTTTCAAGTGGCCTTTTCAGAAAATACAACACTGACAATACCAAATAACCCAGCAATAAAGGTTCGGTAGGCAGATACATACCCACCGGGCTATCGAAAAATAGCTCCGTATTGATCGAAAGCGGTACCAGTCCGATGACCAGCCACCACAGTCGCTCCGCTCCCATGACAAATGCCAGGAGGACAGGGGGTAGCAGAACTATCACACCAATCACCGGATTCCATACCAGCATGAGGTAAAAAATCAGACCGGACAATATGGTAAGTGTCAAAACCTCCGGCCAAATGGGCACCTGCCTTGTTGAACCTGATGATTTCATGACTCCAGTCTTCGTAGAATGGCGGTCCGGTTTTCACGGAAGAAAAGATAAATAATTACTACCAAAAGACAGAAACCTATAGTTCCCAGGACGACGTATAATCTTTTCGGTGAAGTTTTTTTGTCCGGCACATGCCCCGTTTCAAATATAAATTGTTGTTCTGCTTCCGGAGACAAGTTCGTCTGAAGCTGAAGGCGTATCTTATCCATGGTGGTGAGTTGATTGTGAAGCGCCAGGATATGACGTTCGACCATGTCAAACTGAGCCCCATGTTGCAAATTTGCTTCGATTCGGTTTTGGATATCTTCGGTATTGCCCCTTATGTTACCACCGCTTTCCAATAATGCAGCCCGTTCATCCTTACTGACCACGCCAAGATCCTGAAGATGTAACAGACTATCTGTCCACATCTCCATGACATCCTGCAGGCTGTCTCGCGCCATCTCCAGCGTTTTGTAATGACTTCGAATTCGGGAACCTATGATCTCGTGCCGAAAATCGTTCAGCTCTTCGATGATCAGGTTAACAATTTCGGCCGCTTTTTCCGGATTCTTATCCCGTACCTTAATATTGACAGCGTTGTACCGGCTCCTTTCTGCCTGGATGAGGTCCTGGTATTTCTGATGAATTCTGAACCAGGCTTCCGCTTCATCTGGAGTGATGTTGTAATGCTCAAAAAGCCCCGCTTTCCGTATGATTCGGTTCTTGAAGTCCTGCGATGAAAACATTTCGAGTATTTGTTCGGCCTGTTCCGTATCCCCCAGTTCGTTGATATTTCCGCGTCGATAGATCAGGTCTGTAGATTCTACGTATGATACGGCTGCCGGATAAATGGTTGCAGTGGCCTGGTAATACACCGGAAGTAGAAATGCAATTACGACACCCAGGATACCAGCTACCAATGCTGAGAGAAAAAGCATCCAACGATTTCTCCAGATCACCCGGCCTATATCCATAAAATCAAGTGTTTCATTCATAGCTAAAAAATTCAGTCAAAATTAATTATAATTTACCGGAATGCATCTTACAGATTAATTCCTCAGCGAATAAGCTGGTATCGAATTTGCATTGATGAATGAAACGAAATGAAGCCAGATGGAATTATAACATTGAACTTCCTAAATCCCGGTACGCCGGACAACGCACAGAAACATGAAAGGAGACGTGCCATCCAAAAAGAAAGTATCTTTCCCCATCAGCCCGGACTTTATGTCCTATCTGAACAAATATGGTCGTCAGCATCCCTTACCGCTTCGATACGACGACCTGTGCCGGTTTATTTCCTCGGTTCCACTGCTGGATCTCCGAGGTGAGGAGACGCTCTGGGAAACGGTTTATTACTCTGAGATGGATACGATCGAATTGCACGAGTCTCTGACCCGGATCTATGCCCTCCTGAAAACCGAGGGCGATTACTCCGTCATGGAACATCTGACCATCGCCCGGATCGATTATTGCACTTTCGGTAATACGAAGCCCTTCCGTGTCCGTATCAGCAACAAGCTCAATGACAACTACGACCATTTTTATATCAAGGTAGCCGATGCATCCCGCATATACGGCCTGGAGCTGGAACACATCCTCTCCCCCAACCGTATCACCTATCTGGTCGATGAAGATACCCTTATCGAGGAACATATCGCTGGTATTCCGGGAGATGATTTCATCAAGAATTATACGGACATTACGCTATTCAACAAAACCCGGATTGCCAAGGAATTTGTCAAATTTAATGAACGCTGCTTTATCCGACTACTGGGAGATATGCGCAGTTACAATTACGTTATTGACATTACCCCAGATATCGAAGGAAATCAGTACCGGATCCGGGCTATCGATTTCGACCAGCAAAGTTATGAAGGCCGCAAGAGTTTTTACCTGCCTCAGTATTTCAAGGAAAACAATCCAATCATTTATATGGGTATCGAACACATGGAGATGAAAACAGTGCGACAATACCAAACCGAAGAGCGCAGTCTGATCGCCGTACGTACCAAGAGTTCCACGGTCCAGCTCAAGCACCTGTTCAAGAATATGATCCGTGATAAACTATCCTTTCCTGAAAAAGTCGATCAGCTAAAAGGGGAACTGGCGTACCATCATAAATCGGATATCTTTTACAATTGCGACAATATGGGTGAAATCGTGCTGACCAACCTCAAGCTATTGCTGTCGAAGGAATTTCATGGGATCTCATGGTGAAA
>CBFGVZ010000002.1:0-55515 GCA_965652315.1 uncultured Saprospiraceae bacterium | reverse complement strand
GGGCTCTGTAGACCCAGGGGCACCAGCTCCGGCTTTCATCACCTTCTCCCTCTGGGTAATCCGGCGCCACCTCCCATCATATTCTGAAGGTTGGCCATCCCTTTACCTTTGCTCATCATGTGCATCATTTTCTTCATTTGGTCAAACTGTTTGATAAACATATTGATCTCGTGAAGATTTTGGCCGCACCCTTTGGCGATCCGGCGCTTGCGGCTCATGTTGAGGACTTCCGGATTCTCCCGCTCCTCCGGCGTCATCGAAAATATGATGGATTCTACCTTGTTGAAGGCCGTGTCGTCGATGTCGAGGTTTTTCGTCATTTTACCCAACCCCGGGATCATGCCCATCAGGCCTTTCAGGTCACCCATTTTGCGAAGTTGGTTAATCTGACTGAGAAAATCGTTGAAGTCGAATTTGTTTTTCTTGATCTTCTTCTCCAGCTTTTTCGCTTCTTTTTCGTCGAATTGCTCCTGGGCTTTTTCCACAAAGGAAACAATGTCTCCCATACCCAGAATACGCTGAGCCATCCGCTCGGGATGGAAGACGTCGAGCGTATCCATGGTTTCGCCAGAACTGATGTACTTGATCGGCTTGCCAACCGTGTACTTGACCGTAAGAGCGGCCCCACCCCGGGTATCCCCATCCAGCTTGGTCAGCACTACCCCATCGTAATCGATCACGTCGTTGAAGGCCTTTGCCGTGTTTACCGCATCCTGCCCCGTCATGGCATCGACCACAAAAAGCGCTTCGTTGGGGTCTACAGCTTTGTTTATATTGGCGATTTCGGTCATCATCACTTCATCGATGGCCAGACGACCCGCCGTATCGATGATAACGACATTGAAATTATTGGCTTTGGCATGCGCAATCCCTTTGAGCGCGATATCCACCGGATCTTTGTTGTCCTCGATGGTGAATACCGGCACCTTGATCTGCTCCCCGATCACCTGAAGCTGATTGATCGCTGCGGGACGATATACGTCGCCGGCTACCAACAACGGGGAAAGCTTTTTCTTAGATTTCAGGAATTTTGCCAGCTTGCCGGAGAAAGTGGTTTTACCAGACCCCTGCAGGCCCGCTACCAGAATGGTGCTGGGATTACCACTGAGGTTGATCCCTTCCGCCTGTCCCCCCATCAATTCGGTCAGCTCATCCTGTACGATCTTCACCATCAACTCCCCAGGCCTGACCGAATTCAGTACATTCTCGGTGCCGAGTGCTTTATCCTTCACCTTATCCGTAAACTCCTTCGCGATCTTGTAGTTCACATCAGCACCTACCAGTGCACGCCGGATTTCCTTGACCGATTGGGCGATATTGATTTCAGATAACCTGCCGTGGCCTTTGAGATTCTTAAATGCGCCTTCCAGCCGCTCGTTCAAACTTTCAAACATATTAATTCGTCCTTTATATTCAGATTTCGTGTATTCAAAAACAGTGCAAAAGTACAGAAGTATTTAAAATTTACCTACACCATATCAACTCCGCTTTGCCACCCATGGGATAATAAACATAGGCATTCTGATGCCAGCGTTTCGTAAATTCAATTCCGGTCTGCCTATTCATGCCCAGCACCCATACACTGAGTTCACTGGGAAAGTCTCCTTCCGGATCGATGTTGATGCCATCCAGAAAGCAGTAATCCGAATCCTGAAGATCCGCCCGTAATAACCCCTGATTCCGGTTGTTCTCATCATCCGTCCGGATTTCGGAGAAGGGATTGAAGGCGGATAAAATGCAAAGATCCTGAACATGTTTCCGGTTCAGATATTGATCCAGCCGGGGATGGGATTCACCGATCAGGATTTCTATTTCCGGGTCCAGGCATCTGAAAATGGTGTTGCGATAGGCCTCGTTTAGAAATTGATATTGTTTGTCGAATAAATTCTTCTCCATTGAACAAAATTGTACCTTTGCCGTGATTTTACAAAAAATTATTTGAATTACATAGACCTCTATGGACAAAAAACAGATGTTGGGGTTTGGTTTAATCCTGGTTCTACTGGCCTGGTGGCTTTATATGAACCAACCCACGGAGGCACAACGACTTGAAATTGCGCGGAAGCAGGATTCCCTGGCGCGTATCGAAAATCAGACCTTACTCCCGGACACGCAGTCCGGTACCGCCAATAATATAGGCAGCACCCCTGACTCACTGAACGGAAGCGCATCCCAGACAGCAGATGCTCTCACTGCACAATACGGTATTTTTGCCCCATCAGCTTCCGGCCAGGAAGAAATCGTTACGCTTGAAAATGCGGTCATGACGATTAGCTTCTCCTCGAAAGGGGGGCGGATCATTGATGTCCTACTCAAAGATTACAAAAAGATCCTGGAGGACGAGAATAAAGAGGAAATCGAAACACCCCTCCACCTCCTGGATGATGAAAAAGACCGGTTCGAATACATTTTCAATACCAACAACCGGATGATATCCACCCAGGACCTGTATTTCACGCCAACCGTAAACGGTTCTGAAATCCGGTTCCGTGCGACCACCTCGACAGGAGGATTCGTAGAGCAGGTGTACCGGTTGAACGAGGATACCTATCAGGTGAATTACAGCGTTTCATGGCAAAATGTCCCGGTCACCGGGGAGGAATCCCTCACACTCAATTGGTTGACTTACCTGGACAAACTGGAGAAAAACACCACATTCGAACGGACCTACAGTACGATCCATTTCAAAGAAATGGAGGAGCGACCGAGCTATACCAGCTATACGAGCAATGACGAGGAAAATCTGACCACAGCGGTAAAATGGGTATCCCACTCCAATCAATTTTTCAATACCTCCCTGATCGCGGATCAATCTTTCAAGGGAGCTGATTTTCAGGTGACCACGCTGGATGAAACAGATACGGACCTGAAGAAACTTCAAACCAGGCTGTCCATTCCCACAGATGCCGGAGTAAACCAGTTTGACATGCTCCTATATATGGGGCCCAATGACTACAAAAAACTACGGGAACTGGGCCACGATCTCGAGGATATTATTCCCTTCGGATGGAGCATTTTCGGCACGATCAACCGGCGGGTCATCCGGCCATTGTTTGTACTGCTGGATGACATCATCGGAAGTAAGGGGATGGCGATATTGTTGCTTACTTTTCTGGTAAAAATGGCGCTGTACCCGATCACCTACCGAATGTTATATTCTCAGGCGAAGACCCAGGCACTCAAGCCCCGGATGGACAAGCTCAAGGAAAAGTTCAAAGACGATTCCAAGAAGATCCAGATGGAGACGATGAAATTGTACCAGGAATATGGGGTCAATCCAGTGGGGGGCTGTCTGCCCATGCTGTTGCAAATGCCGATCTGGTTTGCGCTTTACCGGTTTTTCCCGGCGTCCATCGAGTTTCGGCAGGCTGGATTTTTATGGGCTTCGGATCTTTCGTCGTACGATGCTTTTTTCCACCTCCCTTTTGATATTCCGATGCTGGGCGGACATATATCCCTGTTCACCATCCTGTACACCATCAGTATGATCGGGTACACGTATTACAATTCCAAAATCATGACCCAGGCGTCCACCGGTAATGAGGAAATGATGAAGATGATGAAGATCATGCAATACGCCATGCCCATCATGTTTTTCTTTTTCTTCAACAATTACGCCTCCGGTCTGACAGCTTACCTGTTTTTCAGCAACCTGATGACGATCGCCCAAACCATTATTACCAAGGAATTTGTGATCGATCATGATAAGATAGACCGCGAACTGGAGGCTTATAAGAAGAAGCCCAAGAAGACTTCCAAATTCCGGGAAAGACTCAATGAGGCCATCAAAGAACAACAACGGCAACAGGAGCTCCGCGAAAAAAAGAAATAGTGTTATATTCGAATCGTAAGATATTTTACGATCACTTTACGATTTATCAGCATTGGAATATCAAACTGGAGTCATCGGTTCGGGAAACTTTGGAACGGCAATCAGTGTGTTGTTGTCTCACAAGAAGGATGTACTCCTTTATGCCCGTCAGCCGGAGGTGGCACATTCCATCAATAAATACCATTCCAACCTCGGATGGTCTTTGCCTCCTTCCATCCGTGCAATATCTGATTTGAAGGAGTTGTGCCGTCTTTGCAATGTAATATTTATAGCCATTCCATCGCGGGAATTCTACAATCTGGCCCGGGAATTGTCGGCTTTTCTTACGCCCCAGCACATGGTCATTCACGGTGTGAAAGGGTTTACACCTCGGGGATCTGTTTCGACCAATTATCAGATTTCCGCCGATAATGCTTTTCCGGTCTATACGATGAGCGAGGTGTTGAAACAGGAAACGAATGTTGTACGTATCGGCTGTTTGTCCGGTCCCAACCTCAGCAAGGAACTGCTCAAAAGTTTACCTGCTGCTTCGGTAATCGCGAGTTCCTATGACGAAGTCATCCTCACCGCCCAGAATCTTCTGGACCAGGACAAATTTAAACTGTATCGTTCCAATCATCTCAAGGGAACTGAAATGGCGGGGGCTTTGAAAAATATTGTAGCCATCGCCAGCGGTATGGTAAATGGTAAAAAATTGGGTAAAAATCTGGAATCCATAATCATTACCAAAGGATTGCGGGAAATGTTGATCATCGGAGCTTCCCTCGGTATTGCACCGAATGCTTTCCTCGGTCTCGCCGGCATTGGGGACCTGATCGCCACCTCCACATCCCATGCCAGCCGAAATTATGCTTTCGGGTTTGCGGTCGGTCAGTCAGACGATGTCGATCAGATCCTGGCCGGAACAGTGGAATTGGTAGAAGGTATCGACACCACCCGGATCATTTTTGATTACATCCGCAAAACCAACCTGAGTTGTCCGGTGGTGCACATGGTATACGATGTCATCTTCAACAAAAAGAAAGTTCGCGATGCCGTAGATCGGATTTATGAGGATAAAACTTCCTTCGATGTGGATTTTTTGTGATGGATCTTCGGGCTTAACCGGGAATGTGCATATTATTTGCTTTATGTTGATGCGAGGCATAACCGAATGCCGGAACAGGAGGTTTTAGACCAAGGAAGACGATGGAGAATAGACCACCCACAGATGGGAAGCAGGACCTTATACTACAGTACGAATGAATGAGGAGAAGAATTACCCATAGGAGTTACGTCCATGAGTAAGCATCACATGATCGTAGGCATTGCCAATTTCCCCAATTTTGAGACAATATTAGATTTGTGTTGAAAATAATGCATCTTTTTCAGATCGTATGTGGTGAATCATTCGGGCTGGATACGGTACATCGGCAGAAAAACTTTGCCCGCGTCTGTACCTTCTTTCAGCCAAAAAAAGGCTGCTCCGAAAAGGAGCAGCCTATGCATAGCCCTAGTTAAAATAACACTAGCGTATAATCGTTACATTTCCTTTTTCTGTATAAGTGTCCCCTCCTATACATATCACATTGAGATAGTAGCCATACACATCCGGTGGCAACGGTTTACCCTGGAATGTGCCATCCCAGCCCCGTTCAAGATTGTCCGTCTCAAATAACTTCTGGCCCCACCGATCATAAATTATAAATTCTACTTCATCGATACTCTCACCTCTCACATACAGTATGTCATTCACCCCATCACTGTTCGGTGAAAATGCCCTCGGAACAAAGATGTAAGGGGGTTCACACTGTGGATTGATCACCACGATCGTGATGGTTCTCTCCACCGAACATCCATTTTCATCCACCGCCGTAAGTGTGAAGGTTGTTGTCGTTTCCGGAATCACCTCAGTCTGGGCCTGATTCGGAAAGTCAACGTAGTCCGCAGGCTCCCACCGGTAGGATTCAAAACCAGTATTGCTCGCCGTCAAAGTAGCTTTTTGTCCGCGGATCAGGGTATCCCGGTCAGCACTGATACTGAGATCTTCCAGCGATGGGGGGATAGTGAGCATGATCGTATCCATACTCAGGCAACCATCAGAAAAATAGACCAATGCAGTCACCACGGAGTTGCTGTCCGGCGTGTAAGTAGCAAATGCCGGATCTGAAGAAGACACTGCTACATCGGATGGCTGCCACACGATGCTGTCATAAGCTTCCTGCGTGTTGAACTGAATCTCAAGCATTACTTCATCACCTGGACAAATACCGTCGGTCTGAGAAGCGACAATCTCTACATTCCGGAATTGCAATTGGATAGTATCCATGAAAATACAACCTCTGATTTCAGCTACCACCGTATATTCACCCATTTTCTCAAATTCAAATTCTATCGTCGTACCTTCGCCGATCAATACACCATCCGGGTCTGACCATTGTACATTCATAGGCATTCCTCCATCGCTTACAGACAGACTCGCGGTGTCTCCCATGCAAAATTCGGTCTGATCAGCTATGATAATGTCCGCATCAGATTCGACAAATACATATACCCGACCGGAAGTCTGACAAGCCGTATCCCTGGGATGTTGGATAATGGCGCTATAAATACTGTTGGTCTCCACAAAAGCGGTCGGACTGGCAACATCGTTGGATTCGAGATTGGGGCCGATCCAGGTATAAATCAATGAGGTATCTCCTTCCGGGTTGAGCGTTACATTTCCGGGTTCGCACTGATAAATCGTATCAAGGAACAAGAAATCATCCGGGTTGATCAGCGTAATCAACGCGGAACTTTCAGCACATTCATTGATCAGCCGGGCCGTCACCTCAAATGTACCAAACGAACCGAAATCATAATTAAAAGTGGTTTCGGTTGATATCACTGAATCCCCCAATGTCCATTCGATCGGTGTACCCTCGGAAACGTTCAGTGCGACAATAGCCGCTGAAGTCTCGCCACAATTGAATGCATAATCAATTTCGATATTATCCTCGATTGGAACCACATTGACCCTCTTACGGAATGACACTGAACAATTATCGACCGGATCGGTGATCGTTACGGTAAATTCCTGAGAAGTAAATAATCTTGTCGATGGATTGACCACGCGTGAATCCTCAAAGAAGGACTCCGGCTGCCAGTAATATAGCAGGGAGCTATCCCCTCCCTCATTCAAAAAGACCAGGTCACCCTCACAAATAGTGAGCGTGGTGGTATCAAATGGTATCGTGTCGGTGGCGGTATGCAGGATAATTTCCACCTGACCCGTGGCTGAACACACCTGATCACCATCCTGCGTTTCAACAGTCACCTGATATGTGATGTCTCCGGAAATATTGGCTACAGGATTATACGAAGTGGCATCATCCAGATTATCAGAAGGCGTCCAGGTATAATCGAGGTCATTGCGACCAAATGGGTTCAGAGCTATCAGTCCCGGCTCACAAACAACAATAGTCGTATCCGGGGCCTCTATACCATCCGTCACCTGCAATCTGCGAACAAATGAACGGGCACATTCGTCATTGGACAATTCTACACGGATATCGTACAAACCCGGAGCCTCAAAG
This sequence comes from uncultured Saprospiraceae bacterium, assembly GCA_965652315.1. Lineage (GTDB taxonomy): Bacteria > Bacteroidota > Bacteroidia > Chitinophagales > Saprospiraceae > Membranihabitans. The sequence goes on along the minus strand of CBFGVZ010000002.1, from coordinate 48,129 downwards.
GTATAATCCAATGCTACACCCTGTCCGATTGGCGTCAGCTCACCCGCTTTATCCAGATACCAGTTGACATCGTATCCAATGGAAGGATCGTTGAGTTCCAGCGTATAATCGAGTCCTTCACAACCCCCATTGGTGGTAAAATCCAGGTTGGCAAACAAATCATCGACCTCAATAAGTCGGGTCATCGTGTCAAGGCAACCTTGTGCAGACTCAGCAATCAAGGTGACCTCATAAGTTCCAAACGCTTCGAAAGTGAATTCTGGGTTGGGCAGTGAACTGGTTTTGGAGGGGTCATTGCTGTCGAAGAACCAGGTCGTACTGATCAGGTCATTGCGGACAGGCTGGAATCCAACCGTTTTATCCACATTACAAATATCATATACGGCACTGAAGTCGGCCACAGGCAGTTCATTGATCCGAACCCACACAAAACCCGTATCCACGCAAGTAGGATCATTTTTATCCGTTACGATCACTTCAAATCTTGTGGTGGCGTCCACGGTAACCATTGGGCTCGGATTACTGGAGTCATCAATCAGCTCAGTGTTCAGCCATTCGTAATCATATCCTTCATAAGAAACCGGATTCAGGGTGACGGTACCTCCTATACAAAGATCAATCGTCTGTTCCGGCACAGTCACTCCAAGGACTACATTTAGTATATCCTCTACGACTATGGTGCATTGATCATCACTGATCTCAGCCCGTACCGTATAATTTCCCTCAGCACCAAAATCATAGGTGATCTGATTACCGGTTCCGATTTCAGTCTCGGTATCCCCGTCTATAAGGGTCCAGACGATGTCGTATCCTTCCACTATTTTGTCCAGCTTCAACACCTGACTATAATCCTGACAATTCCCGAAATTGAGAATACCCAAATCTGTCGCAGGATCATATACCTCAATCACACGGGATAACGTATCCACACAACCAGCAGAAGTCACGACCGCCAGACTCACCTCATAATATCCTGTTGCATTGAATTGAATCGTAGGATTCAGTTCGGTACTCCGAACCGGAAGTCCACCGATGTTAAATATCCATTCCACCTCAATCACATCATCAGAGGCTGGTCGGAAATGAACCACATATCCATCTGCGCATAAATCCTGCATCGCCACAAAATCAGCCAGATCCATCTCATTGATCCTGACCCATACAAAACCGGTATCCACACAATCGGGATCATCTGCATCGGTTACGATTACCTCAAACCGGGTGGTTTCGGTCACTTCCACAGTAGGACTCGGTGCGTTAACGTCATCTATCAGATCCGAATTCAGCCATTGATACTGGTATCCGGCATAAGCCATGGGATTGAGCTGTAAACTTCCACCTGCACAAAGGTCGATGGTATCCTGCGGTACGGTAACTCCCAGTTCCACATCCAATTCATCTTCAACCTCAATGGTACAATCTTCATTGCTGATCACGGCCTTGACCGTGTATGTTCCCTCAGCTCCAAAATCGTAATTTATTTCTGAACCGGTTCCGATCTCGGTTTCATTTTCTCCTTCTACCAGGAACCAGGTGATTTCATATCCATCTATATTCTTATTGATTAGAAGCGCCTGATCATAATTGACACAATTACCAAAATTCACAATTCCCAAATCGGTTACAGGGTCAAATACCTCTACTTGTCGGGAAAAAGTTTCTTCACATCCCTGGGAAGTGACTACGGACAATTGTACTTCGTAAAACCCTGTTCCAGGGAAAGTTATTGAGGGATTGAATTCGGTGCTTTCAATGGTTTTACCGCCGATATAGAATACCCAATTGGCCTCTGCAACATCCGCAGCCAGGGGCTGAAAAGACACAGTAAGTTCTTCCGCACACAGATCCTGGCTGGAAGAATAATCAGCCAGCAGAATTTCACCTATACGAACCCACACAAATCCCGTATCCACACAATCGGGATCATTTCGATCGGTAACGACTACTTCAAATCTGGTCGTCTCCGTCACACTCACTACCGGACTTGGATTATTCTCATCCTCTATACTACTGTGAAGCCATTGGTAGATATAGCCCTCATACGCCACCGGATTGAGTTGAATCGTACTACCGATACACAAATCGATCGTATCCTGAGGCACTGTCACGCCTAATTCCACATTCAATACCTCCTCCACTTCAATGGTGCAATTCTCATTACTGACTTCTGCCCGAACAGTATAAGTTCCTTCTGCACCAAAATCATATGTGATCTGTGATCCGGTTCCTATTTCAGATACAGATTCCCCATCTATGAGAAACCAATTGATGTCATATCCGGTAATATTCTTGTCCAATTTCAGTAACTGCTCATAATTCTGGCAATTTCCGAAATTGATGATCCCTATGTCTGTAGCCGGTTCAAAAACTTCTATCACACGGGATCCCGCAGCAGAGCATCCTGAGTCGGTATCTCCGGCCAGAGCTACGGTATAATAGCCTGGGGCCGGGAATGTAATCACCGGATTGGCCTCGTCAGTTTCAATGGTTTCACTGCCAATTACAAAAGTCCAGTGAACATTACTAATGCCCTCTGTAGTGGCGGAAAAAGAAACCGTATAACCATCGGTGCAAAGGTCCTGTACCGCTTCAAAGTCAGCCACCAGGCTCTCCCCTACCGTGACCAGGACAAATCCCTCCCCGGTACAGGTGGCATCAGTCTTATCAGTGATCCTGACAGGGAACAGCGTGGTGGCATTGACAAAAACTCTGGGGTTAGGGTCGTTTATATCTTCTACCAGGGAGTCTATCAGCCATTCATAGGTGTATCGGTCAGATGAATTGGGATTGAGCGAAACGATGTCGGGACTGCACAGAACGATCGTGTCCTGAATAACGGTCACCCCCAGGTTCACATCGATCTGACGGGTAGCCGTTACTTCACAACCCTGCGCTTCCGCCACAACCTTAATATCATACACTCCTTCGGAAGGGAAAGTATGGCTTATTTCAGCGCCACTCCCTATGTGGCTTTCCGTGCCGTCCGAGGCCACTATAAACCAGGATATTTCATAATTTCGAATATCCTTGTCCAGGGAAAGCTCCTGGGTAAGATTATCACAATTCCCAAAATTCAGGACATCAATATCTTCAGCAAAATCGTAAACTTCCACCACTTTACGCGCAGTATCCACACAACCTTCCTCATTGGCGATGGCCAGTTCGACCAGGTAGCTGCCAGGAGATTGGAAAGTCATCACTGGATTGAGGTTTGTAGATGTCGAGCTCGTGTTTTCATCGGAATAAAACCTCCATTCAAACGAATCTGCTCCCTCGCTAAGGTTCTCAAACGAAACCCGGCCCGGATTACAAAAATCAACCGTGTAATCGAAATCCGCCTTTAGATTCTGCCCGGAACAATCCGTGAAATTCAATTGAATTTCGTGAATATTCGTCCCTACAAGCCGACCTTTTTTATATTGATCCACGCAAATGGCAATAGAGTAAGATCCAGCTTTGGTACCTGTATAGGTAATCACTCCGGTTGTAGGATCTATGGAAATATCACCGTCTTCTCCAAGTGGAGACTGAGCGGAATAACCGGATTTATACTGTACGTGATCATAAGGTGGAGCATCGGGCAATTGATTGGGGTTCACAGGAGCTTTTCCGTCAAATGGATTGCACAGTGAAAAGCGATACTCCTCGTGCTCCTTCACGGTCACACCCGGATTGAAGGTATTTTCCTCTCCAATACAACTGAACAATGGATCATCGTTGGAAAAAACGGGGGTACTGGTGTACCAAAGGTATCCATTGAGTGTAAGCGTAGCTATCAGTGTAAATCCTGTATTGAGCGGATCCAGCAGGTTGGTGATATTTTCCGGCCGACAGCACTCCGAATAGACAAACTGATAACCGTATGCAGAAATCGGCACATTAGTGGTTCCTTTGTAAATGGCAATTTCCCGGCATTCTTCCGCGTCGGTTTCAACACAGGCAGATGACAGGTTATTGCGTTTTTTGGTGACCGACTGAAGTTGAAGGGTGATCCGACCATTCTCGCCACATTCCCCGATCAGTTCGTTTTGTAAATTGAATGCGCCTACCACAACTTTTTCCTCAAAATCGAAATCTTTCGCATATCGGCCACAATCTCGTTCAAGTACGAGCGTAAACTCATAAACGCCGGTTTTGATCCGCTTATAACTCAGATCCCCTCCCGTAAAGGGAATGGTGTATGCCCAGGAACCGAGTGCCATCAGGAACAAGGTCAGGACGATTTTTATATTATACTGGCTATGTATGCATTTCATGGTCATCTGCTCGTATTATTTTCTGATGATGTCAACTATTTCAATGCGTCGTTCCCGGGATGCTTCCGGACTGAATACAGAATTGCGGACGTCTTCCTGACTGTCACTCACGGTATCAGGTGCAGAATCCGACCCATAAGCCTGCCCTTCAATATCCAATGAACCGTTGTTCAGATAGGTCGTAAACATTCCATCTTCGTATGCCTGCAGTTGTTTCCGCAGGGTATTGATTCTTCTTTTACTAAGATTCAGATTGTAATTGGCCAGATACTTCGGGCTGGCGAATCCACTCACGACAAGCGTGATCTTTTCTCCTTTTTCCAATTCGGATTCCAATTGTTCCATAAACCGTTCCAGATCCTGCTTTCCGGCCAATACTTCATTGTCGAAGAAATTAACCACATCTGTTTCAGCCACCTCTTTATTCTGCCCTACCAGAGGCTCAGAATACAATTCCTTGAATTCATTTTTCCGGGAATAATAAGGTGGATAGGTTTCCAGATAAGTCTGCGTGGAGGTCGTCCGCCAGGTTTTAGGATCAGGGAAATCATTGTCAAAATACAATGGAAGCACCAGATAAGATTCCAGGTTACCGCGGTGCAAATAAATTTTCTTCACGATGCGCAACTGATCCGGATAATCAGCACCGTTGACCACCAGATCTTCCTGTTCGTACCCTCGTTTCTGAACATTTATCGCGTATTCAAAATCCCTTTCAATAGGCAATACCAATGAATTGGTCAGGTTATTGAGCTGATAAATATTCTCCTTATTAGGATCGCTGACATCAGACACTGAAATAGTAGGGCCATTCACGGGCTCCCGGGTAATAGCATCGAAAGTGAGTAATTCTAACGTCAACTCCCGGGGGGTCAGAAAAAGCCGTTTTACAATGGTATCCTGACCGCTGTACTGATTCATATCCAATGTGGTAGAATCGGGCAGATATCCATCTTTACTGGCTCGTAGCTTATACGTCCCCCTGAGTAAATCCACGATATACTCATTGGTCTCCTCATTGGTTTCTTCCATGATGAGATTGTTGTTCCGAAGCACCTCGAGATGAGAACCGAGGATGGGTTCTCCGTTGAGCTTATTGAAAACAAGAACCTGAACCACTAGTTTGCGGGGCTCCAGATCCGCCTTATAAATGTCAAAGCAACAAGCATTGAGCAAGGTATCCAATTTATAAGACGTATTCCTGTTGGAGGCGAAATAGGCATCTTTCATATTGTCTTCCCAGAAGAAGTAAATGTCGTCAAAACTGGAGTTGAGTGGATTACCGAGGTTTTCAACTCTTGAATCCGCCGAGACGGGCAGGAATACCTGGTACATATCCAGTCCGCCATACCCAGAGTACCCTTCCGAACTAAAGAATAGTGTGTTACTTGACTGATGATAAAAGGGCGCTAATTCATTAAGTGGTGTATTAATATTGTAAATGTTCTGTGGTTCCTGTAACGCCGAGCCATCCCATTCACTGAAATAAATATCATATCCGCCCCGGCCCCCAACACGGTTGGAAGCAAAATAAAGACCTTCGCTTTCGCCGTCAGGCCCCATTCCATATGCCGGTGAGGTATTGCTGTAGGAAGTGTCGTTCAACACGGAAATGTAGATGGGCTCAGACCATATTCCCTCCACAGCATCACTGTAAAACAGATCACACCGGGAAACCTCACCCGTCAAGTAGGAGCAGATCGTATAAAAAACACGACTGCTGTCCAGATTTACTGCATAATGTGCCTGATAAAACACGGAATCCTCCGTTTCATTCACAAAATTGAAAATGGTGTCCAACCGGTTGTTCATGACGACGCCGACCGGTTTTTCTTCGGTGTCGTTGTTGGGATATCGCAGAGCGGAAAAGATCAGATCTTCCCCTAGCTTTATTGGGGCATACTCGGACTGAAAAGTATTAATAGAATCACCCAGCTTTTCAACCATTGAAATAAACGGAGGTTCTTCATTTTGCTGGGCCCATTCGATGGATTCCAGTTTGTTGGTTGCGGTTTGGGTATAAAAATTGTCTTCATCGCGGTTTTCACGCAGATACTTATTGTAAAATTGAGTGGCTTCATCGTACTCCCCCATTTGGAATGCGACCTCCCCCACATAAAATGGTGCAAGCGGTAGTTCGTCCTCAACCCGGGCTGAATCTGCAGCCTTATAATACTTCAGCGCTGTTTCATATGCGAAGAAATGTCGTGCAGATTCGGCCGCCTTGAAATACATCTGCGGAGTCGGATTCTTGAATTCCAAAACCTCGTTGTAATATTTCAGAGCAGCGTAGAAATTTTTTTCTTCAAATGCCTGTTCTGCAGCATTGATGAATGCCTGCCGAGTCTGACCGTTCACCTGTGAAATACCGATGATGGTCAAAAGGGCAATGATTATGTATTTGGCTGTATTCATGAAGCTCATACCTTTTAATAAATTCTACAGGTTTTGAAATCTTGTATCCTATCAACATCTTTGATGATGTATCGCACCCAAACCTCCGGTCCGCCTCTGTTCGCTGTAGCTATATTGAATCTTGAAACATTGATGTCGTAACTGAAGCCCACATCCAGATTATTGAGACGGGCACCGATATAAGGAGAAATAGCGTCCCATCTACTACTTAGTCTGAAATAACTGCCCAGACTAAGGAATAAATCGCTTCCCCGCTGCTCGATAAGCTGAAATTCGAATTTGGTTCCCATGTTTTGTTCCTCATAGGGCCCCTGCCACTGTGCGTTACCAGTCAGATTCCAACGAACCCTACTGCCCAGCCCAAGCCAGTAATCGACATATATTGAGCTCCGGATTGGTAATCTGATCTCCTCTGTATTTTCAAAAAAGTTTTGGTTGGGGCGAAGTACATTGAAAAAACCGCCTCCGATGTTGAGTTGGTTTTTCTCGGTTTGGTATCTGTAATTGACTCCACCGGAAAGATTGAAAAAAGTATTGTTCATATTTTGAAAATTCTCACCGGAAGGAAGACTTTCATTGAACTGACCGTTCTGATATTGCTGGTCCCAGGTTAGTTCGTCCTCCTTCAAAGTTCGCTGGTTGAATCCGGCATTCAGGCCCACCGTAAGGACATTGTTGGGGTTCAGGAAATGGGAATAGCTACCGAGTAGGTTGATATCGAGCAGGCTCAACTTGGAATATCCAGCCCGGTCATAATTAAGGGCCAGACCGTATCCAAACAAACTGTTATCTGAATTTCGAGGTTGGTAATTTGCATCATACGATCCCGAAAAGGTCACGTAATCCACCGGCACCTGCTTCCATTGGCGACGGAAATTACCTTCGATTCGGTGTTCACCATCGAACAAACCGGTCAGAGCGGGGTTGGTAATCCTGAAGCTGTGATCATACTGAGTCAGGTGTATATCCTGCCCTTTAACCTGATTGCCCAGGAATACCAGAAGAACCATTAAAAGTGGTATACCGTAAATCTTGTCCATACAATTAGAATATATTCCATGGAATGAACTCAAATACTATACCAAACAATGATTTGAAATGGTTCTTAAGATATTAGAAATTCAGGCAAGTTTCTAAAATCAGCTGCTGTATATGGCCAATTCTTATAATCTATTAAAATTAGGATTTTAATTAATCGTAATAAACACGTACCTGGCTAATTATAATAGATAGATATAACATATATATGTTTTTCGAATATATAATAATTTTGAAAAAAATTCAAATATCTTCTATAGTCTCAGGATACTGCAATCCCAGTTTTTCCCTGATTTCGTCCATATGAGCCGTTAAATTGTAGCTCTGAGTCAGTGGATAAAGTGTGCTTTGGTTCAGGCCGTTTTCCAGACAATCATGCACATGTTCCGCTTCATGGTAATATCCCCATCCTATTTTGGGATACTCATGGACTATGGTTTTGTTGCCAGCAACAATCGAGTACTGGTCCATGCAGTGCCATCGGTCCGAAATTTCAATAGCATGATTTTCCAGCCGGATCACAGCATTCATCGGAGCCGAAGACTGTACATCGGAATATATCATAGCCGTTCTGCCCTGATCATAACTTAATAATGCCGCCATTCGCACATCCACCCCTTTATTCACCAGACCCGAAGTCTGAATGGATTCCGGATTACCTATAAGATCCAGAGCCAGAAACAGCGGGTAGATTCCGATATCAAGCAAAGATCCTCCTGCCAGTGCGGGCTCATATACCCGTTCGACTGCTCCTCGAGGGGAATGATAACAAAAATCGGCCGACAGAGATAGCACGGGTTGACCGTGGTCTTCCAATTCCTTTCGCAGATGGATATATGCCGGCAGGAATCGCGTCCACATCGCCTCCATGACAAACAATCCAGTCTGTTGCTGCCGTTCCATGACTTTCTGCACTTGTCTGGCATTGATGCAGAGGGGTTTTTCACACAAGACATTTTTGCCGTAGTCCAGGCAGCGGAGAATCCAGGAATAATGATGACTGTGGGGAAAAGCGATATAGACCACATCCACATCGGGATCTTCCAGTAGAGACTCATATGCATTGTAAGTCCGGGTAACCAAAAAATCCCGGCTAAAAGCTCGAAGACGTTCCTCACTTTGACTTGCAATAGCATATAAATTTCCTCTTTGGGAAAATGCGAGGTCATGGGCAAATTTCCGGGCTATTTTACCCGGTCCGAGAATGCCCCAGTTATACTTTTTCATATAAGATTTGATTCTTAGTCTGGGAAATCAAAGATACAATCATGCAAAAACCGTACCTTTCCAAAAAAAGTTGACAATTCTCATTAAATTCTACTTACCAACTGTCCACGATCATGCCATTTATATCAGAGCGTAACCCTGTATTCTACCCTTTAACCCTGTCTATGGACCTGGCCGACATTCTTTTCGGCACCATGACTCTTGGGGAACGCTGGCGTCGCGAATTCATTCATTCGCCTGAACTGTCGGACGCATGGATCGATCCGACCGTTTTACCCGATCAATCATTAATCGATGCCATCTGTGATCTTTCCATCAATCAGGTACTCAAGTCCAATGAACTGAAACTGGCTTGCCGCCCCGATCCCGAATTTGCGAAACAGTGGGTGAATAAATCCGGTGAAATGGATTTTTCCAACTTTGAAGAGATCGAGTTCCGGCAACCACTGGAAATCGTCGAATCCCTGCAATATCTGATCGGTCATAATGCCCACCGGATCATTCGGGATTGGAAGGACCAGACCACAATGAAAAAATCGGATTTTTCCCGGGCTGGAATGGACGAATCACACTGGAAAAAAGGGATATTCATAGATGAACATCAGGGGCCTGTACTTCTAGCTCCTGATGTCCATATCCTGCCAGGGGCCCGGATCATGGGGCCGGTTGTACTGATGGAAGGCAGCGTTGTCAAAATGGGTGCCGAACTTTATCCGGGCTCCACATTTGGGCCTTTCACCGTGATCAATGGAGAGATCAAGAACTCTATCATTCACGATTTCAGTGCCAAAGGCCATGAAGGTTACCTCGGCGACAGCATCGTAGGAAGATGGAACAATTTCGGGGCCGGTACTACGGTATCCAATGTCAGTCATACCTTTTCCAACGTCCGAATAAAAGATTGGAACACGGGAAATGAAAGGAATTACAATACGATCAAAAGGGGGCTGATCACCGGTGATTTTGTCAAGCTGGGCATTGGATCGTTGGTTTTCCGTGGCACGGCTATCGGCTCGTTTACCAGCATATCCACTCACCAATTTATTTCAGGTAATGTCTCACCTTTCACCTGGTGGTCAGGAGATCAAAAGACATTGTACCACCATGATGCTATGCGGGTTCATGGCCAAAGACAAATGAACCTGCGGGATCGTACCTGGAATGGTGAATGGGAACATGCCCTGTTGGCCCTGGCTGCTAATTCATCCTCTGGACCAATCAATCAAAGCGAATGAAGTGGTGGAAAAGATGGCTCTCGTACCTGATACCGGTGCATCTTGAATCGGTCAGTAGTGAATACAATGAAACGTTGGACCTTTACCTCATTAACAATCGACTCCGACTCACCACGCTCGATGCTATTTATTCTTTTGATGACCGGTATTATAATTTCCACCAAACATTCCGACAGATTACGCTTCCCCGGAACGGTTCGAGGGTCCTGATTCTGGGTCTGGGTCTGGGCAGCATAGCTTATATGCTGGAACATACTTTCCATCGGGAATACCATTATACCGCAGTGGAAATCGATGAATCCGTACTGTATTTTTTTTCTAAGTACCAGCAAAAACGACTGGTCTCTCCAATTGAAATAATTCAGACTGATGCGAGGGATTTCATGGCGGTAAATGAACAGAAATTTCAATTAATCTGCATCGATATTTTCATAGGTGAAGTGGTCCCGGATCACATCAAATCTGACCAGTTTATCCGTTGGATTAAAGATGCATTGTCGCCTTCGGGTCGAGTCTTATGGAATATGCTGTATGCGACCAGAAGACAAATGAGGGAAGTGAATGAATTTATCGAGCTCCATTTTAGCGTATATTTCCCGGAATATTACACACTTGAGGTGCTGGGAAATGTGCTTATTTCCAATCAGCCAATGAAATAGAATTAGGACGATTTCTCTTCGATGTAGTTCATGACGATTTAAACGCTGGTATTGATTCCACGAGACCATACCCCTCTATCCGGCAATTGCAACCTCACCAAACCTCCACAATCACCTCCGGACATCACCCACCACCTCCAACGAAATCCCACTACTCATCAAATACTATCCGTCTCCCACTTCCATTTTACGAACGCTTCCATCGCTTCGTACTCGGCCAGACCGAGGCTGTTATATACATCCGCGGTCTCCCGGTTGCGATCTTCTGCACGCTGCCAGAATTCCCGTTTGTCATTTCCGGGGAATGGAGCCCGGTCTTTCTGGGACTGATGCATAAATACAGCTGTACGCTTACGAATCACTTCATCTGGACTCAATGGAACGGCCATTTCAATCTCATCGATGCCCCATTCGTGCCAGGCACCACGGTACAACCACAGCCAGCAATCCTTAAACCAGGCTTTGCTCTTCAGTTCTTCACATGCCATCAGAATAGCATCCAGACAAACTTTGTGCGTACCATGGGGATCCGCCAGGTCGCCGGCTGCATAAATCTGATGAGGTTTGATTTTCTCCAGCAGTTCCCGAACAATCTTCACATCTGCTTTACCTACCGGATTCTTGATGACTTTCCCCGTCTCATAAAACGGCAGATCCAGAAAATGGATGTGGTCATCAGCAGCTCCTGCAATTCGAGCGCCGGCACGGGCCTCCCCTCTCCGGATCATCCCTTTGATACTCCGGACCATATCGATGTCTGGCTCACTCCCTTTTTTTGAATCGAGGAATTTCTCTATTTCTTCCAGATTCTTGCGCGTCACCTCTTTATCAAGACTGTAAGATTCGGCGATGTCGTCGATAAATTCGATGAATCGTTGTACATCATGGTCATGAACGGCCAGATTACCGGAGGTTTGATACGCCACATGGACTTCGTGTCCCTGTTCGACCAGACGGATAAATGTTCCTCCCATGGAAATCACATCATCATCGGGATGGGGGCTGAAAATCACAACCCGTTTTTTGGCTGGCTCTGCCCGTTCGGGTCTTTGGGAATCATCAGCATTGGGTTTTCCGCCCGGCCAGCCGGTAATGGTATGCTGGAGTCGGTTGAATATCTGAATGTTGATATTGTATGCCGTATCATATTCCAGGACGAGGTCGCTCAGGCCGTTGGTGTTATAATCTTCATCGGTCAGTTTCAGGATGGGTTTCCCCGTTTTCATTGCCAGCCAGACCACCGCCCGACAGATCAGTTTGTCCGTCCAGTTGACCAAGCCCACACCCCAGGGTTTCTTGACTTTAATCAATTCCGAAGCAGCCGGTGGATCCAATAAAAACCGGGTATTGGGATGATTCTGAAGATAGGTGGCGGGGCAGGATGCGGTCACCGATCCTTCCAGTGTCTGGGCGATCACTTCCGCTTTAGCCTGGCCAAATGCCATCAGATATATGGATTTCGCCTTCATGATGGTTGCAATTCCCATTGTGATGGCACGGTATGGTACGTTTTCTTTTGTAATAAAACTTTTGGTGGCGTCCTGGCGGGTGAGATGGTCTAGCTTCACCAAACGCGTACGGCTCGAATCCCAACTACCCGGCTCGTTGAATCCAATATGACCCGTTCGTCCGATGCCCAATAACTGGATATCGATTCCGCCCAATGCATCGATCTTTTCCTCATACCACTCACAATACTCCTCTACCTGATCAATGGGGATTTCACCATCCGGGATGTGAATATTTTTGGGATCAATATCGATGTGATCGAACAAATGTTGATGCATGAACTTCCAGTAACTCTGATCGTCATTCTTTTTCATCGGATAATACTCATCCAAATTGAAAGTGATCACATTCCGAAAACTCAACCCTTCATCCCGGTGCATTCGGATCAGTTCGTCGTACACAGCTACCGGGGAAGCTCCCGTAGCCAGGCCAAGAATGGCGTATTCGCCTTCTTGCTGTTTTTGCCTGATTAGCAGTGAAATAGTTTTGGCCACATGCTTACTGGCCACGTCCTTATTCTCATAAATCCGGCTGGGGATTTTTTCGAACGAACGTAACTGGTACTTCAGAATATCCATTTCCATGTAAGTTACTTTTAATTCTTCACAAAGATAAGAATTATTCCTGAATTTTGCGTGTGCGCACACACTATTTATTTTAATCCGGATGTTATATATATCAAATCGCAAATATTGAAAGTTAAAATCAAGGATATCGCAATACACGCCGGTGTTTCTACCGGTACGGTGGATCGAGTCATTCACAATCGCGGTAGGGTATCGAAACGAACACGGGACCTGGTACGCCAATCCATGGCTGAACTTCAATACAAGCCCGACATTGTGGCACGAACACTGGCACGCCGGGAGGATTCCCTGCTCAAGGCCCTCATACCCTACCCCTACCAGGATTACTATTGGAAGATCGTCCGGGACGGTATTGAAAAAGGGTTCTCGGAATTTGCTCCCTACCGACTCAATGGGCAGATTCATTTTTATGACATGAACGATTCCGGACATTTTGAAGAAATTGCCACAGAAATTCTGGCTGAATCCCCGGACGTCGTACTGATCGGATCAGAATACCACCAGCAGACGATTGCATTGATCAAGGCTTGTGAAAAACGTGAAATTCACTGTATCGTTTTGAATGCCGAAATCACCTCGGTCCCGGTATTGACCTACATCGGGATCAACACTTACGTAGCCGGAGAACTGGTTGGACGAATCCTTCGCAACACCAGAGACCGCACTTCAGTATTGGTGGTGCATACGACTGAAAATATCGAAAACACCATCCACCTTAAGAAAAAAGAGCTCGGGTTGATCAATGCGCTTGATCAATCCGATCTGGGATTCAATACCGATAGCATCGTACTCGGCAACGAAACCAACAAAAAACTGGCCGGTGAACTGCTTTTTGAAAAAATTCATAAAAACGAGGTAGATACGGTATATTTCAGCACTTCACGCGCTTATCAATATGCGCCGATGCTCAGGAAGGCTTTCCCCGAACTATTTATCATCGGACACGATCTGATCGACCACCACATTCATCTATTAAAGGTCGGTGTGATCGACCTGATCATTGACCAAAGTGGCTTCCAAATGGGTTATAATGGCGTGAAATCCTGGTTGGATTACCGGATTCTGGAACAAAAAATCCAGGACACCCAATACCTTCCGATCACAGTAGTGTATCCGGAAAACCTGCCTTATTTCATCCAGAGATAGAATACCACAGGACCATCACCAGGATCAGCAAGGACCTTCAGATATTCAGACGCCTTTCAAGGTTTGCAAACCAGCGTAACAGGATAGATTTCAACGCATAAAAATGGAAATCCTGACCCTGGATTGATGGAATACAAGATTGTTATTCAATATAATGCATTTTTTCCGGACGGTATGTGGTGAATCCTTCGGGAAAAACTCCTATGGGGTAAACCTGCTTTGAAAACGTGATTTTCTTAAATCAAAAATTACCCTATTTTTGTAAAAAAGTTAGAAGAAATGTTTTCAATTAATATTTACCTGAGGCTGGCGTTGATTGTGCTGTGTTTAGCTGGCGGTGTAGTTCTAAGTATCCTGTATGGATTTTGGTATGCTTTTCCGTTTTTCCTGATCGGTATTTTTCTGCTGGTCGGTTACATCCTGTTTGGAACAGTTCAGTCTGCTGCCAAAATGATGCAAACAATGAATATTTCCGGTGCAGAACAACGGATGAAGCTGACGCTGTCTCCGAAATTGCTCTATTCAGCCAACCGGGCCTATTATTATATGCTGAAAGGAACCATCGCCCAACACCAGAAGGACACGGAAACCTCAGAATTCTATTTCCTCAAAGCCAGAGAAACCAAACTGCCCTCAGATAATGAACGGGCTATGGTCAACATCCAGCTGGCCAATATGCAGGCCAACCGGGGCAACTGGACCATGGCGAAGCAATTGTACCGGGAAGTGAGGGATATGCGTGTAACCGAACCACAAATCAGGGAACAAATCGAAGAATTCGGAAAAGTGATCAAGAACAGCGGGACCATCAAAGCAGCGCAAAGTGGTCGCTATAGGGGTGCGATGATGCAGCAAAGTAAAAAACGACGTCGGCCCAAAATGAGATGACCCGATAAACGATTGAGTAAGTGCAGAACTGATACTGCTCTATGGCCAGCCTCCACTGTATAATTCTACCATCAGGAGTACGAGTCACATTAGCCTTCAGTTCCGATTCCCGCCTCCCGAATTCCATTCAGGATCATCAGGTCGATGAAATGCCTGATCGTCCAGCCCCGGGCCAGGACTTGTTGCGGTACCATACTGGTAGGTCCCATCCCCGGAATTGTATTCACTTCCAGAAAATGGAACGTTTCGCCTCGCAAGATATAATCGAAACGACAAATCCCGCTGCAATCCAGAATACGAAATATTTTCTCACTGAGGTCCAGACATTTGGTTGTTAATTCCGGGCTCAATCGAGCTGGAGTGATCTCCTCACTGGCACCCTGGTATTTCGCCTCATAGTCAAAAAATTCCTTAAGTGGCCGAATCTCTGTAATGGGAAACCGCTGGTATTTATCCTCGGTTTTCATGATACTCGCAGAATATTCTACCCCATCGATAAACTCCTCCACCAGCGCTTCGTCATCCACCTTCCACACTTTATCCAATGCCGGCTGAATCTGTTCCCAACGATGCACCTTTGTTACCGCTACGCTCGATCCATTGTTGTTGGGCTTCACAAATACCGGCCACCCCAGGCTGGAAAATTGAGATGGGGCAAGTACAGTTTTTCGGGTTATATGAACCGAAGCTGCCATAGGTATACCATATGGCCGGAGGTAATTCTTGCAGAACTCCTTATTGAATGTCAGGGCGCTACTCAGTACACCCGTAGTGCTGTATGGGATACCCATCCATTCCAGATATCCCTGAAGTTTCCCATCTTCGGCCGGCCTGCCATGGATCATTATAAAGGCAAAATCAAAGGTTTCTTTGCCGGCCTCTGTTTGTAGGGAAAAGTCATTGAGATCAAGTTCACGGCCACTGGATTCATCGATAAAATTTTTATCGCCCATGATCAGCAGTCGGTAAGAATACTTCTGACGATCAATATTATCTGTAATCAGTTTGGCACTGTTCAGGGACACCTCCCGTTCTTCCGAAGGCCCCCCGGCAATGATAGCTATGTGCATTCGTATATATTATAAATATTTACAATTTGTAAATATACACAAAAATCGAAAAGTTGGATGCCTGGAATATTTCTGAGGAATAAAATAAATCAGATAGCACGTTCGCCGGTAAGAAAAAGTCAGTCGATAAAATGTCCGGCCTACCCAAAGTGTCTTCACAGCGTATTTTATCGATACTTCCTCGGCACCCGGGTCGTGGCCAATAACCGCTTGACCGTGTACCGGCCTTCGCCCTGGCTGATCAGCAATAACATCCCGCCCACTATAGCCATATTTTGCATAAAATCAATAGCAACCTCCCGCTGGAGCTCGATTGGATCATTCCACCAACTGTGAATTATAAATGTGATCGGTACATAATATATCATAAGCATAATGGCAGCCAGCGTCATCCGATATCCGATCAACAACATAATGCCGCCAACCACCAGCAAAAAAATGGCACACGACAGCAGCAAATCCTGATTCCAGGTGATGCCATATTCGGTCATGGTCCTTTTTGTGCGGGCAAAGTAGTAAATCGAATCGTACGCCTCATATAGGAACATGGCCGATAAAAATATCCTGCCAAGCAAGTTGATGATTCCTTTCATGCCATGAAAGTAGCAAAATTTAATACATTATTCATGCAGAACCAACATAGGAATTTCGGTTTTCCATCCTATCTCCTGCGTCACCGATCTATGGAAAATTCGTTGAAAAAAATTACGTCTCCGATCGACCAGGACCAGGAGATCAGAATGCGTATCGAGAGCCGTTTTACGAAGTCCCTCTACAATCTCAGAAGAATTGATCTGTACAAAGGAAGTCATTCGATCTCCCATCAATTGATTGAGTTCCTGAAGCGATCGCTCCCGGCTTTCCTCCGAAATTTCTCCTACATGCACTACGGTCAGACTAGCTCTTGTACGATCCAGTACC
Organism: uncultured Saprospiraceae bacterium; assembly: GCA_965652315.1. Taxonomy (GTDB): domain Bacteria; phylum Bacteroidota; class Bacteroidia; order Chitinophagales; family Saprospiraceae; genus Membranihabitans. The sequence continues at coordinate 31,178 of CBFGVZ010000002.1, read as the reverse complement.
CGATTGAGCGGGCGGATCACTTCCTCGGACAATGCTTTGAGATCGGATCCGAAAACGATATGCTTAAGAGGGGAATATGTACAGCCCTCCGGTATTACCAATATCGGGACATCCACACTTTTAAGAACCTGCAGGGTATTGTTTCCGATCAAAAACCCGCCCGGTTTCTGAGAACGACCCCTGGTCCCCATCACTACAAAATCGGGCTCCATATCTTCATTGTATTTAATCATATCCACCACGGAGCCCACACCCATTCGCCAGGTAATCAGATTACCTTCCCGATGGAACATCGAGCGGAGTCTGGATTCCTGTTGCTTCAGATTGTGTTCTATGTCCTCCTTGAGTGTCTCCAGTATCGAAGAAATAATGACCTCATTTGGCTGGTACGGAATATCATACGAATGAATGAGCACATAATGCATCGGTTCGTCCTGATACATATCCACGGCGTACTTCATGGCATTCTCCGATTTGGAGCTGAAATCAGTTGGTAGGAAAATCGTTCGCATAAACCGCATTCTTGATGCCATTAAATGTAATAAATCGAGCGGATTAAAAATAATTTTGATCAAAATATTACAGACCTAAACCAAATTGTGCATGGTATTTGCTTTATGTACATACGAGGTATGACCGAGTGTCAAATGGAGATTGGCCGTAATTCCCGGGGAATGGAAGCCATCTCAGACCAGGTCTGGTCTAATCTGTCCGTACAAAATGATTATTCTGCCTTCACTTTTCCGGGCGTGAAGCATTCCAGATCCTCAATAATAATTCCAATAAGGGTTCCAGTTCAATCAAAGGAAGCATATTGGCTCCGTCAGATAAAGCCTGTTGGGGATTCGGGTGGGTTTCAATAAAAAGTCCGTCCACACCAACTGCTACTCCTGCACGTGCCAGCGTGCTGATGAATTGAGGGCGTCCGCCGGTCTTCCCGGCCGGTTGGTTGGGCTGTTGATTCGCATGTGTACAATCCAGGATCACCGGAAATCCAAATTCCTGCATGATCGGTATGGCCCGCATATCCACCAGCAATTCGTGGTAACCAAAAGTCACCCCTCTTTCAGTCAACATCGGATATGGATTCTGGGATTCCACAATTTTTTCTACAGCAAATTTCATCGCCTCAGGAGCCATAAACTGCCCCTTTTTTATATTAATTATTCGATCTGTCTCCGCAGCGGCCTGCAATAATTCCGTCTGACGACAAAGAAAAGCAGGTATCTGCAGAATATCCACCACTTCACCGGCCCGGACAGCCTCTTCCGGACTGTGTACATCGGTCACCACAGGAACATCCAGAACAGACTTCACTTCTGCCAGAATTTCCAGTGCATTCAGGTCCCCGATACCAGTAAATGACGAGAGGCTACTACGGTTTGCTTTTTTATAGGAAGCTTTGAAAACATAGGGTATGCCCAGACGTCCGGCCATTGATTTAATCTCCCGGGCCACCTTCAATACCAGATCGCGGCTTTCTACCACACATGGTCCTGCTAAGAGAAAAAAGCTATCCCTATTTTGACTGAATAATGCTGATTGCAGTGCAGTACGATCCATTTCTTATGTATTTACTTACCTTCTTTGAGGCATTAAGAGGTGTATTATTTCTTATACCCTGCCACTGTACCGAATCAATACAACCAGGCACCTGCATCTATTTCATCCTTTAAAATTGCAATCTGATCGGCATTCTCACACGATAACTCAGCACCGACCAACGTCAGGGTTTGGCGTTCCACAGTCACCACCCGGAGTTGATACCCCTGCAGCCGGGTCACCATCCGATCCACGTTATGAGGGTTGGCAAAAGCACCGACAATAAGAGTACAGCGGGAAGCCGCTTTTGTAGGAGGTGCCGGTTCACTTGCTGAATCAGAAGCATTGACATTCTCAATTGGAGTATCCGGGGGCAAGTGATTTTCGGTTTCATAAACTTCGAGATCTTCTCTCATCGGATCTCCCTCAGACCCTTCCTGCTCATTGTGAAAATCCTTTTCCGAATCCGGAGTTGAACCGGCCACTTCGTCCGTATCATTATAAAAAGCAATACCCTGATCAGGGTTATAATAATCGGGGGCTACATTAACCAGTTTTCTGTCGAGTGAATTTTGATGGTCGAGCCAGGTATCCAGAGGCTGGTACCATAGAAAAAAGGCAAAACCAAACAGACCGATCATTAAAGTCCAAAGTGCCGGAACTAAAACCGGCCGTTTTGCGACTTTTTCCGGCATCGGGGCGGAGCCTTCCGGCTTCAATCCTGCCAGGGGGTATTGGTGCAAAGGCACCCCGGCAGTCCTGTAAGGAAGCGTTGGCAGGGCGTCAAAATACAACAAAGTTTCGGCCGTAAAATCAAGCTGAGAATCGAATATAAATTCGCCAAAATCACCAAATTTCATTCCCCTTTGTTTCGCTTGCCGGATTAGGTTCGTTTCCCATTTCCGGACTTGTTCCTCCGCCTCCTTTTCTGAAATCAAATAATACACTGAAACCTTACGAACCAGACTTGTATCGATGGCCATGTGGGGGTTGCGATTGAAGTAAAAGTGGGCCCGGGGCGGATGAATTTCCTGCCCGTTATCAGCAAGGTAGGCACTGAGAAACACCCGCTTGAGCATCCCGTGGCCACTGAGTTGAATTCGGCCTTCTTCCTGAAACACTACCTGGGCCAGTGCAGTAATCTTGTCTGTCTGAAACATAAAGCGAATTTAATTATATTCTCTTCATTCTAACAACACTTCCAGTATATTTGTGAAAATTCAAAATACGATGACCTATTCTATAAAACGCTCCGAATCTCTGTTTGAAAAGACCCTTCAAATGTTTCCCGGCGGGGTCCACAGTCCGGTACGGGCTTTCAAATCTGTAGGGGGTACCCCGGTATTTATGGATCATGGAAAAGGGTGCCGGATCACTGATGTGGATGGACACACATATATTGATTTTTGCAATAGCTGGGGCCCCCTTATCCTGGGACATTGCCATCCACGAGTCATGGAAAAAGTCCGGCAAACGATCGAAAAAGGGCTGACTTTCGGGACTCCACATGAACTTTCCTACCAGCTTGGTAAGACCATCCTCGACCATCATCGGTTCATCGAAATGATCCGGTTTGTCAGTTCCGGAACAGAAGCAGTAATGTCTGCTATCCGACTGGCCAGAGGAGTAACCGGGCGGAACAAAATCATCAAATTTGAGGGGTGCTATCATGGTCATGCTGATTCCCTTTTGGTAAAAGCGGGATCGGGCCTCGCAACTCTGGGAACCTCCACATCGGCGGGAATTCCCACCTCTTTTATCGCCGAAACCATTGTATTGCCGCTCGCTGATCCGGAAATACTCGAACAAGCCATTCATAAACACCGGGAAGACGTGGCAGCCATCATTATCGAACCGGTGCCAGCCAACAACGGTCTGTTGTTACAGGATGAAGACTATCTCCGGCGCATGCGCGAGCTCTGCACACAACATGGGATCCTTCTCATTTGGGATGAAGTTATTTCAGGATTCAGGCTGGGCTTTGAAGGGGCTGCCGGATATTATGACATTGCACCGGATATTCTTACTTTTGGTAAAATCGTTGGAGGGGGGATGCCTGTAGGTGCTTATGCCGCTTCCCGGGAAATTATGTCCCATATCGCCCCTGTGGGTTCGGTTTACCAGGCGGGTACTTTATCCGCAAATCCGGTTAGTATGGCTGCGGGTCTGGCCACATTGGAAGTATGTCTCGAAGAGGGCTTTTACCAACGACTGGAAGATAACACCAGATATTTCACTTCCGGTTTACAGGAAATTTTAAATGATAGTGGCGTTCCGGCTCATATACAGTCCATCGGATCTGTATTCTGGATCGCATTTAGCGATTCACGCATTCAGAAAGCTGATGACATCGATCCTGCTTCGATGGAATTTTACAAAAAATTGCATTTGCATTTGCTGAAAAACGGCGTATATTTTGGACCGTCAGGTTACGAGGTTGGATTTATTTCGGATGCTCATACCAGGGATGACCTTGATCAGACACTATCGGTCATTAAAAAGTTTCGATTGTAGAGCTGCTTATTTGGTTACTTTTTTTCAGTAAAAAAAGTAACAGAGACAATTCTATTTTTCACACGTAGCATCTACAAGGTCACTTATAGGAACTTTAGTTAGGCATGCTGGTGGTTACTCCATCTTTACGGCCATTCGCGACAATCTGTTTTACGGATTTATCCGCTGAAATTCAGTATTAATGGGGTAAGGTCAGGATGTCTGTAGTGTACGACGGATTAGCTTGCTGTGCTGCGACGTCGTTTGCGGGTTTTGAACAATTCCAATACCTCCTTCTCGGTCATAAATCCGAGGTCCTGGAACTGACTCGTTACGTACTTTTTGATATCCTGGTAATCCTTTCCACGCTTGTAGGTATAAACCTTGAGAAATTTTTTAATCAATCGGACACTGGCGTGTTTTAATTCCTGATTAAAATGCTGATTATCGAACATCCGGATATAAATCGTCATCAACTTATTCAATTCAAAATACCCTTGATAATCTTCTGCACTTATTTCTTTAAGTTCTGCAGCAAAATATTTGTAAATTACAAGTCTCAGGGCCTCATTGAAATCGGATAATCCTTCGTGCTGATTGTACACTTTCCGGATTTCTTCAATGGTTACCTCAGAGCCCAGACCATTTTCTTTGATGACATTCTGCAAATAATAGAAGGTGTAGAAATCATCTTTGGGTTCGGAAGGGAGCAATTCATACAGCCTAACGAAAGAATCCACGCCTACCTCAATGTCACTTTTCATCAATCGTTCGAGGAAATAAAAATGCTTGTCATGGAAATCGTTACGAGTCCTCAGTTTGTTGTAGATCGCTCCAATGCGTTTACTTCTTTCGGGGGAAAATTCGATAAAATGAGCGCTCAGTCCCAGGATATTGATGTACTCCTGAGGTTCCTGCAAGCTCTCATTTTCCAGAAAACTGGTCAATTCCGCTTCAAAGGAATCATTATCAAGTTCGTATTTGATCCGGAATTTTAGAAAATCCAGAAACTGGCGATAACTGGCTTTGAGTTCGATGGCATCATCCGGGAATTCAATCGTATAAAAATTGTATCCCTCGAACTGCTTCCGGTAGCGATTGTAAGCTTCCTGTCTGTTCTTGAACTGCCATAAATCCTCCGACCGAAGATTTCTGAGAAAATTCACTACGCGTTTGTTTTGGATACCGTTGATGAAGGAGGTAGTCCATATGTCACTGTTCAGGGCGAAACCGATCTGAATGGTCTGGCCGATCCGCGTTTTGATATAGTCAAAATGAACCGAATCACAGATAAAAAGGAGAATTTCCCTAAAACCCTCTTGTGGCCGGATATATTTCAATTCGTCATCCAACGCCCCCCGAAGTACGGCATAGCCCAATATTCGGGGCAAAAATAACCCCTCCATACGATCATCCAGAATCGCCTTTTCAAGGGACAGCAATTGCAGCGGCACTTTATTGGCCACTTTATTATACAATTCCTGGATCATAGGTTCATAGTAATCGATCAATTCCTTGTAATCAGACTCTTCTTCCGATTCCAGATAAGTAGTTAAGAGGTCTGATTCCTGAATGGATTCCTTGATCTCCTCGATTTCGGCTTTGAATTCCGGACTGAGTGGTTTCATATTACGCGTATTTCGATTGTTCGATAAAATATAGCAAAAACCCGGTAGAATTTCTACCAGGTTTTTACTTCAAGCCGGCTAATTTGGCTTGTAATAGGGTCATATTTTCAATAAAATCTACTCTTCCTCGCTCGCTTCCTGTTCCGGTGTTGCTTTTTGCGGAGCCTTTCCAAATACAGATATATGGAAATCCCGTTTTTCCTGTTCAGTTTTCTCAAAGCGGGCAGCGACTTTTGTCTCTTTTGCTTCAATAAAATCCTGATATTTCTGATCTGCCTGTTCCTGACTCAGCACGCCTTTCTTCACGCCACGCAGTAAATGCCTGTGAAACAGCACTCCTTTAAATTTCAGAATAGCCCGGACCGTGTCCGTTGGTAATGCGCCATTGTTCAGCCAATACAATGCCTTTTCCGAATCCAAATGGATGGTGGCAGGCGTGGTCATTGGATTGTAAGTACCGATCTTTTCAATGAATTTTCCATCTCGCGGTGCTCTGATATCGGCTGCTACAATGTGATAAAATGGTTTCTTTTTTCGTCCTTTTCGTTGTAAACGTAATTTAACAGACATTTAATTGAAATTAATTTTAAAGAATCACCTGCCTCGTCCGTCTCTGCGAATAGCAGGCTTTAACGGGCGCAAATATACCATATTTTTTAATTTTACCACCATATTTATTCTATTTACCGTCAGAATTCGAACCTCAGTTTTAAATTCACCCTTCGTGAGGTCAAATTGTTTTTCACCGAATACTGGACATTGTTGATGGCTTTGATCCATGTCACCGAAGCGGTATTGGCCACCTGCAACAGATTGAACACTTCCAGACTGATCCAGGCATTCTCCGAAAACCGGAACGGGTTATTGGGGCGTCGGCTACGCCATTCGCTATTCCATAATTGTGCAGAAAAGCCGGTATCCATCCGATAATAGATCTTATATCGGAATGGATTGCGCAACACAATATTCTCATCTGGTGTACCGAATGGCAGCCCGGATCCAAAATTCAAACTCAGGTGGATCTTAAAATTTTCATTCTGTGGCAGGTAATCCTGAAAAAAAATGGAGGCCGACACTAATTGATCCGTAGGCCTGGGCACGTATTCCGTATGTTCGAAATTGCCAATTCCTTCCAGTAATTTCTCATGTTCTACCCCATCCCATTTTTCCAAAGCCCGGAGGAATGAAAGATTGATCCAGCTTTCGGCTCCCGGAACCAGTTCCCCATTCAGCCGGAAATCAACTCCCATTACGTGACCCGACGCCAAATTTTCCCCATAATATCGGATCCGAACATTGTTCACGTCATAGGGCACCAGATTATCGAGCTTTTTATAATAAGCTTCCGTGGTGAATCGCATTTTGGCCTTGAGTTTTTCCCAGTAAAAATCCGTACTGTACCCCAGAACGAGGTGGGTCGATTTCTGAGCGCGGATCGCTTCGTTGAGACTTCCATCCGGCTTCCGGAACTCCCGGTAGAAGGGCGGCTGGTAATATAACCCCGCTGCCAGTTTGAAGACTTGGTTATTGGGGCGACCGAGCGGTTTGTACAGAATCTGTCCACGTGGCGATAGATTGAGCTCCTCATTCCAGGTCCAGTAGGAAGCACGCAGTCCACCTTCGAAAGTCCAGAGCGAATGATTCTCACGACGAATGTTGTAACTCTCCATAAAATAGGCCTCAAGACGCTGGGAAGATAACCCGTGGCGGGACTTGTAATTGTAAGCCAGTTGTACCTCCTCGCCATTATACGGAATGGAATAACCGGCGGAGTCCAGTCTTTCCCATTCATTGAGCCGGTCCTGGATCTGCTCGTGTTGAACCTTCAGACCCCACTGCAAAAAATGGCTTTGATCATGACCGGAATTGGAAAAAATATTTTTCTCGAGCCCCCCTTTCACTTCAAAATTGGAAACATTGGAAATCAAAAGATTGCGAACATATTGGTGTTGGATACCCTCACCGACCAGCGCAATGGCCTCTCCCTGATTTTCCGCACCCAGTGATGTTTCGATCTGACTCAGATTGTATGAACTCAGGATGTCAAAGTTTTCCGCTTCGGTGGCCTGATACGTAGATGCGAGAAATTTCAGGAAAAACGGGTTCTTGCGTTTTGTCGGCAGGTAGGTCATAGAAAGCCCCGCCATCGCGGTTTCAAATTTATCACGCTCAGCACCGGTGAAGGATGAAGTCAGATTGAGCGTAAAATCAATGAGACCGAATGCTGTCGAACGCGACTGAGGTTCAAAATCGTAAATGGACCGATTGTAATTGAGCAATACGCCGGCCTGCCAGGCTTCATTGACATCAAACGTCAGATAAGACTGAATATCTGCAAACCGCGGTAGATATTCCCCTTTGACCTCCAGGGAATTGAGCAGATACGAAGTGGAACGATAACGCCCCCCCACCAGGTATCTAAACTTCCGGTAACGGGAATCACCCAATGATTTACTGCCCTCCATATGGGCGCTCGCACCTAACAGACTGACCTCTGCAGAATAAGCCGATGAATCAGGCCGCTTGTATTTGATATCGAGCACCGAAGACATTTTGTCTCCATACCGGGCTGAAAAGCCACCCGACGAAAACGCAATATCCCGGATCAGATCGGGATTGGGAAAGGAAAGCCCTTCCTGCTGACCACTGCGGATCAACTGAGGTCGATAAATCTGAAAATCATTGACATATACCAGATTCTCATCGTAATTCCCCCCCCGTACATTGTACTGACTACTTAATTCACCGCCGGTACCCGTACTGACACCGAGCGCTATGTGAGGCAGAATATTTTCCAGATTTCCGGATACGGACGGAAGTAGTTTGATTTCGGAAACATCCTCGACGATCATGCCCGGTTGATGTGATATAGTACTCTGAACAACCACTTCCAGATCTGAAATTGCCGGAACAAGTTCTATGTTCAAAGAAAGGTGTTCATCGGTGGTCGCATGAGGCACCGGGTAAGTGGCCTTTTTATAACCTACCCGGGAAAAAACCAGTACCGTATCACGGGTCGATACAAAGGACAGGGAAAATGCACCATTTTCATTGGCGGTGATCGCAGAAGTACTACCCTCCAGATACACCAGTACGTCCGTCAAGGGAGCCTCTTCTGTCGGATCGGTAACATAACCATCCAGGGTGATCACCCCCTGGGATATCGCATGACCTATCAGAAACAAAGTAAAAAAAAGGATAAAACTAAACTTCATAAGCCGGAGTATTGCCTAGAGCTTTCAATTGTTTGATGGTTTCGACCGGATCATCGGAGCCAAAAACAGAACTTCCGGCGACCAGCACATCGGCACCTGCTTCCATGATTTTCGCCGCATTCTGAAGTCCTACTCCGCCGTCCACCTCGATGAGGGCTTTGGCGTTACGATCCATCATGATCTGTCGGAGCTGGCGAATTTTGTACAACGTTTCGAAAATAAATTTCTGACCGCCGAAACCCGGATTGACGGACATGATAAGGACCAGGTCGAGGTCCTCGATGACAGGTTCCAACAATGAAACCGGAATATGCGGATTGATGGCTACCCCAGCGCGGACACCGAGGTCCCTGATCTGCTGAATATTCCGATGCAGATGTGGGCAGGCCTCATAGTGTACTGTAATGGTTTCCGCTCCGGCTTTGGCAAACTGTGCCACGTACTGTTCCGGCTGTTCGATCATCAGGTGTACATCCATCGGTTTTTGAAGTACCCGGCCCACTTGTTCTACGATCATCATTCCAAAGGAAATATTGGGAACAAATCGGCCGTCCATCACATCCATGTGCAGCCAGTCAGCTTCGCTTTGGTCTATGAGATCAACCGCTTCCTTTAAATAAAGGAAATCGGCCGCCAGAAGAGAGGGCGCTACAATAGGGTTTTTGATCATATCATTTGGTTTTGCACGTCGAAAAACATGTCTATAACTTCAAATTCAAAGTTTAAATTGAGCGGTAGGTATAAAAATTTCCAATTCCACCGATTCCGGCAAATTTCGTCATTTTCCGGGAGTAAACAGAGAATTACCCGTAAATGCGGCATTAATAATAACGGCGAAATGCAATTGGTGCATTGCAATACTGGTGGCTGTCAATCTTCCGGATTTTAACATTTATACAGTCTTTTAAAATTTTGGCATCGGGCAGACGTTTACAGATTAAAATAAGTCACTATGTCATCAAATACAGATCAGCCCAACCAGACCTCCCGAAACATTGCCATTTTCAGCATCACTGCCCTTATCTTGCTTATTCTCGCTGGATACCTGTTCTATCAGAATGCACAGTTACGCAAGGACATTGTCCACATGGAAGAAGAATTTTCCAACCTGCAGGACGTCAACGTCCAGCTCGATGAAGAATTCCAGTCCGCACAGAAACAACTCGAAGCCTTGAAAGGTGACAACGCCGAGCTCAACAAGCTCATCGACGAACAGATTGGCAAACTGGAAGAACAAAAGAATCAAATTGCCATTCTCGTCCGCAAAAACCGCAATCTGACCGAAGCGCAGAAAGAGATCGACGAAATGCGGGCGACAGTAGAACAATATGTGGAGGAAATCAACCTGCTTAAGGAAGAAAATGCCTTCCTGACGGAAGAAAATACCAATCTAAAAATCCGAACAGACAGTTTATCCACCGCTTATGTCAGCAGCCAACAGGAAAACGAGGCGCTGCAATTCGAACGGGAACAACTGGCGCAGGAAACCGAAAAACTATCAGAAGAAAATACCGCACTCAATATCAAAGTCATGGAATCCGCCCGGATTCAGGTGAACGACATTGATGTTCAGGGGTACAGCACCAAAGAAAGCGGTCGGGAAGTCCGGCGACGCCGGGCCGAAAATGTGGAGATACTCAACATCTGCTTTGAAACTGAAGTCAACCAACTGGCAGCCGAAGGGGAAGAAGAATTTTTTGTCCGCATCCTCAATCCCAGAGGTGAAACCATTTCGGTGGAGTCCGCCGGATCCGGAGTGCTCACCCTCCTGAAGACCGGCACTCCAGTTCCGTATTCCACCAAACAGACCATTTCATATAAACACAAGGAAGATGAAGTATGTCTGGCCTGGGCGCCCGAGGTCCCCTTTGAGGAAGGTCTGTACGCCGTTGAAATTTACAATAAGGGTTTTCCGGTAGGGAGTACGACGTTTAAACTGCGGTAATATTCCGGATCGAGCACGATAAACATCATTTCATTTGTTTGTGAGAGCCCGGTCTAAACTGCGATAATGTTCCGGATCGAGCCCGGAATGACAATGGAATGCATTTGTAGTGTGACCTGTATGGGGTGGATCCTGGGCGTGGATGTTTCGGCCTTCGATGGAGGTTCCCGACAATGACAAGCGATTGTTAAGCCAGAAAGGATTGGTAACGCGACCTGAAATATTACGGGAAAGAATTGCGAAAGAAATAACCAATTGCCAGGTCTGACCATAGCATTTGAGTTTATTGATTGTCGTGTAGTTTTGACAGGTCAAAAAACTTCGGAAGTTGTCGACAAAAAAATCCAACCTTAATCGGACGAAGTCCCCAGGCGTCGGAAACCAAGGGCTGACAAACAGACAAACAAAGCCGTTGGTCTAAAATTTCTCCCCTCATGACATCCACGACCATTTCACCTGTTATCTTTATCTTGTGCCCCTGAAAAACTATTGTGGATTCCGGGACAGGAATATAATTACGAAATTCCGAACCAAACGACCTTTTAGTCAGGGATTTCATCACAACTTTTTTGATTACATTTGACCCAAAATTTGCTGAGCGTGGGAATATTACTTTTCATCCTGATATCATATTTGCTATTGTGCTTCACCCTTGCCCCCCTGTTTCGCCGGGCAGGAACCGACCCCAAAAAGGCCTGGATTCCCGGCCTCAACTTCGGGGAATGGGCTCATATTATCGGCCGCAAAAGACACTATGCCTGGTGGCTGTTGTTTCCGATAGTAAATATATTTATCTATGCCGGTATGGCCATTGATATGGTAAGGGCATTTGGCAAACTCTCGTTTTGGGATTCCGTGCTGGCAGTGATTTACGCTCCACTGTCGTTTTTCCTGATCGACCGGAATAATTTGCCCTACCAGGGTAAAATTGTACAGCTTGAAAGACAATACCGGCAGCAGATCAAGGAGGCCCAGGACGCCGGCGACAATCTCAAAGCACAACGACTCATGTCCAAAAATCCCTATAAAAAGGGCGCCTCCCGGGAATGGGTGGAGTCACTGGTCTTCGCTATTTTTGCTGCAGCGTTCATACGGATGTTTCTCATCGAAGCATTTATCATCCCCACCTCCTCCATGGAAGGTTCGCTGGAAGTGGGCGATTTTCTGTTTGTCTCCAAGGTCAATTTCGGCATCCGGACGCCGATGACCATCGCCATGGTACCTTTGTTACACAACCGCATCGGATTTCTCAACAAGGAATCCTACCTCGACGAGCCCAGCCTACCTTATTATCGATTGCCTGCATTGGAATCCATCGAACGACACGACAACGTGGTTTTCAATTATCCGGAAGGCGACAGCGTCGTCCTCACACCGGGCCGCACCTTCAGCGTGTACGATCTTCGACGACGGGGCATGTTGGGACGGGTCAACCCGGATGATATCATTACACGTCCGATGGACAAAATGGATCACTACATCAAACGGACCATTGGACTTCCCGGAGATGATCTGGAAATACGGGAAGGCACCGTCTATATCAATGGTCAGGCCATCGAACAACCGGAAAAAGTTCAATTTACCTACCATGTGACTTCCTCGGTAGGAGAAGTGAACGTCAATACCCTGGACAAAATCGGTGTACATGTCAGTGATCACCCCCGGGCAGCAGAACATTATTACAATCTGAGCAAGGACGAAGTGGAAGCCATCCAAAATCTGGGCAGCGACATCCAGGTGGAATACGTCAAACCCGAACACTACGACAATGTCCTGTTCCCGCATAATGAAGAATTGTTTCCAGGCTGGACGGTTGATAATTACGGACCAATACATATTCCGGCCAGTGGAGAGACCGTGCAGCTTACACCGGAAAACCTCAGTATGTACCATCGTGTAATCGAGGTTTACGAAGACAATGACTTGCGTATCAGTGGCGATCAGGTCCTGATCAACGGTCAACCGGCCACCCAGTACACCTTCCGCTATGACTATTACTGGATGATGGGAGATAACCGTCATAACTCAGAGGATTCCAGGTTCTGGGGTTTTGTACCGGAAACACACGTCGTAGGTAAACCGATGTTTATTTGGATGTCGCTGAAAAACAGTAAATTGTCCGACGGTATCCGATGGAACCGGATATTTATGTCAGCCAATAAAAAATAAGTGATATGGTGAGAGGATTACTTCCCCTTTTTTATTGCATCCTGCTGGCCACCACTGGTCAGGGCCAGGGATCATCCAATGCCTATTTATTAAAATGGGCCATGTCTTCCTCCGCGGAATTTCAAATGACCCAGCTAGATCTGTTGACAGCATTTAACGATCAGGGTTACAACAACCAGCCCTTCTCAGCTGATGGCGAACTCTTGCTGTCCTCCTCCTGGGAACAAAGGAACGGTTCAGACACCGATATCATTTCACTGGATATTGCCCGACAAGCTATGCGAAGGATTACGGCCACTAAGGATTCGGAATACTCCCCTACCCGTGTCGGTCAGAATCTGTACTTTGTCCGGCAGGATGCCGAAACCGGATTTCAAGAACTCTGGAAATACGATGGATCGGAACTTCAAAAGGTGATCCCTGAGACGAATGTGGCTTATTTCTATCCCATTTCTGAAGACCGGTTAGCCGTAGTACTCATCGAAAACAACCAGCTGAATCTTTACGATATCAACCTGATCAGCAATAAAAAAACCAAAATAATCGACAACGCGGGAAGATGCCTGAGTCTGGGCCGCAACGGTGCACTCTACTTCATCCACAAATACAATGCGGACACGTGGTATGTCAAAACCTATGATATTCTCAATGGCCAGATCAGGATTGTCTGTAAAACCATACCGGGTTCGGAGGATTTTTATCTGGAAAACGGGGATTATCTCTGGATGGCCGCCACCAACAGAATCTACCGATGTTCCATCCAAAACGGCCTGGCCAGTCCCTGGAACAATATTTTCAATCTCGAAGACTACTCGCTGAATAATATAGGTAGATTGTGCGTTATAGGTGATAATCAACTGGTATTTATCAACCAATAAGCACTTATCCCGTGAAGTTTTTTCGTTGTGTTTTATTCCTCGGATTGTGGCTCATGTGCGGACCTCTCCTGCACACACAAAATATTTCCAGCACTTATATCATACAATTATTTGACGATTCAAGCCCCGATCAGATCCGGGAATATTTTGACAGTCACGGTGTATCCATCCAAATGCGGGAAATTGCCCCCAGCATCAATGCCTGGCATCTGGACCCACGAATTCAAAGCCGTAGAAAGTCAACTGACTGGAATCAGTTACTGGCCAATTGTCCCGGGATAGTCGCTTTCCAAGTCAACCGTACATATCAACCTCGAAGGGTAATACCCAACGATCCCCAATATCCCGAACAATGGTACCTCGATCTGATTCGTATGCCCGATGCCTGGGAACTGACAACAGGGGAAGTTTTCGGTGAATTTCCACAACCAGTAGTCGGGGTTTTGGAGGCTGGATTTGACTTCTCGAGGCCCGATCTGGAAGGCATTTTATTCGAAAATCCGGGTGAAATCCCGGAAAATGGCATCGATGATGACGGCAATGGCTTTATCGACGATGTAAACGGATGGAACCTGGACAGCGAGGATGGCCACCACTATATAGATTACACCTATCACGGAGATGCGGTCGTGTCCATCATTGCCGCCCGGGGTAACAATAATACGGGGATCGCCGGCATCAATTGGCATGGGTCGATTCTCCCCATCACTCTGGAAGCTCGCAATACCGACGAGACCACCATCAGAGCCTACGAGTATTTTTATCAAATGCGGAAAAGATACAATGAAACCAATGGAACACAAGGAGCCTTTATAGTGGCTACAAACAGTTCCTTCGGTTTGGATGGCTTATACGAAGAAGATGCGCCTTTGTTTTGCGCGATGTATGATAAAATGGGGTCAGTTGGGATCCTGAGTGTAGGTGCTACTTCCAATCAGGATGTCAACGTTGATATTCACGGCGACCTGCCCAGCGACTGTTCCTCCGACGCCCTGATCATCACCAATTCAATCGACCGCAATCTGATGAATCAGTATTCTGGCCGTGGAACCACGAGTGTCGATCTGGCGGCTCCGGCACAGAATGTTCTCGTGGTATCCCAGCCAGGTGAATTTATTGATGATTCAGGCACTTCCTTCGCTGCCCCACAAGTATCCGCTGTCATTAGCCTGGCATATAGCCTGGGGCTGGACAGTATGCAGCGGGCCATCACTGCCGATCCGGTCCAGGTGGCCGCCCAGGTCCGGTCCTGCATCCTTCAAACCGTTACTCCCGCCACTGATTTGGCGGACGAAAATGCTACGGGCGGATATCTGAACGCGCATGCAACCCTCCAATGCATTTACAACCGGTATTTCATTCCGGAATCCGATGAACCAATTGCTTTACATGAATTATATCCAAACGCAACAAGTGAAATTCTAAACATCCAATATCTTGTGAAGGATACCCGGGAAAAAGTGCACGTGGTGGTATATGATATCCTTGGACGAAAGGTATATCAATCCGAATTGGATCCTGCCACCGAAAACCCCGGATTGATTAACGTTAGAAAGCTGCCAGCCGGAGTGTATGCACTGACCCTGATCCAGGATGGCCATGCTACGACGAAACAGTTTGTGAAGTACTGAATCCGTGCTTCCATCCCCCTTTATACTTACCTCATAATCGGACCGATCAATAAGACATATGGTTACACTTTCAGGTTGCCAAACTATGGCATTTAATTTGTTTTTTACGACCCGTTTTTTATCTTTTTGATTATATCGACATTTCGAATGGATCATTAAGTATCCACTCTCACACGATCACGCCCACTCGCATTCGCATTCGCGTATTGATTTGTTGAGCGCAAAGCGATAGGTAAGCCCGGAATTACCAGATGCATTTTTCAAAGATTTTCACCATATTTGATAGCAATTATTCACTCCAATTGTCTCGGTGATGAAAGCTATCCTGTTCCTGACCTTACTGTCCGCCATTTATTTGCTGTCCCCGGTACAGCAGCGATTAACCATTGAGATCCTGCAAGATGAAGCTCGTGAATTATTGGACGAAGATTCACCTCTGGTCGTTATCGGTAGTGAATTCATGTGGACAGAAGGACCGTTACATATCCAGGACGGGAATTACTTACTGGTCTCCGATATTCCCCGGAATAAAGTATATCGAATCGATGCCAATGGTCAAACCTCCGAATACCTTTTTCCATCCGGATTCATGGGAAAAAATTTTCAGGGGGAAGAACCCGGGTCCAATGGTTTGTTGCTCAATCAGGAAGGTCAACTCGTTTTATTACAACACGGAGAACGCAGAATCGCAGTCATGAACGCCCCTCTTGACAATCCGGAACCCGTATACTCACCCCTGGCTGACCGGTACAATGGACGACGATTCAACAGTCCCAATGACGCTGTTTTTGACCGAAAGGGGAACCTGTATTTCACCGATCCCATTTACGGACTGCCCGAACGCGCGGATGACCCTGCTCGCGAACTGGATTTTTGTGGCGTGTATTGCCTGACCAATTCCGGAAAGGTTTTGCTGCTCGATACACTGTCCCGACCCAATGGCATTGCCCTGTCACCTGAGGAGAACAGACTCTATGTATCGGTTTCTGATCCGCATCATGCCACCTGGTATCGATACGATATCAATAAGCCCGGCAAAGTAAAACATAAAAAACTATTTTTCGATGTAACGGATCTGGTGGGTCAGGAAGGTCAGCCGGGATTACCCGATGGCATGGCGATGCATAGTAAAGGATATTTGTTTGCTTCAGGGCCTGGTGGTATCTGGATATTCAATTCAGAAGGGATACCGGTTGCCCGGATCCATACAGGTAAAGCCACTTCCAATTGTACTTTTTCCGCAGACGAAAAAAGGTTGTTTATCACCGCCGATGATGTCGTCCTACGACTGGACCTGAAATAAGAAACTTCTCAATCAACTTTTTGAAATGTCATCAACTTCCGCCCACTCTGATCAGTAAGGGACAGGATGAGATTGTTAATATCATATCCGGTGACTTTCTCCATCTTTTTGTGAAATAAATGGGGTATGTCCATGTCAGGACAACCTTTTCGGGTTGTGATAAGAGGCGAGAACTGAATATCATCGGACGTTACTTTCTGGATTTTACCATTGTATTGATTACAACCATCAAAACCCATAACCCGTCCGCTGGTCAATTGAATTTCAATTACCGGTCGCTCGGAGGAATTGAATGATTCCAATCCCCGGTCATCAATGGTCAGAAGTGCCCAGATATCGTGTAATCGTATAGTAGGATCTGGTTCTTTAGCGAGCAACTTTTGCAGTGTATATGTGAAAGCCGAGCCATCAGCCGGTATCTGATCAACGGGAAGTCGATCCTCGCGGACTATGAGAGTGTATCGGTAGCCCGGTTCCCAGTCCAATCCTGAGATCGGTTCGTACAGAAGGGTCCATGGCTTATTTTCAATCCGGGCATCTTTTCCCTTCTTTACTTGCCAGCATGTCTGTGGACCGACACCAGTGCATTCCACTCTATAGCTGTTCACAAAAAAGATATATTCGTCAGGTTCCAGGGAAATATTCTCCCAATGAACGGTATCCGTGTGACCGTCTGCTCCGGATCGATCCTGACACTGAGAGATCAGCGCAATTGCCAGCATATAGATAATCCACTGCATGAACAGATTCATAGAAAAGATATTTTGTTCCGGCGATAAGATACAACAAAACCAGATCAATGAATTCTTAAGATTTGATATGGCGTATGAATATGGTTCGCACCTCTGTGCCCTTCACCAGACATGAATCGGGTAGAAAACCAGCTCTCTCACCGGAAAACATCACTATATTCAGCCCAACTAAAAAATGTAAGCTGCCGTTAAAATCAGATGTCAAAACACTATTACTACAACTATCTGCGTATAACAGGTTCAAATCAGAAAACCAATGGATGTACCACCCCTTTATTCCAATACGGACCGCGAACAGATCCTGGATTTCCTTCGTTCTCAGGCGTTTGGATTGTTTGTCAGTCAGGGAGGTGAATATCCCGAAGCCAGTCATTTGCCTTATACGATTGATGTAGAATCGGACGAATGGTATTTATATACCCACATGGGAGCTGTGAACCGACACAAAGCCTTGCTCAATGATTCCTCCGGTCATCTATTTATTGTACAGGGAGTGGATCATTACATTTCGTCCACCTGGTATGATCACGAAAATGTCCCGACCTGGAATTATATCTCGGTACATCTCAGCGGCCACGTGGAAGTCCAGAAAGAGGAAGCGGCGCTGGATAATATCCGCCGGTTAATGGATCGCCTGGAATCCCCAGATACCAGTTTCCGATCCTTCGACAAACTAAATCAGGACATGATCCGCCGTGAAATGCGGGGATTGATCGCCATTCGCATGAAAGTGGAAAAAATCGAAGCTGCTCGAAAACTTTCTCAAAACCGAAATCAAAAAAATTATGACAATGTCATAATCGAACTGGAAAACATCAAACAGGCAAAATCATCTGAAATGGCCAGTGAAATGCGGAAAAACTATCCGTTTTAAATTCCCTGAATCAGTTAAAACTTACGCCTAATATTTTTTCGGCAAGGAGTTTGTATATTATTAAAAAGGGCAATTTGTTATCATCCATTCGTTTACTTTGCTACCCATCTGAAACCGCGAATCATTTGTAATGTGATATCCCCAAAAGGCATTAAAATGATAAAGCATGACGGGGAAAATATTTTGTACACTTATTCTGGTCTTTTCGGGCCTGTGGTGTCAATCCCAGGAAATTCATATCCGTGGGTATGTGAAAGAAGCCGAAACAGATATGGGACTTATGGCAGTGAACATTCTCGACCTGACAAGTCAGAGAGGAACGACAACCAACGAAGATGGGTATTATAAATTAACCCTTCCTGCCGGTCATGGGAAACTGGTTTTTAGTTATGTAGGATACAACCGCGACACCATAATCTGGTCTGCCCGAAACGATACGGTCATCCATATGAAAATGGTCAAAAGTCTGACCCTGCAGACGGTCACCGTACAGTCCGACCGGAGGGAGAGCATGGAGGACCAAATCCAGATGAGTCAAAATGAGATCCAGGCCAGTGAGATCAAGCAAATTCCTTCCCTATTGGGAGAGGCAGATGTACTCAAATCCCTGCAACTTTTACCTGGCGTACAGGGAGGCATGGAAGGAACCGCAGGAATATTTGTAAGAGGCGGCAGTATCGATCAAAATCTTATTCTGGTCGATGGTGTACCTATTTATAATCCCACTCATGTTCTGGGTATTTTCAGCACTTTTAATGCCGATGCCATAGACAACGTCAGTATTACCAAAGGTGGTTTTCCGGCCAGGTACGGCGGCAGGCTTTCTTCTGTAGTAGAAGTAAACTTAAGGGAGGGAGACCTGGAGGAGTTCCATGGAGCAGGTCAGATCGGTCTAATTTCCTCAAAACTATTGCTCGAAGGACCCATAATTCCCAATAAATCATCTTTTCTGGTCTCCGCCCGGCGCTCATACACTGATCTGATAGCCCGGCCGATCATCAAAATGACGCGATCCGGTTCGGACAACTCCGTCTTACCCGCGGCTTACTTCCATGATGTCAACCTTAAGTTTCTGCATCGTTTTAACGACAAAAACCGGCTGGTATTTAGTGGTTATATGGGTGCAGACAATTATGGGGTACAGCGCAGAGACTCCATAGAAACGACAAACGCCTCTGTCAACTGGGGAAATTACCTGGGCACGCTCACCTGGACTCACATGCTGACTCCACGAATCATCACTAATGCTTCCATCATATATTCTCGGTACCGGCTGGACAATGATATCGAATACACCTTTTCCAAAAAAGATATCCGGGATTATTTCAACTCTTTGTATCATTCGGGGATAGACGACATTGGGATCAGATACGCTATGGATTTTGTTCCCGGTTCCCGTCACGCTATTCGATTGGGAATGGAATGGACCTACCACCGGTACACCCCCGGGGCACTGACCTATGGCTATAAACTGGAAGAGGAACAGGTCAGTGTGGATTTCAACCAACAGGGTATGACATCGCAGGAACGCAATTTTTTCCTGGAGGATGAAATGGAATACGGTCCTCTTAAGCTGAATGCGGGGTTCCATTTTTCCCAGTTCTTTACGAACGGTAAACTTTATTTCTCTTTCCAGCCCCGACTCAGTACCCGGATCAATCTGCCTGGAGGCTGGGCATTCAAAGCTTCTTATGCGCAGATGGAACAATACATCAACTTGCTCACGAGTGAATCGCTAAGCCTTCCCAGTGATCTTTGGGTGCCGAGTACGGATCGGATTGAACCCCAGAGCAGTTGGCAGGCCGCCACGGGGATTGCCAGGACATTGTGGGAAGACTTCGAATTAACGCTCGAAGGGTATTATAAGGAAATGGAAAACGTTTTATCCTACCAGCCAGGAGTTAGTTTTATCCTCGATGTAGCATCGACGGAAGACTGGCAGAATAAGATTTCTCAGGGTGAAGGTCAGGCTTACGGAGGTGAATTGTTGTTCCGAAAAAATACAGGACGGACGACTGGATGGCTGGCGTACACACTCTCCTGGAACGACCGAAAGTTTGACGATATAAATGGGGGGAAGCCTTTTCCCTTCAAATATGATCGCCGTCATGATATCAATCTGGTCCTGAAGCATCAATTGAATGAGCGATGGTCCTTTTCCAGTATCTGGATATATGGGAGCGGGCATGCCTATTCCATACCGGATACACATTATCCCATTCCAGGTGAATACTTTGGACAGAGCGGAGAATATGCCGTCTACCAACGGAAAAACAATTACCAAATGTCGGATTACCACCGGCTTGATATTTCCATTTCCCGAAAAAATGATAAAAAATGGGGAGAAACCTTCTGGACCTTTGGCGTGTACAACACCTATTTCCGGAAAAACCCACTCTATGTCTCTCAGGACCTCGAAGGCACGGTCAAGGAAGTAGCTGTATTGCCTATTATTCCTTATGTAACATGGGGATTTAAATTTTGAAATTATGAAAACTTATTATCTGTTTGTTATATGGCTGACCATTTTCCTGTTTCAGGGCTGCGATGAACCCTTTACCCGGGTCATTGAAACGGATCAGTCTGATTTTGAAACCCGAGGTGTCGTTTACGGGTTACTTTCCAATTCCGATCACCGTGATTTCATTTTCCGGGAGCAAAACTACGGGCGGGAAAAAACATCAGTCGTTCCAACCAACAGGATTTATATATCTAATACCTCCTCACAGGTACTTTCTGATCAATTGTTTTATGAATCAAACGTGATCTTGAGGTCCGATGGACAGGAACTTAATTTGAAATTCTATCCTCAAAACAGTTTCCCGCAGTTCAAAGACCCATTCTTTGGAGTAATGAACGACATACAGCCTGGGAAAACGTACCAATTACGCGCCCGGTATAATAAACATATGGCGGGTGACAAAGGATCGGATTGGCAGGAAATCACCACATCAGATAGTATGCCCTTACTTATTCCTGTACAGGCCCGTGATGCTGACATTGAGTTTTCTGAATTGAAAACGTCTGAGTCTGAGGGTTTCGTCGATATTCAGATTGACGATGAACCAGACCGTAAGAACACTTACCAAATTGAAGTGGCCATCATTCAAACGACGCAAAATGCGGCTGGTGAAATGGTACAATTAATCATTCCGGCAGAGGTATGGGGTTCCGGAGACCGGGTCAATACTGAGGTATTTGGAAACTTTCAACACCATCTCATCCAAGAGAGTGAATTCAACAGGGAAGGCGAAAAGCGGATACGCTTCAGTTTTTACACCAATCACGCTACTTTCAATAAACAAAAAGCCGTCGTGGTCATGGTTCGACTCAGCAATCTCTCCGATGACTATGTCCGTTTTCTGGAAAGTTCGAGGCAATATTTTGCCAATCGAGATAATCCGTTCAGGGAGCCACTTGAAATATATACCAATGTACGGAATGGATATGGCATTTTTGCTTTTTCAGCCCGAAGTTATGCAGAAATCACAGTGGAATAGACTAATGGTCTCAGGATTGAAGAAGGTATGTGGAAATACCGGTAGAAAACTACCTCATCCTCTTTCACTGCTTCGGCATTTTCCAACCATTGTGGTAATCCGCTTCCATCAGTTTATTGGCAGAACGTTCTGCAAATTTATGCTTCTCAGGAAGCCAATGGATCATCTCATTGGCTTTAAGAGCAATATTACCCATGTGGCACACGACAGCGGCATTGTACCCCACCTGTATGGGGGTATTGAGCTTGCCTTTATCCCTGGATTTGACAACTTCGATAAAATTTGCGGTATTCAGGTCCAGTCCATTATCCACGGATGGATTCCATTCGATGGGTTCGATCAAATCCTGATTGTTTTCCTTCTCCGGAATGACTTTCCATCCGCCCCTGTTCAGGGCTAGTGTTCCGTTATTTCCGACAAAGCCGATCCCATGATTCATCCCAAAGTTACCGGAATCAATGCCAGTTCCATGTTCCCACAACAATGAAAAATCCCCATAATCGTATACCGTTTGCATGGTATCGGGGGTTTCCTCAGCAGAGTTGGGATAACCGTATTTACCACCTATAGCCATCACGCTCTTGGGAAAAACAACATCCATTCCATAAATCCCATAGTCCATCAGGTGTACACCCCAATCTGTCATCAGACCACCGGCATAATCCCAGAACCACCGGAAATTGAAATGAAATCGGTTTTCATTAAAAGGCCGGTCCGGCGCTGGCCCCAACCACATTTTATAATCCACCCCGTCAGGGGTCGGGGAATCAGGTTTAACGGGCACCGGTTTCATCCATCCCTGGAACGACCACACTTTCACTTCTCTGATTTTCCCCAGCTTTCCTGATCTGACATATTCCACCGCATCATTGAAATGTTTCTGACTACGCTGCCATTGCCCGATCTGAATGATGCGATCCGACTGGTTGGCACTGTGGAGCATCACGTCACATTCTGCGATGGAATTGGCGATCGGCTTTTCGCAGTACACATCCTTACCGGCATCCAATGCATCCGTCAATTGCAGACAATGCCAATGGTCCGGCGTTCCGATAACCACAACATCTATGTCCTGATCGGACAGCAGATCCCGGTAATCAGCGTAATGACGCGGTTTATCCAATCCGCGTTTGACCAGATCATCTGTCCGCTTTTCGAGCACATTCTGATCGATATCGCACAGAGCCACGCACTGTACTTCGGGAATTTTAAGCAGGGAAGATAAATCTGAAAACCCCATCCCATTGCAACCAATGAGCCCTACTCGGATCTGATCATTTGCCCCAATTCTTGATTTCTCCTGAAGAATCCGGGACCAGGCTGATGTGGAAATGAGGCCAGCGCCAGCCATTGCCATGCTGCTCTGTCTGAGGAAATTTCGTCGTTTCATGTTTTTCTTTGTGTAAGTAGTTTAAGGAATTTGGTAGGTTAGCTCCGGATAAATTTCTTAGTCAACCATTGACCATCTGACCGGATAAATTGTATAAAATAAAGCCCGGGGGGATAGTTTTTAACATTCAGGGTGATTTCTGCATGTTCTGGGCGGAATTCAAGTATCATTTGTTGTCTGGAATTGAACACTCTTATGCCGGAATAAAGTGGAAAGTCCTCCAGAAAACGAATATAAAGCGACTGGCCATTGATCGGATTAGGGAATAATTCGACCGTTTGGGTGAGACTGGATGCCGCACTGGACATCAATCGATCCACGATGAGCGGAGAACTGACGCATCCTCTTGCATCTGTCACAATAAGTTCGTACCGTTTCCCATCCGGAACATCGAGTAAATTCCGGGAATCGCTGATCACCCCACCATCACTATACCAGGCGTATTGAAGGGGCTGATGTCCTCCCATGACGATAGGGATCACATCGATTGAATTTTCCTTTTCAACCACCTTGTCCAATTCTACGACCAGGCTGTCCGGTCCTTCAATGATAGCGGACAACTCAAATATGCATCCATTCCCCTCTTTTACGGTGACTCGATATTCCTGTTTGTTTCGGATTCCAAAAATAAAATCTTCCGTTGAACCATCCTCCCACATGTAACTGACCGGGGCCATCGAATTGCGCAAAGCCACAGCCAGTGAACCATCATTGCCGGTATTGCATATCGGCTCCTCCACAATCAAAAAGGAACGAACCCGGTTATCTGAGACGATGACCGTTACCTCAGCTTTCAGTGTGTCACCCGGTGATATGACGTAATAATAACGATCCACATAGGTGCCGGCAGCGGTTATCTCCCGATTTGTCATCTTCACAATTCCACCATCCGAAAGCGTTGCGCAACTACCAAAAACCTGTGGTTTCTGATATTGGGCAATTCCGTTACACAAAGCCGTATACACCGTATCCTGATAGATCAGTTCCACGGAATGAGTATCCCTTATTTCGAGTTCGATGGGCACCGTTGTAGCATTTCCCACACCATCTATCACCTGAAATATGAGTTCGTTAATGCCCACATCCTCACAATCGAAGGTGCTTTTGTCAAATTTATAGGTCAGGTTGTTATGGCACTCATCCTTCGCACCAATCAGAACATCTCGTGGAAGAACTTCTACTTTCCCTTCGTCATCCAGATATCTGACCATGCGGTTGATGGTAAGGACGGAGGGCGGTATCTGGTCTTCATACACTATCTCTATGGAATCGACCGCCGTACATCGACGTCGGTCCGAAATGGCAAAATGATAAACACCGGCATCCAGATTAAACAGCGTAGTCCGATTATCTGTCCGATCAGCCCAGTCGATCGTGTAAGGTTCGACAGCCCGATCCACGATTAATTCGATTTTGCCGGTTGGTGATCCGCTGCATTCTGCCGGGTCCACAAGTGCAACAACGAGCATCTCGCATGGCTGAGCTCTCGTTATATTGTAGATGGCCGTGTCCGTACATCCCCGTGCATCCAGGACCGTAAATATGTATCTTCCGGTATCCAACTGCTCCAGGGAATACAAGGTATCCACCAATTCCATGATGGTATCCTGATTGAATATCATCGTCAGTTCGTATGGCGCGGTACCACCATTGATCATCAGATCGATAAATCCATTGTTTTTGTCATAGGCCGTAGGAGGCGAAATAAATGAAGAAATGACCAACGTATCCGGTTCCGGAATGAAGAATTCTTCCGTCTGGAAAGAATCTCCATCCGTATTGTAAATGGTCAGTTGATAATAGCCCCCGTTTACAAAGATCAGATCCTCTAAATCCGAGCCATCACTCCATTCATACCGATCGATCGTCCCTGGGATACTCACATTATCCAGCAGAATGGCCCCATCACCACTTTGATAACAATTGGGTGCAGCTATGGTATCCACTACATATTGGATACCCACACTATCCTGCCCAAAACTCCGGGCATGAAGTACAAATAAACTGATGATCAGGAGACAAATTCTTACATACATATTCATTCCGGGTCATAAACAAGAATGAAAAGATAGCAATTATCCTGAACTCAGTTGAATTTTAAATATCATAAATTGTAAAACCCTATCTGTCCGGCAATTATGAAAATATATTGTAACACACTACTTCTGAGATATCAATTTCCATGATCCGATCACTGCCGTTGACTGTATGGGCAGACGAATTGAGGTCAGCCGAAAAGCGAATCCACGAAGGCCTTTTTATTAAAAATTTGGAGTTGCTCAATGCCCTCTCCGACACCAATATAACGAATGGGTATTTTAAACTGGTCGGATATACCCAGTACTACTCCCCCCTTGGCGGTTCCATCGAGCTTAGTCAATGCCAGGTCAGAGACTTCAGTGGCTTCAGTAAATTTGGAACATTGTTCGAAAGCATTCTGACCAGTGGAAGCATCCAGGACCAATAGCACCTCATGGGGTGCACCATCTAGTGCTTTGGCTACAGACCTTTTGATTTTGGACAACTCGCGCATGAGATTCAGCTTGGTATGGAGTCGGCCAGCCGTATCAATGATAGCGATGTCCAGATTATGTCGGATGGCGTGCTGGACGGTCTCGAAAGCTACTGCTGCTGGATCGGACTGCATGCCTTTGGAATAGAAATCACAGCCAACTCTATCAGCCCATATCTTCAACTGGTCTACTGCCGCTGCACGGAAGGTATCCCCAGCGCCAAGGACGACTTTGTAACCATTCTTTTTGTACTGATGTGCCAATTTTCCGATGGTGGTGGTCTTGCCTACACCATTCACTCCTACGACCAGAATGACATATGGTTTGTCAGATTTGGGTACTATATAATCTTCGAAAGACTCTGTTTCATTCTCGGCAAGCAATGCAATAATTTCATCCTTCAGCAGGGCGTTGAGTTCGTTTGTATTGATATACTTATCACGGGCTACCCGGTCTTCCAGGCGTTCGATGATCTTGATGGTAGTATCCAGACCGACATCAGCGGACACCAGGATACCTTCCAGCTCATCCAGGAATTCCTCGTCCACCGTACTTTTTCCGGCAACGGCTTTCGTAATTTTGGAAAAAAGGTTGGTTTTAGTTTTCTCCAATCCTTTGTCCAGGTCTTCTTCCTTTTCCCGGGTAAAAAATTTTTTAAAGAAACTCATTTCGATAGATACTTATTAATTGTTCTAATATAACCGTCATTAAACCGCCGAATGATGCATAAAAAAAGGCTTTTCACGGAGGAAAAGCCTTGAATATCGGTTTGGGTCTTCCGGTCTTCACCTGTTCTAAGGAAGGGAGAAACCTTCTGCTCAGGTGGTCCGGAGTATAAATCTAAACAACCTTATTTGTTTGCGAAAAATTCAGCTGCTTTATCCTTATGGATGATCATTTCCTTGAAGGAATACTTACCCGTAACAGGATTTTTGATGCTTTTGATCACTTTCACATGATCGCGTCCGGAACCTACGTTGGCTGCACGTTGTGCAATCCGGGCGTTCTTGGATACTTTCTTTGCCATAGCTTTTTATTTAATTTCTTTGTGTACGGTATATTTCCTTAAGATAGGATTATATTTTTTCAATTCCAATCTTTCGGGGGTATTTTTTCTGTTTTTCTGAGTTACATACCGGGATGTTCCGGGTTGGCCGGAATCCTTGTGCTCGGTGCACTCCAGAATAACCTGGATTCGATTGCCTTTTGATTTCTTTGCCATATCAGTGTTTTATAGTTTAACCGGAATATCCTTTCCTTGTTTTTTCAATTTTTTCAGATAAGCGTACAATCCCAGCTTATCGATGGTCTTCATAGCCCGGGTACTGACCTTGAGTGTAACGGTTTTATCCAACTCCGGAATATAGAACTTTTTTTTGAACAGGTTGGGCTCAAAGCGGCGCTTGGATTTCACGTTGGAGTGCGAAACCTTATGGCCTACCATGGGTCGTTTTCCCGTCAATTCACATACCTTAGACATAACTCCCTATTTTGTGTATTAGTGTAAAACAATGCGTTTTGTGACCTCGGCAGGATTCGAACCTGCAACCTCCTGATCCGTAGTCAGGTGCTCTATCCAGTTAAGCTACGAAGCCATATTTCGCCCGTTTCTGCGAAATTGGGGACAAAGATAAGAAAAATATTTTCTTACAGGTAAAATATTTGAGGATTTGAATGGCAAATAACTGCTTTATATTTAGTGCACTTCGAAAAGTCTATTTATCCTGGGCCAGGCTACTTGTCATTGGTTCGACACATTCAACGAAACTAACTTCCACCAGGGAATTCCCAGCCAGGGGGTCTGTCAGAATCTCTGCTGCTGCGTTCCTCTGCCATCAATCCCGTCGATTTTACGTCCCGGTACCCCCTCAAAGATTCTTCACCTCTCCCAGGCTACTTCTACTCCCTTCATTTATCCTAAGAATAATGATACCAAATAGATCACAATAAATGCGGAAATTCCCAAAACCAACGTCCCCAGCGTCTGCACTTTATTACCCTGTTTTACATCCATTCCTGTCAATTGGGTCAGTACCCAGAAAAAACTATCGTTGGCATGGGACACTACAGTAGAGCCTGCACCGATAGCCATCACCGCCATCGTTCGATCAAAATCTGTTTCCAGTCCCAACGCCGGCATCATGGGAGCTACAATCGACGCAGCGGTGATCAATGCAACCGTCGAAGAACCCTGTGTCGTCTTGAGGCAAGCCGCCAGTAAAAA
The DNA here is from genome assembly GCA_965652315.1 of uncultured Saprospiraceae bacterium. Taxonomy (GTDB): domain Bacteria; phylum Bacteroidota; class Bacteroidia; order Chitinophagales; family Saprospiraceae; genus Membranihabitans. Next base: position 3,121 of record CBFGVZ010000002.1, on the reverse strand, counting down.
AGGTAAAAACAAGCCCATCGAACCACCATTGAAAAGCTGGGTAATCAAATCACCAATGCCCGAATTTTGCAACATAGCACCAAAAATACCTCCGGCCCCCGTTATCAAAATGATCGGTGCCGCAATTATCAAAGCCTCGCCCAGCCAGCCAGAAGCGGAATAAACCCGGTCATCCAGTTTTTTCGGAAGAAGTAACGACAATGCCACACCAATCAGCAATGCGATAACCGGTGTACCAAAAAAAGATATGACAGGATATAACATAGACTCTGTGGCATCTATGGTCGGATAATCCACAACCGATTTGGCTATGATCAACACAATAGGTACCACAATGCAGAGAACAGAAACCCCCAGTCCCGGTTTGTGTGATTCCTGACTCACGGCTTCCATTTGGATAGGAACCCGCACTCTGGAGGCTAATCGAGTGGCGAAGAAATAACAAGGAATCAAGGCCACCACGCTGATTATCATCCCCCACATGATGACACTTCCAAGATCAGCACCCAGGATACCTGCCGCAGCAATAGGGCCCGGTGTCGGGGGCACAAATACATGAGTGGCGGTTAATCCCAGGGCCAGTGCAGCAGTTGTCCCGGCAAATGCCAGTTTCGCTTTGTGGGTTATTGCTTTATTGAGCGAATTCATAATGATAAAGGAGCTATCGGCGAAGACCGGAATCGATAGGATAAATCCCGTGACCATCATCGCCAGATGCACAGATTTTTCCCCCAGGAATTGCAACATCCTGGTGGCTATCACCATAGCGCCACCAGATTTTTCCAATACAGTCCCAATGGCCACCCCAAAAAAGATAATCAGCCCGATCTTCCCCATAATACTTCCGAACCCATCATTGACGGAAGCTATTATCTGTTCCACACCCATGCCGGAAATAAACCCATATCCTATTGCAGCCAATAGCAGCACAAAGAAAGGATGAATATTCCAGCGGACAATACCGACAATAATAAAAGTAAGGGCGAGGATTAGGGCGATTGCGTAGATCATACTTTATTTAATGTTTTTACCATTCCGTGATGCTGCCATCGGCATTTCGCCAGATGGGATTTGTCCAGTCATGTCCAATGCGCTGGCCTTCGATCAGTGTTTCTTCGTTGATCTCAACCCCCAGTCCTGGTCGGTCCGTCAAGCTAATATAACCATCTTCCAGGTCAAATAGGTGAGAATTGGCCATATAATCCAGCAAGTCAAACCCCTGATTGTAGTGTATGCCAATGCTGCTTTCCTGTATAAAAGCGTTGATCGAAGCAAAATCGATCTGGAGGCAGGCTGCCAGGGCAATGGGACCCAGAGGACAATGGGGCGCCAGGGCGATATCGTAGGTCTCAGCCATGCCAGCTATTCGCCGGGTTTCAGAAATACCCCCTGCGTGACTCACGTCGGGCTGGATAATATCGACTGTTCCCTGGTGGAGAAGGGGTTTAAAATCCCATCGGGAAAACATACGTTCACCAGTCGCAATTGGGATTGACGTAAAACCGTAAATGTGGCTCAACGCTTCATTGTTTTCACTCAACACCGGTTCTTCGACAAACATAGGGTGATAAGGTGCCAGTTCGTCTATCAGCCGCTTAACCATGCCTTTGTGTACCCGTCCGTGGAAGTCGAGGCCGACGTCAAGCTCGTCCCCGAATTCTTCGCGCAACAACCGGATATTGGTACTTACCTTTCTGACCTGGCTCAGGCTGTCGATCCATTCCATCGGTCCGGTGGCATTCATTTTAACCGCCCGGAAACCCATATCCATTTTTTCACGAGCCTGTTCGAGTATTACTTCCGGATGGTCTCCCCCGATCCAGCAGTACATTTTCATCTTATGGCGCACCGCTCCACCGAGTAATTCGTACACCGGTACCCCCAGGTATTTGCCTTTGATATCCCAGAGTGCCTGATCAATTCCTGACAGGGCACTCATCAAAATGGGACCACCACGGTAGAATCCACCCCGATACAACAATTGCCAGATATCCTCGATATCGCCTGCCGACCGACCCTTTATGTACGGGATCAATTCGCGTACGCAGGATTCCACGGTCGCTGCTCGACCTTCCACCACCGGTTCACCCCAGCCTTCAAGCCCGCATTTCGTTTCGATACGAAGGAACAGCCACCGGGGGGGGACCTTGTAAAGAGTTAAATTTGTTATTTGCAGATCGTCCGACATTTTCTCCATAGGCCGCCCGGAAATTGAGTTGTTTTTTTGTTTTGTATATTAAAAAGTCCGTAAGCTAATAAAAATTTATAAAACAAATCCTACACCATGCCGGGATTCGCGCATCGCAGTACGAACTCCGTTTTGATGCCCGGGGTTGAAGCCAAATTTGATTCTATGATCTATACCTACTTTGAAAAGTTGGAAGAGAAAAATTGTGCTTGAATAAAAGGTTAATGAAAATTCTGGCAAGCAGGTAAATTCAATCAGTCCCTCCTTCCATCATGCCCTCCAACACCTGAATATTCTTCATAAGATGGCGGGGATGGTGGTAATTTTCAAAACGATCTTTCTGGTGATGTTCATCCATCCGGCGATCTCCTCCGTTAATCCACAATTGCCGTGGATGCTTATGTAATATGAATTTTTCTCTGACATATGGATATACTTTGTCAAACCATGAGATGGCCCAATCATCCCACGTGTGTCCAATCAGTAACATCAACCCCGTCAAAACTTCTTCTTGCGCCCAAAGCACCTTATTCGTTAACCATTGATATTTTCCGGCATGTGTCAGCTCGTGCAACACCCCGCCGAACACATCATCCCAGGCTACCTCCACGTGCCGTCGGAACAACCGGTAAGCTTCTTCCCACAATGCATCATCTGCCCACCTTCGAGCCTCTTCCAGGATCATCCACAATACCTCGATCCCGTGCCCCAGGTAAACGAACTGATCCAATGGATCATCCGGCAACCGGAAATCATGATGTAGATATTCCACGAGCAAATCCAGGTCAGGGTGCAGATGATCTTGCATCAAAGCCTTTATACACCTATCAGAAATGGCTTTGATTTCATCGTTATGATCCCACTCAGATAAGTGACCACACAGATTCAAAATGATCATCCAATGTCCCAGAACCCGAGGAGCAGGTATGAGGT
>CBFGVZ010000001.1:0-67315 GCA_965652315.1 uncultured Saprospiraceae bacterium | reverse complement strand
AGGATGGAGTAGACCGGACGACCTGCATCCATGAAGCCATTACAGATATTGTACTTTCCACGACCGGGGCTACCCATGCGAACTTTAACGGACTGCCTGAGGGATTATTGGGTTCATTGACCGATGGTAACGTAATAATCAGCGGTGCGCCCTCGGTATCCGGTGATTTCGATTATACTGTGACGCTCCTGGGCGGATGTGGTATGGCTTCCACTACCGGGACGATCACCGTCATTCCACAATCGGATCTGGCCATCGAAAAGACGGTGGACAATTCCAACCCGGCGCCCGGTACCAGGGTTACCTTCACGCTCACTGCCAGAAATGTCGGGGGAGTCAATGCCACCCAGGTCTATGTAGTGGATTTGTTACCAGACGGATTTACCTACCAAAGTGACAATAGTACCGGAAAGTATGATCCTGATGTTGGAATCTGGGATATCGGGAATCTGAATGTGGATCAGTCAGTCAGCCTGAAAATTACAGTTTTGGTAAATCCAATGGGTCATTATCGCAACGAAGCCACCATCTATAGCTATGAATGCGACCCGGACGAGGCCAACAATTCGGTTGTTCTTCAAAGTATGCTGGGGTCTGCCCCCAATTGCGGCGTTTTATCACCTGCCATCCTGCCAGGTGGCCACATTCTGGTGTCCGGACAGGATTTTGTGTCCAATCAGGCCGGCTACCCCCTGACGGTCTCGATTTACAACCAATGGGGCGGACTCGTTCCAGGCTGGCCGCATACCTTTGAATATCCATCGACCACATATTCCTGGGCGGCATGCAATTACCAGGAACAGAACCTGGAATTCTCCGTAACCAACAACCTGGGTACTTGTCACCAGGGCCAAATTCGCCTGAACGGCAGCCCCGGCGTTTTCCTGACCTCAGCTATGCAACCCGATGCTGAGCTTCCGGCTATCGACACCGGCCTGCTATATGTGTACTGCGGCAATGTCCCTGCACCGGAGGAGTATATCCCTGGAGTTGTAGTCCCCTGCAGTGGTGGCATTGGTGTCCGATCGGGCTATTCTGTGCCGCGCGTCCAGCCGGACTGGATCATGCCCATCCCCTGCAACGAAGAAAGCGACACCGCAGAGATCATTTTCCGGACCTGGGAATCGTACGATAAAGACGGCCGACTGTACACTTTGACTGACACCATCGTGGTGTTTCGTTTGCCAAAATTGACGCCGGGTGCTTTTGTAGGCGAAGCAGAAGAAGTATATGAATGTGATCTCATCGTGGAGACCAGAACCGTTGAACCGTTCAAACGCTTCGATTCCTGGAAACAGCCGGTAGGGCTGCACGAATATGAGCGGCCCCATACGGGTCTTCAGGGCGTGACCTATGAGATCCCGGCCACCATCATATTGGTCAGCCTGGCCAATGCATTCAAACAAGGTCCGACGGTGTATCTGGAATACCTGGAATGCGAAATCCTGCGCAAAGCCAATGGTGACGTGGTGACGATCAGGGATATCATCAGCGGTGACTACGCGAATGAACTAGTGGCGAATGCTAACCCTTCTCAGCTTGGGTCGGTCTTCCTACAGACACTAATCGGGCACAATGAAAACCCACTGGTTTTCGTCGCGGAAGTTGAATACGAATTTTACCCCTACCTGCTCTTACAGGAAGGGGACTGGATCTTGTCCGAAGATGGAAATTTTGAAAAAGTAACCGCGGACTGGTTTTACAATGGAAACGGGAACAGTCCGTACTGGTTTGCGGGGGGCTGGCCATCGATCTACGGCGGTGAAGATTGCTTTTCGTTCTGTGATGGAGCGGATATAGATGAACTGGAGGTTATTAAAGTCAGAGTACCTCTACTGAGTGTAGAAGCGGGTGGATTTTCGGATATTTGCGAAATCATCAGCCTGCCCGAGGGTATGCATTGTGGCATCACAGTGGAGAGGGTGGATGATTCCGGATGGCAAGGCTCCTGTCCCCGGACCAGGGGCGTGGATAGTCGGATCACGCAGACCTGTTGGTCCCGGTCGCCAAATACATGCCTTCAGGAAGAGGGCTACCTGAACTGTGAACAACAGCTCGCATTTTTTAATCCGGAAGCAGGTGACCTGATCGTGGGTTACGACTGTTCGGACAAAGAGATTTCCATCCATCTAAGCCAGTGGCAGACAGTAATAGACGAGATCGGGCCGATCTTTGATTTCTGTTTTCCGTATTCTTCGTCCTATATAGAATTCCGGCGTATACTGGAAGAAATGGCAGATTTTAATGAAATTTCCCTGGTAGAGGAAACGCTATTTGATTTATTTGATGATGGCACAGATTTTACCACTGATTTAATAAACGCATCGATCAGTGCATCCGTCCGGGAAGGTGCATTCCATTTTATACCGGATTTTTGGGAACTTTTTAATCATACGACCTACCAGGTCGGTTCCCACGACTGCGTAGCGGATGTATTCATTCCAGATGTGCAGGTGATCGATAATTGTAGTGGCGTGCATTCCGTGAAGGCGATGGTGGAAATGCAGGGCGGAATCCGTTCGGTGGAACTTGTGCAGAACGGGGTAGAGCACCGGATTATGGAAAATGGCGATACTTGCTTTGTCTATACCTATTCTCATTTGACGAACCCAATTCGGATTCCCTTCAGTGGCTGTGATGGAGAGTTTATGAAAGTGCGTTATGAAGCAGCAGATAATTGTTGGAACCAGAGCACATGGTATAAATACATCAAAATAGTGGATTACACACCGCCTATCGTGATCACCGACCGGAATATCAATGTGAGCCTGGAGCATAATTACGCCTGGGTAAAAGCTGCAAATATAGATGAAGGGAGCTGGGATAACTGTGGCATTGATCTGATGCTGGGGCGTCGTACCGATTGGATCAACTGCGTCTCGATCTGCGAAAATATCACGGAATCCTACACTACCTGGGATGCTATCCTGGCAGACCTGGGCTTACAGCCTGGGGATACCGGACCAGATTTCACTTTCCTGAGATCGCTATTGAGCGATGACGAAGTGGAAGATTATTTCTACGATCAGATCGTCTGGTTGTACGAAGATGGCTCCAATTGCGGTGAGAAAGTAGTTCGCGCCTGGCTTTTTGCGTTGGCCGCGTATATCGGTAAAAACTGTTCCACGGCGGATGAACATGGCAACGTACCTCGGCTGAAGGATCTGGAACCACTGATCGACGAACGATTCGACCAGCCGGGTTTTGGCAACGAACTCGCGCTGCTGGGCGGCGGCTGGGCCAAAAAAGTCCCGGTAAAATGTGAGGATATTTGTGAAGTAGTTACCGGTGAATTGCTGGTGCTGGATAACTGCTGCAATTGGAGTACCCAATGGACCAACATCCACGTGGAAGACAAATATAATACCCGCCTGGTAAAACGATTACCTGACCTCGTCATTTCCTGCGAAGCTTACAATAATTTCTACAAAGATTTTGTTGATGCAGCAGCTGCTTTTGGAGCAGGTGCAAGCGGAGCAGATTCCCTGGGAGTATTTTCAGCTCTGGACGGTGCTTTTGGTTCTTACATCGCTACCTGGCTGGATAGTCGGGACCGACCGATCGATACCGATGGCAATCTGTTGCCTGAAAGCGACCTAAGCTTTAATTACTGGAATGTATCTTGTGTCCAAAGATCCGAAGAAAAGAAAGTCGGGGTTTACAACCACGATAGCACTACGATCGATTGGGTTACAGAAGTGACCAAAACCACCTACCTGGATACCGCTGTAATTACAGCAAACAACGGGATCATCGGCAGCAATTGTGGCAGCAACATCACGCAGGATGTGTGGGTAGATCTGAACGATTGCGGGCAAGGTAAGATTATCCGACGGTTCTTTATTTCCAGCGGATGCGGAGCGCCTGCTTCTTCATATGAAGCGGAGCAGGTCATTACCATAGAATCTGCCTGCGGAATGCACGAAAGTATGTTTGATATACCAGCCAATGTGGGTACAAAGGAGGCCCCGATCTGCCTGCCTCGATTGCTATCGGGGGGATTGTCCAATTCCGATCTGCCTGCTTCGGTAGGTGTGCTGACGGTCAAAGATCATCTGGTCGGGCAATTGTGCAATTCAATTGCCATAGGTTCTACCATCAAAGAACTGAACGAAGTTGGCGTAGAAGGCATGGTGAAATATGAGATCGAATGGACTGCAATCGACTGGTGTGCCGATCTGACCTCGACCAACCGGGAATTCACAGTTACACAGCAAGTGATCGCTGTGATCGATCCGTCCTGTGGTGCGATCACGCAGACCGTTGGCAGTGGAGTGAATGGTACGAAGGTTGTGGTGAACAGGAAAGTGGACCATCGGGGTTTCATTTTGTACCAAAATTATCCGAACCCCTACGAGAGATACACGATCATTGGCTTCAATCTTCCGGAGCAGACAACTGCCCGGTTGACGATTTATGACCTAACCGGCCGACTGATACAGCGCATCGAAGGGGATTTTAATCAAGGTTACAACGAAGTACAGTTAAAGGCATCGGATCTGAATGCAAGCGGTGTGTTGTATTATCAGTTGGATACGGAGCGGTTTACAGCCACGAAGAAAATGGTTTTGGTGAGGGATTAGGAATTCATTCTATAGGAATAGGTCTGTCTCTGCCTCAACGCCACTATTTAATTTCTTCTATTATTATTAAAAAATCGTAGGAAATGGTATAGAGGGAATAACAAATTCCGAGTAGAGCGGTTCGTTACCTACCCGTTCCCTCAACACCGAAAACTTTCGGGACCGATCGAGTAGCTTTCCCGTATACGGTTACTTATAACCCGGAAAATTTTATGAATTTTCGGGGTTAAAAGGCAAGATCGCCAGACCGTATAGAAAATATCAGAAAACCACCTTTAGGGGTATTAAAAAGGTTGACTATACAACGGGATCATCTGTTCACTTGTATGGTCCATCACGAAGCGTATGCAACCAATAGTCTGGTGAAACGGCGATGGCGTCCGGCCGATATATTCAGGAAGATATCGTGTAGAAACAAAACCAAAAGAGGGGACCAATACCTGGAGTAGCCTGACTTCAATGATACAGACCAGATCAGGATGTTACTTGTAAGTTCTTCTTTCTTTGATTTTGGCTTTTTTACCTACCAGGTTACGCAGGTAATAGATACGTGAACGGCGAACTCGGCCTTTTTTCAGCAATTTGATTTCGATGATATTGGGGGTGTTGAACGGAAAAATTCTTTCCACGCCCACCCCATTGGAAATCTTGCGGATGGTAAAGGTTTTGTATTGACCACTTCCTACTACTTTGATGACATCTCCACGGAAAGCCTGCGGCCTTTTTTTACCACCTTCCACTATATTGTACACTACCTCAATCGTGTCTCCCGCCTTAAATACCGGAAATTCCCGGTTTTCATAATTCTGTTCCTGAACAAATTTGATCGCGTCCATTGCAGTAAGATTAGTATTTGATCAATAGTACCGGAACCAATTCCGGCATTGCGGGTGCAAAGATAAATTTTATTTTTGAATCTCCCAACACCAATTCTATTTTATTAATAAAACTTCGCCATACACCTGCTTGGGGCGGTTGCGGGCATCCAGATAATTCACCTGATACACATAGACCCCAGGTGGCGCCATAATATCGGAGGTGATAATCCGCCCATCCCAGCCAAGGTGCGGATCAGAACTCGTAAACACCATATTACCCCATCGATCGAAAACCTCCATTCGAAAATCCTTCATTCCGATAAAAACACCGATGCCTTCGAATACATCATTGGTATGGTCTCCATTCGGAGAAAAGGCATTGGGCAAAGTATACAACACTATCGGTTCGATATCTACAGGCTGCACCAGGGTATCCATACACCCGTTCTCGTGAATAGCTATCAGAGCCACATTGTATATCCCTGAATCCGGAAAATTGATCACCAGATCTTTTGTGGAATATATTCCCAATCGTTCGATTTCCCAGGAATAAGCCACCGCTGCTTCTGATTTATTGTTAAAGGTGACCATTTTATCCAGATTGGTTGGACGTACCGGGTTATAGTCAAAATCTGCCACGGGCGAGGGCTGGGTGGTAATCATCCGTGGAAAAAAAGCAGAAACTTCACACCCAATCGGAGAGATCACGTGAACCCCTACATCATACTCCCCTTCCTCTGTATAGGTATGTACCGGCAGATAACCCGTTCCGGTATTTCCATCTCCAAAATCCCAGGTAATGTCGTAATTGGGATCAATCGGTGGGGGTAAATTTTCAAAAAGTACGGAAGCAGGCAGACAACCAATTTCAATCTGTGAACGGATCACTTCTTCCGGAGGTACGGGGAAATAAGAAATCTGCCGTTGCACAGTTTCCCGGCACTCATTGCCATCGACCACGGTCAGACTGACATCCCAAATTCCGGAGGATTGATACGCATGCGAGGGAGTAGGGGACGAAGAACCATTCCCATCCCCAAAATCCCATATATACTCTGTGATGCCCCCTCTGGCATCGGAAAAGGAAGCATTTGAAAATTCCACATCCCCGGCTATACAGGTATCATACTCAAAATCAAATTCTGCACCGATATCAGGTAGGACCGAAATGGTGATATCGGTACTGTCACTACAGGCCGTCCCCTCATTGACTATGAGCTGCCCGGTATAATTGCCCAGGCGGGGAAAAGTCACTTCCACATTTTTTTCCCGAAACACTTCCTCCTTCCCATCAATATCAAATGTCCATTTATAGGTTTCAATGAATCGCTCTTCATAACTGGAATCCCTGAAAGGTACCGTAAACTCCCCGCAGGACCGCAGGACCGCATTGGATTCATCGATCAACAAGGCAGATTCTATCCGGGCAAAGACCGTGGGGTCACACTGAGCTACGTTAAATTGAAAATCACGGTTGATCTCCCCTATTTTTTCTCCGTTGCGGTATTCTTCAGCCACCACAGTAATTACAAATTGTCCCTGGATCATCGGCCGCCCCGTGATCAACCCGGTCTGCGGATCAATCGAAATCTGCGGATCGCCTCCCATAGGATTCTCCTGTGAATATAATGGAGAACGAAATTCTACCTTTTTAAATGGCGGGGGACAGGGGGGCGTGGGTTTTACCCCGCTACAGGAAGTTGGATCGCCCGGACTGGTAAACGAACTTCCGGCCAATCCCCCCCCTTCGAGTGGTGTACCGAACCTGTATACTATAGAATCCCCTTCAGCATCCTCTACCGAATGATCGAATTCAAATTCCTGATCCACACACACCACTGTGGGCGGAAAATTTCTGAATGTCGGGCTATTGTTGCAGGTTTCCATCGATTCCGGCGTCAGTTCCACAAAATAAGTAGCACCGATGTCTCCTGGATCCACGATATTGGAAATAGTATTATTACGGCAACATCGCTGATAAACGATGTAGTAACTTTCTGCCGCCGGCCACGAATTGAAATCAATCTCAAATTCGTACAGTCCCCGTTCCACACACAACCCCGGAGGTAGGATCAGACAGGGGTATTCCGGAGGATCGATAAAATCCCTGTTTGCGAGGTTAACCTGAAATGCGCTGACCAGCCGATAACTGCTCCCGCCCAGATATATGGCGATAGACGCATCCCCATCCAATTGGGCAGCCTGCGCCTGCGGCCGGCAATCCCGGTAAATAAACATCGTGACCTTATATCGGCCATTGCCCAGACATTCATAGGTCACATCGCCGCCTATGATATGTTTGGCCTGGAGTTCCTGCACTGATATTCCCAGAAACAAAATACACAAAATGATCCACTGCCCTTTCATCGAAAGTAAAATAACAGAAAATTTGTAAATGGTTGTAATTATCCACTGGAATTTTCGTTTCTGACATTGTTATTTCACTATCTGATGTTTGGTATGAACGAAGAAGTACGAACCGCTGTAGAACATTTGAAACAAGGGCATGTAATCCTATACCCTACTGATACGATCTGGGGACTTGGCTGCGATCCCAATAATCAAGAAGCTGTTGACCGCATTTTCCAGATCAAAAAACGGGATAAATCGAAACCTTTAATCCTGCTGGTCGATTCTATCGAGCGGTTGCGCACACTGGTTCCCAAAATCCACCCCCATCTCGAAAATATCCTGTATTACAACGAGCGACCGCTGACCATAATTTTTCCGCGCTCCACCGTCCGCTGGGCAGAAGGTATCACCGCTGAGAATGGCTCGATCGCCATTCGGGTAGTCAGGAATGAATTCTGCCGAAAAGTCATCGAAGAACTGGATCACCCTCTGGTCAGCACTTCGGCGAACATAAGCAACCAGGATTATCCCAGGTCTTATGAGGATATCCATTGTGCTATCCGTGAGAATGTGGACCATATCGTATCCTGGAAACCGGATGTGAGCCCGGACGAAGCACTCCCTTCCCTGGTGGCCTTTTATTCCGCACGGCAGAAGGAATTGGTATTTTTAAGGCAATAATTGCTTCAGCATGGACGGCAGCAGCTCCGTCACCCCTGATGAGTCCTGCTGCTTATACCACAGTTCGTCCATGGAGCGAAGCATGGCTTTCCGAACCGGTTCAGAGACCACCTTCAATGGTCTGACAACTGTGCCACCAGTTTCAGTAGTCCAGTATTGGGTACAGACCCGATAGGTTTTATCCCCAATCACGTAATCCGACATCAAACAAACCGTGTCCGCCACATGGCCCGGCCAACCGGCTACATGGTAGGAATCTTGCCCCTCTAAGTTGAAAATTAAAAGGCGGACAGCATCGGGCACCTTTTCGTTGAGGATAAAAACGGTGTGGGAAACGGTAAAGAAAGGTCGACCGCTGCTCATGATCAACTCATCCTGGTACGGATCAATGATCGTGCCCAGTGCCATTTTCCGGGTTGGGGCGATCTGGTTGAACAATCTAAGAGCCGCTCCAAATTCGACCGATCGCAAAAATCTGAAATCGATTACAAGCGTATCCGTTTCCAGCAATCCACCCGCTTCCATGGCTTCTAAGAAATCACCAGGTGTCTGCTGATCGATCCGATCCAGATTGATGTATAAGTTCTTTAGACCGTAAGTTTGGTGATAGAAAGGCAGTGGTTTATATGCCTTGGATAGTATTATATCGGATGCAGGGTAAACCGAATCCACCAGCCATGGCCCATGCTGAATACCGCCCAGGTATCGATATCCGGCGGTCGATGCTTCAAAGTAGTCTTCCCATACCAATCCCCCACTCCTGGCCATAACACGGGGAGCAGGTCCCGATGGCATGACAGCAGACCGGAGTTGGGATTTTCGTAATTGTACCAGCGTCGTCTGATCCGACTTTTGAATTCCCGTGAAAGCCAGTGAAGCAATGCCCGCGAACAAGGCCAGGACAGTCCAGCAATATACGTATGAGCTTATTTTCACAATAGAATCTAAAGGTTCAAATGCATTATAAAAAAGCGGGCACCGATCATTTTCGATTAAAAAATTCGCATTGTTATGGCCTTTTCATTAAATTATTTTAAATTATGCATCGAAAAACTACCACACTATGACAAAGATACACGAATTGGACGATTTGGACCGGCAAATACTTTCCATTTTGATGGTCGATGCTAAAATCCCATATACAGACATCGCAAAGCAGCTCAACGTTTCCGGGGGCACGGTACACGTACGTATGAAAAAACTGGAGGATACCGGAATCGTAGAAGGTGCCCGACTTAAGGTGAATGAGTCCAGGCTGGGTTATGACATCATCTCATTCATTGGCATATTTCTGGAAAAAAGCAGCCAATACGAAGAGGTGATCAGCGGCCTGCTGAAAATACCGGAAGTCACCAATGCCTATTATACAACGGGTAATTACAGCATTTTTACCAAGGTGGTCTGTAAAGATACCAACGATCTCCGTGTCGTACTCGGTGAAAAAATCCAGACGATTCCCGGAATACAGCGGACGGAAACGCTCATAGCCCTGGAGGAACGAATCGATCGACCTATCTATCTGGATACCTAGAAGAAAGATGGCCTGGGAAATCCAAAAAACCATAAAACCTGGCCATTCCATGTAACATTCACCTGGTCATAAGGCCCCCGCTCTTTCTACTGTATCCTCTGTGGATCCATCAAAACCTGTATGCGAGCGTTAGTGCTACCGCATTGGAGCTAAAGCCCGCCTGGAAGTTGTTTTCTGCAAAGCCATTCTGGCTGCTTTTACTCCTGGTAAATGTCACAGCCGGTATAGCTTCAATACTGACGTAAAAAGCTTCGGCAAATTCATAATGGAAGCCCAGGACATAGCCAATCCCGATCTGAAAAGCCCAATTTTGTGCCTGACCTTCGAAGGAGCTGTAATCTACAGCCATTCTCGGTTCAAAGCCATGGATGAATAATAATTTCTCATTGATTGATTTCCGGTTTTCTATTCCAAATGCATATCCCAGGCCAAAACTCCAGAGGGTGGCGTTGGAATTCCCCGAGGCCTGGAGATTTACCAAACCCAGACGATGTCTGAAAAATCGATTCAACTGTTTCTCTTTCTTATATACAAAATCAAAATCTTCCAGTCCTGTCAATCGGATGCCTATTTCATGTCTGGGGCTGTCCTGTGCGTATGTTGTCTGGTCCATCAATACCAGAATAAATAATACAAACAAAATCGAAATTTTGTGCCTGATCATAGTAATTTATAAAATTTACTAATTGACTTCAAAGGTATGAAATAAAATGGATTCGCCAATTCTGTCTTGCAACATTGTTATGACAAATGGGAAGAGCTTTTCAACAGATGATGTGCGGCCACTGTTTTGATATTCCGGTAGGAGATATTGATCTCTTCATCCATCCGAATCCCGGACATTCCAGTATGACGATGACATTGATCCACATTATACAGGATTTCATCCGTAATTTGGGCACTGAGGGCGGCGAACCTACTATCCTCACGGGCAGGAACCGGATCATTTGCCCTATCGGACCAAATTTCCTCCGCTACACCGAATAGGACCCGACGGGAATCATCCCAGACGCTTTTCAGATTGTGAAATGCAACAGCTGCAGCGGAATCTTTCCCATAGGACCGACTGGTCATATAATGCTTGTACATTTCAAGATATCTGTACGTCTCTCCGGTCAGAACGGGCAGAAACAATGCACGGGCAAATTCTTCAAAATGCAAATAAGTGGTTCGATTGTGAACCTTTAAATGGTCGGGATCCACCACAAAAAGATGCGATTCAGGTACAAACACATCTTCCATCTGAAAAGAATGACTGTCAGTAGCCCGCATTCCCATAGCGTTCCAGTTGTATATAATCTTCACCTCCTCAGCCGGAACAATCACAGCCCGCACCTGTCCTTTCAGCGGTGCCGATTCGATCCGACAATTCCCGGTAAAAGCCGTTGCATGGCAAGCCCCACTCGCGTACTTCCATTCCCCGCTGACACGGTACCCATCAGCTTCCCGACGAGCCCTCCCGCCCACAAAATCCGATCCGGCGATCACCTGATCCCTACGACCAAAAAATCTACGCGCTACTTCTTCCTCCAGGTACGCTGCAAAAATACCACCACCGGCACCGATCTGCACTATCCACCCCAGATTGCCTTCGATGGCAGCGTAGGCTTCTATGATTCGCATACCTTCCACCAGGGGCAAATCCAGCCCTCCTCTTTCTTTCGGTATGAAAAGATGAAAATGACGGTTCTGGACAATCACATCTAATGCTTCATCCGGAAAAACAGCGGCCTGATCCAGTTGACGGGCCAAATCCTTCAGACGGATTTGATCTGCCTGGTCCAGAACGGATTCCGGATGGTCCGATTTTTTATTCATATTTGATACTTGAGTGTATATTTCTCGATTTGAAAGTGGTTTGTACAATGTTACAGAAAAAATGCGTATTTTGTTTCGATATGCGGAAGAATGAGTACATATGGATTGGTGTGGCGGCTCTGTTCATGGGAATCATGGCCATCGGTTGTATTACCCGGCCCAACTTTCCAGTTGAACCTGTGATCGAGTTTGTCTCGATGAACGATAATCAGATGGTCCAGAACAGTTTCAATACGGATTCCATCCAGGTAACCTTTTCGTTTACGGACGGGGACGGTGATCTCGGAGACGAGGACAGCCTCAATATATTTATCCGTGACAACCGCGATCAGTTTATCACAAGTAAATACCGACTACCGGAACTACCCCCGGAGGGTGCCCAGCGCGGGGTACGGGGTGAAATCACACTGACCATCTATACAACCTGTTGTATTTTCCCCGATGGCACGCCACCGTGCGAAGCCTCGCTTCAATACCCCACAGATACGCTTCGGTACGACATCTACATCCGTGACCGGGCGGGAAATATAAGTAACACTATTTCCACCAATCCGATCATTATTTTATGTTTGTGAAATAATTACCCATCTGATGTTTCCCGGTGTACGGTTTATCAAACGACATAAGGGTAGTATCGCCAGCCAACCAGTTCTCTGACGCGCATCGTAATCAAATATCGCGATGCGGGAGATCAGCCCAGTACGGCCAGTTCAGATACTTCATCCAAATGTCTGAAATCAACCGCAGCAACCTTGGAGATACCGGTGTTTTCCATGAATACACCATAAATGACATCGACGGCTTCCATAGTCAGCTTATTGTGCGTGACGATGACGAATTGAGATTCGCTGGAAAATTCCTTAATGATGCGGTTGAACTTGTAAATATTGGCATCATCAAGGGGAGCATCCACCTCATCGAAAATACAAAAAGGCGCCGGTTTGAGCAGATAGAGCGCAAACAATAGCGCTGTAGCTGTTAAAGTCTTTTCCCCTCCAGACAATTGACTGATGGATTTGGGTTTTTTACCCTTGGGCTTGGCGACGATCTCGATTTTTGAATCCAAAGGATTTTCCGGTTCCAGGAGGATGAGATCGCAGGTATCATCCTCTGTAAACAATTTGCGGAACACTGTGATAAAATTATCCCGCACCTGAAGAAAGGATTCCATGAACTTTTCCGTGGCGGTATTTTCAATTTCGGTCATGGTCTCCTGCAACTGATCCCGGGCTTTGATCACATCGTCGCGCTGCTGGACGATATTCTCGTATCGCTCACTAATCTCATCATAAGCTTCTACAGCCAGAGGATTGATCTCTCCGTACTGGTGAATCCGGTTTTTGATTTTTTCACATTCTGCTTCCAGACCTTCGCGATCTCCCGACATTTCCGGATCGACTTCATCCGGAATGTCGCTTTCTTTCATGCCAAACTCAATTTCCAGTCTTTCGATAACCCGGGAGATGGTCAATCGGGTCGAACTGAGGGTATCCTTCCAGCCATTGATCAGAGATTGTGAGTTTCGGTATTGCTGATTCAGCGACTTCACATCGGCCTCAAGCTGACCAATGGCTGACCGGGCCTTGTAATACGCACGTTCGGCATCATTGAGGTGTTCTTCCATAGATTTCCTCTGTTCGATGTCCTTCAGCAAGGATTGTTCATAGCCCGTAATGGATAATTGCAGTTTTTGGGTGGCCTCATCTGATACTTCGATTTTCTGAATCGAGTGCGACTTGTCTTTTTGCAGGCTGACTTGTTTATCTGTCAGGTTTTCTTGTTCCCTGCGTAGGGTTTCGAGTAAATTTTCCTGTTGTACCAGTTTGATATGCAGTTCATTGTAAGCTTGCCGATGGCCGCTGTACTGATCGGACAATGCCCGATATTGGCCGTCCCGGTCCGCTAATAACTTTTGTTTTTCCTCCAGTTCCAGGAGAATTTTTTCCCATTTTGCTTTTTTCTCAGCTCCCTCTCCAGCATCCATCTCGAAGGCCTGACGAAGTTCCTCCAGCACCTTTTTCTCCCGTTCCAGTGACCTTTGCTCCATCTCCCTTGAAGTGACGAGTCGCATTTGCCCCGCCCGTACTTTCTGAAGTGATTCTCTCCACACTTCGAGTTCCTCTTCCGCTTCGGAGGTATCGAGTTCTGAGATCCGATCATTCAGTGCATCGAGTTCGGACTCGCAATTTTCAATTTTCTCCCGGATTGCTCCGATTTCGGTACTGAGCTGGTCAATTTGTTGTTGACGGCCGAGTTTGCTCCCTTCGAATAAGCTCACCACACCACCCGTCATCCATCCTTTGCTCCGCTGTATTCTTCCATCTGTAAACAACAGTATCTTATCCTCGTCTGCATTCCGAACTTCTCCTGATTCCCGATCCGTAAAAAATACATTTTTTAGTAAATGCCGGAACAACGCATCGTACTTTTCCTCATATTGCACCACCTTAAGGGCTTCCACTTCCCCAGTTCCAGCCTGCCACATCGCAGGTTCTGGTTGCGGTAATTCATCCAGTATAAAAAAGTAACCACGTCCCTTGTCCGCATCACCCAACAGACGGACCGCTTCTACCGCATCATCGATCGATTCTACTACAAAATAATTGAGGTACTGATCCAGCCAGGTTTCCAGCAACCCCCTGTAAGGCGGATCAGCAGCGAGCAGATCGGATAAAATCACCCCCTTCCCTTTCCAGTCCTTATGCCGGGACAAATAGCGGATACTCTCGGGAAAACCTTCCATTTTCCGTAGAAACTCGGTGAGCAATTTTTGCTCGTTTGTTTTGGCATCCAGTTGTCTGTTGAGGCGTTGCAATACTTTGACTATGGATTCTTCCTTGTTTTCCAGCTCCTCTTTTTCAGCATTGGTCTTAAAGATGAATTCCTCCCGGGCTTCTATACGGGTGGTACACTTTTCTTCCTCCTTCACAAGTTTTTCCTCCTCCTGGACTCTTGATTCCATTGACGCCCGAAGTTCGACAATGGTTTTTTCCAGACGTTGCTGATCTGCGATAAATTTCTCCTGTCTGGATTCGCTAATTGCTATGGCTTTTTCGATTTGGTTGGATTCCTTTTCCAACATTCGAATCTCTTCATACAGACTGTCGAATGAGGTTTTACTCGCCTCATACTGTTCTTTCAATGACCGGAGCTGCTCGGATGACTGATCCCATTCCGCCCGGATTTTTTGTTCACCGCCCAGTTCATGATTCAAACGCCGGTCACATTGAGCTAGTTTTTCAGACAGGACGTTTGCCTCTGCTTCCAGTGTCTGGATACGGGTTTCGTGTTCCGTCTTTTCCTTTTTCCGGAATTCGAGTTGTTGCTTTTCAATCCGGATGTTTTCCTCGGTAGTACGGATCTGGGATACCAGAGCATTGAGCTGTTTTTGAGACTGTGAGAGCGCCTGCTCCTGGTCTATGTTGGACTTACGGACGGATTCGATATCAGCTTCTTTTTGGGAAATGGCGGTTTCGAGTGAACGGATCTGATCCATTTCCCGTTCGATTTTATCCTCCGTATCCTTTTTGGCCTTTCGGTGTTCTTGCAATTGGATCGCAGCCAGGATCGTGCTGAGTTGCTTATATGATTCTTTGATTTCATAAAATCGCTTCGTTCGTCGGGCCTGGCGTTCCAGAGATTTCAGGTTCTTTTCGATTTCAAATACCAGGTCTTGAATCCGTTCCAGATCAGCTTCCGTATGCCGTAATTTGTTGATCGTTTCCTTTTTCCGTTCCTTGTATTTGGAAATACCCGCTGCTTGTTCAAACATCGCACGACGTGCGTTCTCCTTATCCGCCAATATATCATCGACCATACCCAGAGCAATAATGGCGTAGGTGTTAGATCCGATACCAGAGTCCATGAAAAGTGCCCTGATGTCCTTCAACCGGCATTTAACATCGTTGATGCGATATTCGCTTTCACCGGAACGGTAGAGTTTTCGGGTCAGGGTAACCTCGGAATATTCTGTGGGGAGGAGATTTTTCGTATTCTCAAATGTGATCGAAACCCGGGCAGCATTACCAGCTTTTTTGGTTTTGGAACCATTGAAAATGACGTCTCCCATATTTTCAAGGCGTAGTTCCCGGCTGCTTTGTTCACCCAGGACCCACCGGATGGCATCGACAATATTGCTTTTGCCGGAACCATTGGGTCCGACGATCCCAATGATGTCATCATTGAACAAAATATGGGTTTCTTCAGCGAAGCTCTTGAATCCCCTGATCTCTATTCTAGATAGTCGCATGGCTGCAAAATACGGTCATTTTATATATTTGGAAAAACCTCATATTAACATTGTGTGGAAAACCTGAGCTATTTATTAAAGTAATACTTAAAGTATATTAGGTTAATGACATAAATAGCAATCCAATACAAAATTTCAATACCCCACGCAGCCTCCAGTCCGAGTCCCAGTCCTTTTACGCCTACGATCAAAAGTACGATATAAAATGCGACGCAAATCAACTGGATTGTAAGCGACAGCACAACTCTCCCCGTTCCGATCATTCCCTGAAAGATCACCGTACCCAGAATGTAAAATACAAGTATTCCCAGGACGACCCGCAGCACACTTTGAGACTGGTACAGGACTATCATTTGAACATCATTGAGAAATGGCCGGACAAAGTATTCCGGGAAAAGGAGTACCGGGATGGCAATAACCATGGTAATAGCAAAGGTGAGGATCGAAGTCCGCCGTACTATAGCCAGTACATTTCCATATTTCCTCGAACCCATCGCATTGCTGACCATGGTATTGACCGACACAGAGAACCCCCAGAGGGGAATGCTCAGTACGAGGTAAAAAATTCGGGCTAGATTGGAAATGGCGAGCTCCCGTTCGCCCATATTCTCCACCAGTGCAAATAAGACAAACCAACTCGCCACGCCTGCACTGGCCTGCAGTACGAGTGGCATGGAAATTTTGAGAATATCCTTCCCAACACTCAAGCTGGCCAGGGCTCTGGACGGAATAGAGTATTTTTTGAAGTCACCACTCCAGAGAATATTGATCACAAAGGCCAGCAGTCCAGCCAGTTCGGATATGTTGCTAGCGACAGCTGCACCGGCAATACCCATCTGTGGCATACCCAGATTGCCAAAGATCAACCCATAATTGAAAATAGCGTTGGTACCCAGCAGGATAACGGTTGCAAAAACCAGAAAATTGGTGTTCGATACGCCAGTATAAAGTGCGATCATACCCAGTCCCAGGTAGCCTGTGAAAACACCCCAGGAACGATGGTGCAGGTAGGATACGCTTTTATCATAAATGTTTTCATTACTCATCAGGAATTTCAGGAACCACGGGGAAAGATACCGGACCACTACAAAAAACAAAATAGCCAGGATGAGCAGCATGATCAGATTAGTATTGAAGGTAATGCCAATCCGACGAAGTTGTTGCCCGCCATCCTGCCGAGCCATAATGATCTGTCCACCTCTCGAGAACCCATATCCGATCGAAACCACGATAAGATAAAACGCGCTCACAAATCCGATGGCTGCAAAATCGTCCTCCCCCAAATAAAAGAGAAACAGACTGTCCATCATAGCGATAGCGTTCTGAACCACACTCCCCACCATGATGGGAAGAGCCAAAAAAAGGATCCGTTTATATGAAATGTCCTGACTCAAATAATCATCAGTTGATCTGTCCACAAAAGTATATAAGACTTTTAAAAGTGCTGCTATATCCGTTTGGATTTTGGTTTTAGGAATATACAGGTAACCCGGATTACACATGGGATTTGCTCTATTTAGACGCGAGGTATGGCTGAATGTTGTCGAAGGCCCATTATCGTGGGGACGTTAGGAACAGTCTCGGTTCGCATCAGTGGAGCTTTTACAATCCGGGATACCAGAGCACAAATTCCGACATCATCAGAACATTAGCAAACCACCAATTTTCTGACAATGTGAGATTGTTATTCTAAATAATGCATCTTTTCCTGACTGTATGTGGGGAATCATTCGGGATAAGTTCTTTCGTAGCCTAAAGTGATGGGCAGGTTTATCAACCCGGATATGCAACCACTGGTGAAATACTCATGGTAAAAGGGGGGATTTTTACCATGATAATCTGATAAATATCAAAGAAGTTATTACCCATCTTTCAGGATTGCCAATAGCTTTTTCGATTCCTCCTGCCAGTGATATTTGCTCCGCGCAGCACTGCATTGGTCCATCATAGCCACATACTGCTCCGGATTTTTGACCATCTCCTGTACATGCTTTCCGATGCCCATCGGCGACAATTCCTCCAACATTCTTCCGGTTGGGTAAATGCCCATCAACGCACGATACTCGGGGAAGTTCATGTGTAATCCTGGCAACAATGCATGAATATAATCAAAATATTTATTGGCTAGACTGTAATAATAGCTCCGGGAACGCCCTTCGAGCAAATTCAGACCCACTGTAGCCTGAGCCGCTAAGACCTGTAACACTTCAGGAGGTTGTCTGCCTTTGAAATCCACCCTTTCTGATAGCCCCTCTTCAACTGCCAAATTCATGAGGCGCTCCGTAATATCCCCATCGCCTACCAACCAAAACGTCCATCCTGGTAAATGATGCAGGCTCCGAATGGCGTCCTCTAGTCCTCTTCCTTCATTGATTGCTCCCTGATAATACAACACTTTATTATTGAGCCTTTTATCAATATTCACCTCCGGTAATTCTGTAAGAACGGGAACATTTTGAACGACCGAAATTTTCTTATTATATTTCGCTTCAAGGATTTGTTGAAGCGATCGATTGACTGTAATCACCTTATCTGCAAATGCAACACTTTGACTTTCTATTATTCGCCATATCGCTTTTTTGATCGGTTTTCGATCCAGTTCTACGACTTCAGGAAACCATTCGTGAAGATCGAGAATGAGTTTGTGTCTTTTGTATTTGCCCAGCCCCCACATCAGCCCCGGCATCACATCGATATCCGCGGCATATATCAACTCCGATGTCGTCTTACTCACATTCCGGGCAATCGCTCTGTTATAAGCCAGATAAAATGAGGGACCGGTTGACGGAGCCACATCGATTTTGCCCCGGGCATTGTCAGCCGTTTTACGGTCCCACACCGTTACATTCCAGCCCGCTGATTTCAACGCAGAGGCTATTCGCCGGAGTCGCTGATCAAATGGGAACTGGGAGGTGGTCCAGATGGTCACTATGGGTTTCATCCGTTTTTGTAAATTTTACCACCTGTATACTTGATTCTCTGATCCCTGTAAAGGTATCGTATGACCTCCTGCGCCTGAAATTCATTTTGTTCCCGAACGACAAGATCCGACAATTCGACGCCTTCCGGGGGAATTTCATCCCACCATTTTGAAGACAATTCGTGAATCGCTTTTCGTCGCCCGGCGACCTTTCGAAAAAAGATATCACAATGGCGACAGATCCGATCCGTTTCCTCGCCGAAATATCGCTGCAAAAACCGGAATCTGCACCGCCCTTCCCGGATAAAATGCATCATCTGTTCCATGCCGATCAATTGTCGCTGATACAGATCCTTCACCATCTTCATATCGTATTGCAAGTGTTCCAACACTGGCCTCCCATTCGGGAACCGGATAATACCAAACTCCGCTTCTGCGCGGTAATCGATCATTCCATAACGGTGCAGGGCATCCAAACGTTGCATTACATCCTTTCTGGAAGCGGATAATGCCTCCATGACCTCGTCAAAATCTATCGGAATTTCCGCCCAAAAAGCATTGTCACGGCTGCGAATCCAATATTCCAGTACCTCACACAATCGGGGATGCTGTGCCCTGACTTCTGCGATCTGTGGTGGCTGAACCAGAATAGTAGCTTTGCCTTCAAGCATCACCGGTTCCTGATATTCCAGGATCTGCATTTTCATCAGCAGTGAAAATACGCTGTGAATCTGGAAAGCAGAAATCTCAAGATGATCCGATAATGCGACCATATCAAACCGTTGTTCGACCAGGCTCGTTCCACTGGGTATTTTATAATAATAAATAAATCGTTTGAGCACATCTTCGAGTACAGATTTTTCCGGATAAGCTATGTTCAGAATTTTAGTCATATTCTCGAAATCCTCCTCATTCCATAACAAGTACACTTTGGCAGGCTGTCCGTCCCGTCCGGCACGACCCGTCTCCTGATAATATTCCTCCACAGTGGCCACCGGTGCCATATGAATGATCCAGCGGACATCAGGCTTATCAATCCCCATACCAAATGCATTGGTCGCCACCACAAACCTGTACTCACCACTCAGCCATTTGGCCTGAATGATCCGTCGTTCTTCCGGTGATATTCCTGCGTGATAATACATTCCGTTCATACCGTAATTCGACAGCATACGTGCGATTTCTTCCGTACCCTTCCGGTGCCGAATGTAAATAATGCCACTTCCCGGCAAGCTTTGGACATGCCGAACAATGAATTTGTACTTATCAGTTTCCTCCAGAACATAGAGGTTGAGGTTGGGTTTATACACGGACTGTCGAAAAACCCGGGGATTGTCCATCTCCAGTTGGTCGATAATATCCGCTTCCACGCGGGGTGTAGCCGTAGCGGTCAGGGCGATGACCCGCAAAGTGGGATGTGCTGTCCGAAACTGCCTGATATTTCTGTAAGCCGGGCGGAAATCGTGCCCCCACTGAGAAATGCAATGCGCTTCGTCCACAGCCAGAAGGCGTAGATCAATCTGCTTGCTAAAATGAGTAAAAGCCTCGGTCTCCAGTCGTTCAGGAGAAACATATAACAAAACGGCCTCCTTACTACGCAATACGTTCTCCAGGATAACCTGCTGCTCATGTGCTGATTTACCACTGTGCCAGGCATAAGCTGAAATTCCCCGTCTTTGCAATTGCCACACCTGATCATCCATTAGGGCAATAAGCGGCGATACGACAAGTGTGACGCCACCCAAATGTAGTGCCGGGAGTTGGTACAACAGGGATTTCCCGCCTCCAGTTGGCAGGATAGCCATAGTATCTCTGCCGGAGCAGATGGATAGGATTGCCTCTTCCTGGGATTTCCGGAAGGAATCATACCCCCAGTATTGTCTGAGTATGTGCAGAAAATCAGTCAAATCACCCGTTTACGAATAGGTCACAAATAGATTGTAAAGTAACAAAAAGTAAACGATTCCATCTGGAAGGGATGGGAATTTGGAGGCAGAAATCTGAAGCCATATTTGTTGGTGGGATGTGGCTTTCCCCCGGAATAGGTTTCAGGTTCTGAAGAAAGTGTAGAAAAATCCTGAAGCTACGTATTCCTTCCTCCGGAGAATTTTTTTCGTATTTTGGTTTTTATACCAGTCCAGTACCAGTTCAGGTCGAGGTGGTTTCATTTTATTTTGAAGAAGTCGCAAATCCTGTAGCTCTTCGGTAAACTTTTATAAGTAGTATTTTAAAATTTATAACATCCAAAACCCGTTTTCCCGCCCAGAGAAAAATCCTCCAGTAAAAAAGAAACCCGAAATAGCAAAAACCCAAATACATCATTGCTCGTTCCCACCGAACGCAATCTACTACTCAGATTGTTGGACTGGTAATAATTCCGGGCGACATCGATAGGGTTGAGACCGGCATCGGGATCATAAATAAGCTCCCAGGCCCGATTGGTTAGTAGGGCAGCCTGATCATTCTGAAGTAGTAAATTATCGAAATCGGGGTGCGGATCGTTGGCAATATCATCGAGATAATCCGTGAACAACACGCGATAATCCGCTTCCACACTCAAAATGATTCGCGGTGTCACTGCCCAGGAAATACCCGCTGTCAGGGGAATTCCAAGCTGTGTCAAATTGTAAGGCCTGGGATGTTCCGCCTCATCGGGCAGATATTGACCGGCTGTACCGATTTCTTGCAAATATATCTTCTGGCCCTGTAGATTGGTGGTGAAGGGATTGAAATGATAGACGCTGACCCCTCCCCCGGCGTAAAACGTGAACGGGCTCCCCGACTCACCATAAGGATCAAAAGGAAGGACATTGAAAAATCCCCGCAGTCCGACCTCATCGATGTTCGTCGAAAAAGTCAGGTTCCGATCGTACACCTCAAAATCAGCATCTGAACCCGTTAATCGACCACGATTGTAAAATAACTGTGCCCGAATCCGTTCGTTGACGTGCATTGAAAGCTGTAATTGCCCCGCAAAACCCGAAGTCTTGGGAAACGCAAAGGTCTCAGGAAGCACGTCTCCATTGTATGCCGACAAACCAAGACCTATGCCTAGCTCAAGTGTCTGGGCCTGAACTGGACGCACCAAAAATAAAATGAATACACCCGTCGTTATTATGGCTTGAATAAATTGCTTCATACAATAACCCCGTTCATTTGTCGATAAAAATGTTACTGAATGTATAACGTCCCGGCTGATTAATGTAAAAAAATGTAGTTTCGTCCGCAAAATCAGTAATTATCAATTCTCATCATATGACTTACTCCTTCAAAACCATATTTTCCACCTTTTTATTTTTCTTGTCATTCTTAATTATTTCAGATGCACAGGAAGAAAACTGGCACCTCCTTGGAACGGATTCCACCAATGGAGCCAATGTCAGTCCCATCTATGAAAATAATCTGATTCACAATCCGGAAAATAAAATAATCGTCGCAGTCATTGATGGGGGTGTCGACCCCGAACACGAGGATCTCAAAGACGTCATGTGGGTGAATCCGGGAGAAAAAACAGGAAACAAGGTGGACGATGACCAGAATGGTTATGTAGATGATGTGTATGGCTGGAACTTTATCGGTGGTCCCGATGGTCGCAATGTGAATCACGATACTTATGAAATCACCCGGCTCTATGCAAAAATGCACAAAAAATTCGAATCAGTCGATCCCAAGACCCTAAACAAAAAAGAACGGGCCGAATACAACCAATACCTGGAATTCCAGGAGAAAATTGAAGAAGAATCGGAAAAAGCCCGAAATCAATACGATGAAATTTCAAACCAGAAGATTTTCATCAACAATTTCCTGGAAATGACCAAAAATGTAGTTGGCAACAATCAGGAGATCAGCACGTCTAGTGTGAATGAAATGAAAAAAGATAACAACCAGGCCAATAGCCAGGTTTTAGCTGTATTGGAAAATATACTTCAGAACACCGGCCAGTCATTCAGCAATTATGAAGCTTTCGAATCCTTCATTCTGGAGGATTTTGAGGAAGGCGCAAATTACTTTGAATCCAAATTCAAATACGGGTACAACCCGGAATTCGATCCCCGGGACATCGTACAGGATGATTATTCCAATAAAACCCAGAAATATTACGGTAACAATGACATCGCTGGTCCAGATGCATTCCATGGAACTTTCGTAGCCGGCATCATTGGTGCAGACCGAAACAATGACCTTGGTATGCTCGGTATTTCGGATCAGGTGGAAATCATGGGCGTTCGTGTAGTACCGGATGGCGATGAACGGGATAAGGATGTGGCCAATGGCATCATCTATGCCGTGGATAATGGCGCCAAAGTGATCAATATGAGTTTCGGAAAAGGATACTCTCCGGATAAAAAAATAGTAGATAAAGCGGTCAAATACGCAGTGAAAAACGATGTTCTGCTGGTACATGCAGCCGGAAACTCAAATATGGATATAGATGTAGAAGAAAATTACCCGACAGATCTATATAAAAAGCGCGGATTGTTCGGTGGTAAAAAGTATGCCAAAGGTTGGATCGAGGTGGGTGCTCTGAGTCGTCTGACTGATGAAAACAGTGTGGCTTCCTTCTCCAACTACGGCCAAAAGAATGTGGATATTTTTGCTCCCGGCCATCTGGTCTATTCCGCCGAACCAGGTAATCAATATAAATTCGCTTCCGGTACGAGTTTCGCCTCACCTGTTGTAGCGGGTGTTGCAGCTATAATCCGGGCTAATTTTCCTTCTCTCAGTGCTGAAGAGGTGAAAGAGATTATCATGAAATCCGGTGATTCCATCGATATCCCTGTTATCCAACCCGGCACCGGAGAAAAGGTGGATTTCGACTCCCTCAGTGTATCCGGAAAAAGAATCAACGCATATAAGGCATATCAGATGGCGCAGCAAATGGCGAAATAGTGATCAACCCGGGGCGTGTAAGTGAGTAATGAACCTCTTCATTCTCTGTTGCCCCGTTTCAACACGATCCATTCCTGCTACCACTTCTCAACGGATTACAATTTCTTCCACGATCTCGCCATCCAACGCTTTATTAACTTTTTCACGGATTTGTTCACGGGAATTGAAAAGTTCCTGCCGAAGCGGTGCGGAATCGATGTACAGGATTAGCTTTCCGTCCCGAAAGGTGATCTTGCGGGTACGTTGCACCACATAAGCGTTATTGGTTTCGTGCCATACCTTTTCAATTTTTTTTTCATCCAACTTACCGGCATATCGGGGGTCACTGGCGATTGCGGAAAGGATATTTCTGATGTTTCTGGTTTCGTCTTTGGATGTCATGAATCATAATGTTTTTTATTCTTCACTGATGGGGATGGTCGCATATTCAAGCCCTGCATTTTCAGCCATACGGATCATCCGCTCCCGGTCAGTATCCGTAACGAAGATCTGGCCAGAATGTTCGGATGCAAGAATGGTCATCACATGGTGGATCCGGCGTTGGTCGAGTTTCTCAAAAAAATCATCCAGCAACAGGACCGGGCTTCGCTTTAAAACACCTTTAATATAGGCATTCTGAGCCAGTTTCAAAGCAAACAAAATACTTTTCTGCTGACCCTGGCTGGCAAAATGCCGGGCCGGTTGGCCATAGAGTAATAATTTAAAATCGTCTTTGTGGGGTCCTACGGTGGAACGGAACTTCTCCATATCAATATGCCGGCGTGCTTTCAGTTCCTTTCCGATATCATTGGATTGGAAGGAACGGTCATATTCCACCTGTGCTGTTTCCGAATCCTGCTGAACAATTTTGCGGTAATAGGAGGTGAATAACGGGTCAAAGTCCTTCGTAAATTCCGTCCGTCCCTGTTCGATGGTGGCGATCAATGGAATGAGATCCAGATCGTATTTGTCGAGGAGAATGGTTTTATCTGAAAAACTGATCCTTCGGTTTTTCAACAATTCGTTCTTCTGGCGAAGGACCTGATTGTATCGCAGTAAGGCATTCAGATAAGTCCGATCCAACTGGCCGATCGTGCCATCCACAAATTTTCGACGCAACGCTGAACCATGCCGGATCAGATAAATATCCTCCGGAAAAATAGACACCAGCGGTATTTCCCCGATGTGATCCGAGATCCGATCGTATTCCACGTCATTTCGGGAGATGGTTTTACCCCGATCTGGTGCGTAAGTCATCACAAAACGATCTGTGCTCGCACTGGAAGCCTCCACCCGAAAAAAGCTGTCCTTTCCTTTCATGGCCTCAAAACGGATCAGTTTCCGATCCGCGATCGCATAATAACTCTTACCAAATGCCAGATAATATAATGCATCCAGAATGTTGGTCTTACCGACGCCATTATTGCCCAAAATCAAATTGAGTCGGGGATGGAAATCAACATTGAAGGCCTGGTAATTCTTGAAATTCACCAATTTGAGTCTGTCTATTTGCAACGGAAGTATATTTTGTGATCAGCATTTGTTTTTAATATACCAGATTTCATATCTTTGAGTTCCAATTTTGAGGCAGGAAAAAGGATGCCGTTTAACCAATTAAAAATACTATGGCCACCCAGACCAATAAAAATACAAAGACCAAAGATAAGGAAGAATTCAGTAAGGAAACTTACCTCACCTGGTATGAAACCATGCTACTGATCCGTCGCTTTGAGGAACGTTCTTTGATGGAATACGGTAAACAGAACATCCGTGGATTCCTCCATGTTTATATCGGACAGGAAGCCATCGCTGCTGGAATGAAAACCGCACTGCGACCGGACGATGCAGTAGTGACCGGATATCGGCAACACGGCATTGCTCTGATGAAAGGTGTCAGTGCAGATGCCTGCATGGCCGAACTGTGGGGCAAGAAAACCGGTGTCGTCAAAGGCAAGGGCGGATCGATGCACTTTTTTTCAAAAGAAAACAGGTATTTCGGTGGGAACGGTATCGTCGCAGCACAAATTCCGATAGGTACCGGGATCGGTTTCGCAGAAAAGTATAATGAAACCGACCGGATTGCGGTCTGTATGTTCGGTGATGGCGCCGCTCGCCAGGGTGCCCTATACGAGTCTTTTAATATGGCCAAAACGTGGAATATTCCAGTCCTGTACGTCTGTGAAAACAACAATTATGCCATGGGTACATCCGTCGAACGTACTTCTAGTTTGACGGACATTTATAAAGTGGGGAACGTATTTGAAATCCCGAGTAAAGCGGTAGATGGGATGAATCCCGAGGCTGTACATCATGCTTTCCGGGAAGCAGCAGATTATATCCGGTCGGGCAATGGTCCATATTTTCTGGAAGTGGAAACTTACCGGTATAAAGGACATTCGGTTTCTGATCCGGCGAAATACCGGACCAAGGAAGAACTCAAATCATACCAGGAAAAAGATCCCGTCAAAATGCTTGAAAAGAAATTGATCGAAGAAGAAATCGCCACTGAAAAGGAAATCAAACAGATCAAGGATGATATAAAAAAGATCATAGAGCAATCCGTTAAATTCGCTGAAGAATCCGATTATCCCGATCCTGCCGAGTTGTATGACGACAACTATGTAGAGGACGATTACCCTTTCCTGAAATAAATCGTACGGACATTAAAAACAGGGCTCGAATGTCGATTCATCGGCAAAAAAACGATTACCGATCCGACAGAGCAGAAATCGGCATACTTTTTACAACATTCAGCGCTACAATCAGATCAATATTATAGAATTTTTATACTTTTGCCTGAATTTTCATATTTGAGGGAGTTGAATAAAAATTTATATGTCCATAAAACGAGAAATTAAAACCGAAAACTTCTTTGAGCAGAACCAGAAACTCATCGTAGGAGCGGTGGCGGCCATAGTCATTCTGGTAGTCGGCTATCTGGCTTATACGCATCTGTATCAAAAACCCCGCGAACAGGAAGCAGTGAATGCGATATATATGGCTGAATTACAGTTTGAGCGTGATTCCTTTGAAAATGCCCTGTTGAGTCCTGGCGCCGGGAACATGGGACTATTGGATATTATTGATGAGTACAGCGGGACCAAAACTGCAAATCTGGCGGAATATTACGCTGGGATATCCTATCTCAAGCTAGGAAAATACGAAGCAGCAATTTCATACCTGAAAGATTTCAAAGCGGACGGAAGCCTGACCCCTATTACCAAAAACGGTGCACTCGGTGATGCATATTCCGAATTGGAAGAATATGACCAGGCTATCAATTATTACAAAAAAGCGGTCAGTGCCGGAGACAATAACTATCTGACCCCATATTACCTGAAAAAACTGGGCATGTTGTACGAGCACCAGGGTGAATATGATCAGGCATTAAGTGCCTATCAGAAAATTCAGGAAAAATACCCGCAAAGCCCGGACGGATACAATATCAAAAAATACATCGACAACATTCAGTACAGTCAGAGTCTGAATTAATTGACCTTATAAGTTGCACTACTTCAAACTTTTAATATCTTAAAGGCGGGCATTCAAACCCGCCTTTTTTTGTGGCAAAAATTCAAATGTTTAATGACCCTCAAAAATTTACAGCCTAATGAGCATAAAAGGAAAAATCGACTCGAAAATTGAAATTGAAGATCCGGAACGACTCAAAATCGGCATCGTCCAGGCCCGGTGGAACATGGCCATTACCGACAAGATGGCCGATGAATGTCTAAAAGCCCTGCAAGACTCCGGAATTCCCGTGGAAAACATTTTTCACGAAATGGTTCCCGGCAGCTTTGAATTGCCACTGGGCGCACAGTATCTTGAAAGCACCGTCCAACCTGATGCTGTTATTTGTCTGGGATGTGTGATCAAAGGAGAAACCGACCATGATGTATTTATCAATCAGGGAATTACGAGCGCCATAATGGGGCTAAACCTTCGATATGGGAAGCCTTTCGTTTTTGGCGTTCTTACCGTCAACAATGAAGCACAGGCCTTTGCACGGGCGGATGGTTCCAGGGAAAACAAAGGTAAAGAAGCTGCACACGCTGCACTGGAAATGATTGCGCTGGAACAAAAACTCAAAAAGCAGACCAAAAAACAAATTGGTTTCAAGCCATTCAAAAGTGTCTGATTCAGGTACATAAATTGAAACGATGAAAATCACAACCGTACTTTCCGGATATTTCAAACTCGATGGCGGCCCGATGTTTGGTGTAGTGCCCAAAGTCCTGTGGAGTAAGCTCAATCCTCCGGATGATCGCAATCTGTGCCAATGGGCCATGCGAAGCATTCTCATCGAAAACGGAAACCGAAAAATCCTGGTGGATACCGGAATTGGTACGAAGCAAGATGAGAAATTCCGGTCCATATTCGCTTCATCCGGAAGGTCATCAACCGAGTCGCTTGCGGCCATTTCGATTGAACCGGAAGAGATCACCGATGTATTTCTGACCCATTTGCATTTTGACCATGTGGGTGGAGCATTGTACAGAAATGAACGTGGTGACATCCGGCCAACCTTCCCCAATGCCACATACTGGTCCAATGAAGTCCATTATGACTGGGCTTTTCACTCTAATCCAAGAGAAGCAGCATCGTTTTTAAAAGAAAACTTCGTACCGCTAAGGGAGCAGGGACGACTGCAAATGATCGACATCCAAACGGAAGATGTAGCATGGATCGACGACCTATCCGTCCGTTTTTTGTACGGGCACACCACGGCCATGATGTTGCTAAGGGTGCCTTTACCCGGCAACAATCGCCATTTATGGTACGGTGCAGATCTCATTCCCGGCCGCTGGCACATCCGTCGCCCGTATATCATGGCGTATGATATGCAACCTCTGAAAACCATGGAAGAAAAAGAGCGTTTTCTAACAGACCTGGTGGAAACTCAGGATATTCTCTTTTTCGAACATGACCCGGAAATGGAGGCCGCTACCATTCAGGTCGATGACCGTGGCAGGTTTGCCCTCCTTGAATCGGGGAAACTGACTGATTTACTGCCACAGTAAAAATTAATTTCGGAGTACGCTAATTGACTACAACGTTCTGAAATATTCCAGCAATGCTCTGGCTTCATCCTCCTGGATGTTTTGATCGAGCATGGGTGTATTATTAAACTCTTCCAACAGGTCCATAGCCAGCGGATCCTTCTCCAGCATCTCGGTGGGATTCATGATCATATTCATGATCCACTCAGGGGTACGGCGTTCCAGAATGCCTTTTTGTGGCGGACCGATCAACTTGGTGTCGACATGATGACAGGCCACACATTTGGAATCATAAATTTCCTTGCCTTTGACCGCCAGTTTCCGGTCGATATCGGGAGGTAAATCGATATTGGTGATGGGCCCGATACCTTTGTTTTCAAGATCCACTCGTTCACTGGCCGGAACATTGGAGGATGAAGTTGACGGTTGCTCCGTTTCTTGCTCCGTTTCGGAAGTCGTGTTACTGGTATCCGTCTGCCCGTCTTCTCCCGAACCACCACATCCAACTAAGCCGACAATCAGGATCAAAGCACAAAATTTTATCAGGTTTTGCATAACGTATTTATTGAGAATGTTGTATTTGTTATTAAATCATTTTACAGCGCCAAATTACACAAATACTCACTATCTCGCCAACAAAACCCAATATTTTCCACAAAGTAAAAAGGAGACCAACAGGGATTTCCGGAATAGTTTTCGAAAGTGTCTAATTATCAAACAACAAGCGTTCCCCAAAAAGATTGGAATGAAATTTGCCCTGGTCGAAAGCCGCCTGACCATTAATAAAAGTACGAACTACCCGGGATCGGAATACTCTTCCATCTAAGGGGGACCATCCACATTTATAAAGTATGTTTTGACGATTGACCGTCCAGGGTTCGTTGTCTGATACCTGTACCAGATCAGCTTTGTAACCTTCCCGAATAAAACCTCGATCTGAGATCCTGAAACAAACCGCAGGTGCATGTGCCATCTTATCTACCAGGCGGGGTAATGAAATCAGGCCATCGTGATGGTGTTCCATCATCTGAACCAGAGCATGCTGGATCAGTGGAAGACCCGATGGACAATGGATATATTCATGGTCCTTTTCATCAGCAGTATGCGGAGCATGATCGGTGGCGATCACATCAAGCCGATCATCAAGGAGAGCATCCCATAACGCCTTGCGATCATGAGGACGCTTAATGGCGGGATTGCATTTGATCAGTCCACCTTTATCCCGGTAATCGCGACTGTCAAAAGTCAGATGATGAACGCATACCTCGCTGGTTATCCTCTTATCTCGAAGCGCCTGCTGATTCTCAAAAAGTCGGGTTTCTTCCGCTGTAGTGATGTGCAGGATGTGCAATCTACTACCGTATTTCCGGGCCAGGGAAACCGCAAAATCACTGCTTATATAACAGGCTTGCCTGCTGCGAATGTCCGGATGTAAGTAAAATGGGATGTCATCGCCGTAAATTTTCTGAAAAAAGGCTGTATTGTGTCTTATAATGACTTCATCTTCGCAGTGGGTAGCGATCAACATCGGGGAATGGCCAAAAATACGGCTTAATTGGTTTTCGTCATCTACCAGCATATTCCCTGTGCTGGAACCCATAAAAATCTTAATCCCACATACCTGCCGGGGATCCGTTCGCATCACTTCGTCGTAATTATCATTGCTGACCCCCATAAAGAAGGAATAATTTACGGAACTGCTTGCAGCTGCGATTTGGTATTTGGCTTCCAGAATCTCCTGGGTCAGGGCCGGTGGTCTGGTATTGGGCATTTCCATAAAACTGGTCACTCCTCCGGCCACAGCAGCCCTGGATTCCGATGCGATGGTGGCTTTGTAAGTCATTCCCGGTTCTCTGAAATGGACTTGATCATCGATCACACCAGGCATAAGATAATCTCCATTGAGATCGATCTCGCTATCCACTTTTGCATCAAATACACCGATCTTTTCGATCCGATCCTCCCTGATTAGAACATCGGCTTCTACGATCCGGCCTTCATTGACTATTTTGGCATTTCGCAAAGCTATTTTAGGCATATCGGTCAGGTTTAATTATTTTTGTCAGTGGTATCCAATGGGAAAATGAATATACCATTTCCACACGTAGAGATCCTGATATTTCGCAAAAAATAAAAAAATATTCCCGAAAAAATATGTATATAGAACAGGCTCGGATCGGAATTTTGGGTGGAGGTCAATTGGGTAAAATGCTCAATTACACAGCCAATCAATGGAACCTTTCACTTTCACTTCTCGACAAAGATCCTACCTTCCCTGGAGGAATCAATGCCTGGCAATTCGTACAGGGAGATTTTCAGGATTATGAAGATGTAATGCGCTTTGGTACGAACCTGGATATATTGGGCGTAGAGATCGAACATGTCAATATTCAGGCTTTATACGAACTGGAAAAAGAAGGTGTCCGGGTGCATCCACACCCCAGAGCGCTTGAAATTATCAAGGACAAATACAGGCAAAACCGATTTTACAGAGAACATAATCTACCCACAGTCCGGTTTGAAAAATTTAGCAACCGGGAAGAGATTTTTAACGCAGTAAAAACAGGTCACATCCGGATTCCATTCGTACAGAAAACCCGGGGAGAGGGATACGATGGCCGTGGGGTGCATTTGGTCAATGAGGAAAATGATTTGGATCGGTTGTTGAAAGGTCCGTCGATCACGGAGGACAAAGTGGCTATTCGGAAAGAGCTGGCCGTGGTGGCCGCTCGAAATGAAAAAGGAGAAATCCGGTGTTTTGATCCGGTGGAGATGGTATTCAATGACCAGAATATGCTGGCCTATCTGTACGCACCTGCCGATATTCCCCACGATGTAGCAGTGGACCTAGATGCTATTTCCCGACGAACGATTGAAGCCTTTGGTATCAGTGGGCTTCTGGCTATTGAATATTTCTGGACCGAATCTGGTGAAATCCTGATCAATGAGGTTGCACCCCGTCCGCACAACAGCGGCCATCACACCCTGGAAAATGCGGTCACCAGTCAGTTTGAGCAACACCTACGTGGGCTGCTCAATCTTCCACTCGGCAGTACTGAATTAATCCGCCCTGCTGCCATGCTCAATTTACTCGGAGAACCAGGATATCAGGGCCAGCCCACTTATCATGGAATGGATGAAGTCCTGGCCCTGGAGGACGTCCACGTACATATCTATGGCAAACCTGAAACGCGGCCGTATCGAAAAATGGGACACGTCACCGTTTTAGGTACAAATCGACCAACCATTGAAGAAAAAATAACTCGAATTCAATCTACATTAAAAGTAATCAGCATATGAAACCAGAAATCGGTATTATCATGGGTTCGGACTCCGACCTGCCGGTCATGAAACAAGCAGCAGACTTTCTGAATGATATGGAGATCCCATTCGAACTCACTATCGTGTCAGCCCATAGAACTCCCGACCGCATGATCCGGTACGCCCGGGAAGCCCGGGAGAGAGGCATCCGCGTGATAATTGCCGGAGCTGGAGGAGCCGCTCATCTTCCTGGAATGGTGGCTTCGCTGACCACTTTACCCGTTATCGGTGTGCCGGTGCTCTCCTCCAACAGCATCGATGGATGGGATAGTATTTTGTCTATTCTCCAGATGCCCGGGGGTATTCCGGTAGCTACTGTAGCTCTCAACGGGGCAAAAAACGCCGGTATCCTGGCAGCTTCCATGCTGGGCATGACCAACGAACTGATCGCACAGAAACTTGAGAATTACAAGACAGAATTGAAAGAAAGGGTAGAATATAAGGTTGGTCTGGTCAAAAATGAATATCCGTCAGATTTTTGAAGTAATCTCCCAAAAAAGAAGGTCTGTACAATAGAGAATAGTACAGACCTTCTACCAATTTTCAAATTTAACCAAATATTCTTTCCGTAGCAGTATATACGCTGCGGTTCTTGTAAAAAGGGATCAGAGATTCGACAATAGCCAGGCTAAGGATGGTTTATGATACGTCCAATCCAGGTCGGACATTCGATTTCTTATTGCCGATCATCCACAATCCATTCGCCGTATAATGCCACTTCGTCAGGAAACTGCTTCCCGGTGCTTTGGTGCGGGTGATCTGGATATATATCCGCTTTCCATTGATCAGATTATAAGGAACAAGATAATATTTCCCGGGGATGGACCACGCGCTCAGACCGTTGAGAGAGACCTGCCCAATTTTGGAAGAGACCACAGAGTTCTGAATCTCCACGCTTTGTTCCTCCGCGGTCTGAACAATCACATTTAGTACCTTCTGAAAATCCACGGTTTCAAAAGCAAACGTATCCGTTGTTCTCCACCCCGTTTCCATCGTAAGCAGCGGAGCAGGAAATAAATACTCTGGTCGGTCAATTTCAAAAGTGGTGTCACTTTCCGTCTTGGTCACATTATTCAACGCTTTTGTAAAAGCTGGAGAATTGAAATAAAATGTGGAATTAAAATCATTGTCCGGTGTCAAATCCTGAAAACCGTTGTCTACCTGACAGGAATAAAATAGCAGAAGTAAAACAATTAATCTCATGGTCGTTATTTAAATTAATAATGTTTGCTGTGCATCTTTCAATGGGAGGGATTTCCATTCAAGGTCAGCACCGGGAAAATCACAAAAACGATACCATGACAAAATCTTCTAATACGACTTAAGGCCCCAAAAACACCAGGCCTGGTCTAATCTAAAATCTCATATAGATGTTTTAATAATATTACAAATTATACCCATACCCTACCCTAGCAAATCGAGTTGAATAAACATTACAATTAAATAATATAATTATAATTTTACAGATGACACTACCCGACAGGTCACAAAAACATTAACAAATATATTTTTTCATTAAGCGTAGAAAGGCTTTTTCAATCGGATTTATTCGAAGGTTTTCAAATATTCCGCAATATACCAGTTACAAATCACCGAATTATACTCCGGACCACATTGGTTTTCGTAAATAGTACCCCGGATAGCCTTTTGCATAGGCATTGTGAGCAAGTCATAAGCATGCCACGGTTGCTGTTTCTGCAATCGCCTTACCAATTTAGCGGGCAGCAGATCTTTCACGCGTTCTTTGATTTTCTGCAATTGTATTTCCCGGACGGTTGGTTGCAATTCATCTTTAAAGTCAAGATGGGCTTTGGAAAAGGTAGATCGCAGGACCTGGTCATACAGATATTTAAAGTTTTTATGTTCCAGAGGCACCTGGCGAAAAAATTTCAATAGTCTGATATCCCATAGCGGCATTCGATATTCATATCCGAAAAAATCATACACGCATGCAGAATTGACGATAAATTTAGCCTGGCGTTCCAATAAAATCCAGTTTTCAAAACGCGCATAAGCAGGGCCGGATCCCGATTCCATTTCGCGCAACAATCGCGTATAAAAGTCTTTTCTGCCGGAAATTCGTGAAAGATTATATGCAGACTTATAAAGCAATCGTGCTGCTCGCTCAGCAGAATCACCTGCATTGAACTGGCCTTTTAAATGACTGCCTGCCACTGAATCCCCGGAGTGACCTGTGATAAATACAGCATTATCCGGCACCAACTGATGTCTCTGAAGATGCTGTACAGCAAAGTAATCTATCAGAAAGGGCATGGATGATAGTTTGGAGGAGAATCGAACGTATTCCTGAAAAGTTGGTGATTCGAGGTAATCATCCACCATCCCCTCACGATATTCGACAAATAACCAATCAAATCCAAGTTGTTCTGCTGTCCTCCGTGAATTCTCCAGCTCTTCATTGCCAGCCCGCCCATAAGTAAAACACAGGACGTCATGATACCCACATTGCCACAACATCCACGCGATCAGTCGGGAATCATAACCTCCGCTCAGCGATAAGACTGCTGGCCGGCCATTGAGGGACTTTATAAAATCCCGGGATATTTCCTGCAGCAGGTTTTGCAGGTGCGCAAATAAATCATCAAAGGATTCTGAAAATATGTGTGAAGCTATGTGAGATTCATATGGACGACTGATCGTTTTCCCGTCACCAAAAAGTATGGCCTCACAGGGTCGGGTTTGGTACACATCTTTCAATAAGGTATTCCTTCCTGTAGTAAAACCGGTTAATAAAAATTCCTTTGCGTACTCCGCGTCAAGAGGATGAATTTTGTGGAATTGATACGGATCGTCCGTGATCATTATCGCATCTTTCTTGTGGGAATAGAACAGGGGAAAAGTACGCATGCGGTCCACGATCACCAACAACTGATCATTTATTCGGATAAGAACAGTAAACATACCATCCACCCGCGGTAAACTGTCCTGGACGGACTGCACACCAGAAAATCCCGTGAAATAGTCGAGTGCTTTTTCGCCCTCGAGATGCTGCCCTTCCGTGCGGATGTAACCTTTAAAATACATTCCAGATCGATGAAACCAACGAAAACCACGATTGTGGACCAAATGAATGGAATACCTCATCGAATCAAAAAATTATATTTCTTGTGCTTTCCACTTCCTCATATATTTTTTATGTCCTTCTGTACCACCACACTCAAATGCTCCCTGGGCCCTAGTCCCCCCATGGTACACGCTCCGATGGATAGTATCCGATATCCAGAGCTTCAAACCGGGATTTCTGTGCAGACAGGCGATGAGAATACTCTGCCCAGTTGCGGGCTGCGGGTTGGCTCCAGCCTATTTCACCATAACCTGGAAGTCTTGGAAAAGCCAGGTATTCTATGTCGTCGAGATTGGTAATAGTTTCGGCCCAAAGCGGGGTTTCCACGCCAATAATATCTTCGCGGTCAATCGCCTCCTCTATGGTAGCCGGATCCCAGTTGTATGCCTCATCCACTTCGATGTAAGCGGCCCAGTGTAATCCGATCCTGGATGTGGAATCGTATTGCATATCCAAATAAGCTTTTCGGGCTGGTGCCATCAGCACTTTTGCACCCTGTTCGATTCCTTTTACTGCATTTTCCGCTTCCGCCCAATATTGAACAATACTGCCAGGGATCAATCGCGCGTTCGCTATTTCATCCCAACCGATAATAGTTTTCCCTGTTTTCTGAACAATGGACTGCACCCTCTCTACGAAAGGGATATAATCCTCCATGGGGGTGACATGAGATTCATCACCACCAATGTGAATATACTGCCC
The DNA here is from genome assembly GCA_965652315.1 of uncultured Saprospiraceae bacterium. Classification (GTDB taxonomy): domain Bacteria; phylum Bacteroidota; class Bacteroidia; order Chitinophagales; family Saprospiraceae; genus Membranihabitans. The sequence goes on along the minus strand of CBFGVZ010000001.1, from coordinate 31,386 downwards.
GGGTGTGATATCCACCAGTTCCCGGATCACGTCTTCGATAAATTCGTAAACTACCTCCCGGGATGTACACAGCGTACTGAAGCCCACCTCTATTCCCGTATACAACTCCGGAGCCACTCCGTCGCAGGTGAGTTCGGGGTAGGAAGCCAGCGCAGCATTGGTATGGCCAGGCATATCGATTTCTGGAATGACCATGATGTTCCGAATGCGGGCATACTCTACAATTTCCTTGTAATCCTCCTGCGTATAAAATCCTCCATCACCGCCTCCTACTTCGGTACTACCCCCAATCTCTGTGAGTTTGGGCCAGGATTTGATTTCAATCCGCCAGCCTTGATCATCAGACAAATGGAGGTGAAGCCTGTTGAATTTGTAAAGCGAAAGGTAATCGATATACCGTTTGACCACCTCTACAGGGAAAAAATGTCGCGCCACATCAAGCATTGCCCCGCGGTATTCGTACTCGGGAAAATCCCGGATAGTACCTGTAGGCAACAACCAGTCGATATCCTGGATAGATCGGGATTCAATTTCAGGCGGAAGCAATTGTCTCAAGGTCGATATACCCATGATCAATCCGGCCCGGGATGGAGCCCGGAGATCAATACCCGAATCCGTGATTTCCAATACATATCCCTCCGATCCCAATTCCAGATCAGAATCATCCAGATGCAGGTAAAAATGGCCTTTAACAGGCGGCGTACCTGTGGGTTTCAATTCCAATTCAAAACCGGTTGCCGGGGCCAAAATCGAGGCGAGGTACTCCCCGGCCTCCGCCACTTCCGGATGGCCCTCCTCCACGAAAATGTCCATATCATGCCGGAGTTGAAAAACGTTCCCGTCCGATGTAACGGAAACCGGAAGAGGTATCAGCGGCTCGGCAGAAAGATCAGTGGGCGGAAAAGATGGATTGCAGCTAGACCATCCCCATATCATTCCTGCACATAATAATATTGATAAAACTGGATGTAAACGTGTCATATGTTTTGTTTTTAATTGGAATTTCCTTTGTTGTTTCTTGTCACCCGGCACCTGTATATGGCGGCCGATTCAGGGGGGCAATACCTGTCGAATTCTTGCATTTATCCCGCGCTATCTTTTCACCCAAATCTACAAAATTATTGTTTCAATACCGCTTCATATAACACTTCCACCGGATGCCACGCTTTCACCCCAGTTCCATCCAACACCTGATGGCGACAACTCACGCCCTGAGCTACCGGAATGGTATCCTCAGATAGTTCACGCATGGCTGGTAATACGACCAATTCCCCGATTTTCATTGACATTTCAAAGTGTTCCTTTTCAAAGCCAAATGATCCCGCCATACCACAACATCCTGACGGGATATATTGGATATGGTGGTTCTGTGGTAAGGAAAGCAACGCCACCGTTTCCTCCTTACTGGCCATCGCCTTATAATGACAATGCAAATGAAGTGCTATCGTCCGTTTCTTTTCGTCAAATGATTTCGAACTGATTCGACCCTGTCGCATTTCGGCGATTAGGAATTCTTCGATGGTCCGAACCCGTCCAGCCAGTTGGACCGCCGTATCTCGTTCTGCTCCCCGTAGGATTTCTGGATATTCATCCCGGAAACTGAGGATAGCAGAGGGTTCTACCCCCACGATCACCGAATCCGGCTCCTCCAATACGGATTTAAATACATTCACATTCTGACGCGCGAGGGTTCTGCCCTGTTCCAGGAAACCTTTGGAAAAAGCGGCCCGGCCACTTTCTTTGTGTTTACGATATTCCACTTCATACCCCAGATGTTCCAGTAGCCAGACGGTTTTGATCCCGATTTCCGCTTCGTTGATATCAATGAATTCATCGATAAAAATGTACACCTTCCTTTTCTGTACCACCGGTCGACTGGAAACGTGCTTTTTCATCCAGTGTTTCCAGCTCTTTCTTGAAACGGATGGTAATGACCGGTCGGGGTGAAAACCACTGAACCGTTTGATCAATCCCCCCAGCCACTGTATTGCCAGGTTAGCCGATCCTGGAGTCCAGGCTGCCAGACTGTACAGATTATAGAAATGCAGGATAAGGTGATCGCGCAAAGGGCGGCGATGGTTTTTATAATACTGTGCGTAGAATTCAGATTTGAGTTTGGTCATATCGACGTTGGAAGGGCACTCATTTTTACACCCTTTACACGAAATACAATGATCCAGGACCTCCATCACCTCCGGAGAATCAAAGTTCAACACCTGTTTATCCCCTTTCATATACTCCCGCATGGCATTGGCTCGTGCCCGGGTCGTATGTTTTTCATATCTGGAGGCCATATAAGTCGGGCACATCGTCCCACCCGTTTCGGCCAGTTTACGGCAATCTCCCGTGCCGTTGCATTTTTCGATGACACCCATCATACCACCTCCGTCTTCAAACATAAAATAGGTGTCATACTGCCAATCCGGTTCTCCGATTTCATACCGAAGCGCTTCGTCCATTGGAGGGGCATTGACGATTTTACCGGGATTGAAGATGTTTTCGGGGTCCCAGATGGCCTTCACTTCCTGCCAGATGCTATACATTTCTTCGCCAACCATCATAGGTAAAAATTCTGCCCGCACACGACCATCCCCGTGTTCCCCACTGAGTACGCCCTTGTATTTTTTCACCAGTCTGGCACTGGCCGTACTGATATCCCGGAGTCCTTTTACGCCTTCAGCAGTTTTGAGGTTGAGTATAGGCCGAAGATGAAGTTCGCCGGCACCAGCGTGGGCATAAAAGATCGCCTGCTGGTGGTGCTGTGCACATATTTCCTCAAATTCGGCGATATAAGCAGGCAGATCCTGCAGCCGGACCGCAGTGTCTTCTATACATGCCAGCGGTTTTGCATCGCCCTTTATATTGGAAAGGACACCCAGACCCGCGGCGCGTAAATTCCATACCCGCTCCGTATCTTTTCCATGGACGGTAGTGAAAGTGTACCCCAGGCCCTCCGTATTGAATCTCGCCTCAAGGGCTAAGGCTTTTTCTGCCGCTGACTGGTTATCATCCCCGCGAAATTCGATCATCAAGACAGCCCCCGGGTCCCCGTCAATGCAAAATTTATTTTTCAGTTGATCCGGATTCTCCCACGCGCAGTGCAGGATGGTTCGGTCCATGAGTTCACATTTGGAAGGGGTAGAATACATCGCGGAGACGGTGGCTTCCATCGCTTCCCGGATGGTATGAAAATGGGGACAGAGCACCACCACATCATCGGAAGGAAGCGGGACCAGCCCCAATACGATTTCCGTGGTAAATGCCAGCGTACCCTCGGAGCCGCACAATAATTTGCTAAAATTGAAGGGCACAGTATCTGAACCTCCGAAGTAGGAAGCCTGTCGCAGGATGTCCAGTGCATAACCCTGATTGCGTCGGTGGATCTCCGGGTGCGGGTACGAATCTGCAATCAAATCATCCATCCCCGCTCTGGACAACAATTGGATCATGGAACGGCCGATGGTTTTACGAAAATGGCTCGCTTTTTCCTGATCCAGGTATTTCATGGGATTTTCATCGGAAAAAACTGCAAAATCTCCGTTGGACAGAACCACTTCCAGTGATCGGATGTGATCCCGGGTGTTGCCAAATTCTATGGAAGTAGACCCACATGAATTGTTGCCGACCATACCGCCCATCATGCACCGGTTGGCCGTGGAAGTATTGGGCCCAAAATACCATCCGTATGGGGCGAGGTAATTGTTCAGTTCATCCCGGATGACACCGGGTTGTACCCTTACCCATCCTTCTTCGGCATTGAGTTCCAGGATTGAGGTCATATATCTGGATGTATCTACTACCAGACCATCTCCCACGCATTGTCCCGCCAGGGAGGTACCGGCAGCACGCGGGATGAGTGGTACCTTATGTCGTTTGGCCCAGCGCACGATTTGCTGGCAATCTTGTTTGTCACGCGGAAACACCACGCCCAGGGGCAATTCCCGGTATATAGAAGCGTCGGTGGCATAGATATGCCGGTGTAGTGAATCCCGGTATCCGTCACCCTGAATGTGTCCAATCAGCTCATCGAACTTATCCATATCAATAAATTGGCATCCTTTTCATTATAGGAAAGAATTTGTCTAACTTTGAGGCATTAATCACCAAATTTAATGAAAAATGAATGGTTCTTTTTATAATATTCTGAATTCAGCTCATTCCGGACTACGGTGGCTGGTTTTGCTGTTCCTGATCCTGGCTATTTTTCAGACGTTTTCGAGGCGTGGAAAATTTGGTGATATCAAGGAGACAAAGGCCGTTTTGCTGACTCTGATCTTTACCCACCTTCAGGTTTTGGTGGGGGTGGTTCTGTATTTTATCAGCCCAAAAGTCCAGTTCAGCGGAGCTACCATGAGCAGCCCGGTATATCGGTTCTTCACCGTGGAACATTTACTGCTAATGCTGGTCGCCGTAGTGCTGATTACGATGGGCTACAGCCGTTCGAAGCGTGCGCCTAAACCGTTCAATGTGGCTTTCAACTTCTACCTGATCGCGCTGGTCCTCATCCTGATCGGGATACCCTGGCCGTTCCGGGCCTCGCTGGGAGCGGGATGGTTTTAGAGCGGCTATTGGTCGTTGGCCTTTGGCTAATCGTTTCAGTGAAAAATTGAGTTGGGAAACTTCCAGCGTACGGCGGTGGAAGCAGTTGGTGGCTGATCATTAAATCCGGTAAACGAAACCTCACCTCAAATCCGATCGACAATTTCGGAGAGAGCGGGGGAATCAGGCAGATCAACCCGCACCGATACTGGTCATGTTTGGTCATTCGAATGGTGAGCTATGCGTAGATCAAAACACTACAATTCAACCCAATATTTCAACCACACAAAACCCAGGGCTCCGATTCGGAATTTTATAAGTTCTTCCTACATTTGCGGCGCAAAAAACACGGCACATCATGGACCTGAACTTTCGCGATATTCTTTCCATCAGTCTGGTATTGTTTTCGGTGATCGACATCATTGGATCGATCCCAGTGATATTATCCTTACGGGAACGGGGCATCAAAATCCAGTCACGTAATGCCAGTATCGTAGCCTTCCTGATCATGGTGCTTTTCTTGTTTGCCGGAGCGAAAATGCTCGGTTTATTTGGGGTGGATGTCAGTTCGTTCGCGGTGGCCGGCTCCATCGTCATCTTTTTGCTCGGCCTGGAAATGATCCTTGGCATCCGCATTTTCCGGGACGAGCCCGAAAGCACGAGCAGTTCTATAGTCCCGATTGCTTTCCCACTGATTGCCGGCGCAGGGGCACTGACCACTATCCTGGCACTCAAGGCAGAATATTCCAACGAAAATATCCTGGCAGGAATCATCATCAACATCATTCTGGTCTTTCTCGTATTGAAATTTTCAGATTTCATCGGCCGTATTATTGGGAAAAACGGCATCGAAGTGCTGCGCAAGGTGTTTGGCATCATCCTGCTGGCTATCGCGATCCGGCTTTTCAAGGAGAATATAGGGATGTAAGCGCGAATGCATACAACTTAATCAGTACTTAAATGCTATATTAATATCTACAGGATTCGCGCACAAACCTTCGCAGCTAATCGTATTAGAGTGAGAAATGTCTGGGACTCCCTGCGAGACTTTTATGAATTCCCGATTTTTATTATTTTCATCCGGCCATAGAAATCAAAAATTCAAAATATCAGACAGGAAATAACCCAATTCCACACAGAAATGGTACTTTACCAAATAAATATGCCATAAACTATGAGTAAATATCCTATGGTCAACCGCGATATTAGCTGGTTGTCCTTCAATGCACGCGTTCTCCAGGAAGCCAGGGATCACCTCAACCCCTTGTATGAACGGATCAAATTCCTCGCCATTTACAGCTCCAACCTGGGAGAATACTTTTCCGTCCGGGTATCTCAACACCGGAATCTGCTCCGACTGGGAAAAAAGGAAAAGAAGGAACTCCATCTCGAAACCCGTGACATACTCGATGAGATGCTGGAAACGGTGACCGAACAACAAAAAGAGGTCAGTCGGATCTTTGAAGAAGAAATTCTCCCCGATCTGGAAAATGAAAACATCCACATCCGTAGACGACTCGACCTCAACGAGGCTCAGCAGAATGAGATTGAAAATTATTTTCATCAGTATATGTTGCCATTCGTACAACCTGTACTCCTCGTCAAAGAAAAAGTCCGGCCTTTTCTCAACAACGCCGAACTATACCTGGCCGTTGATATGCTGGAAAAAGACAGCAAATCCAAATCCAAAACCCAATACGCCATAGTAAAAGTACCTTCTGATCACCTGGGTCGATTCGTCCCCCTCTCCAATTCCAAGCGGGGCCATCACGACGTCATCATTCTCGATGATATAGTCCGTCACAGTATTTCATGGTTGTTTCCAGGTTATGAAATCAAGGACACCTATTCCATCAAGCTGACCCGTGATGCAGAATTGTACATCGACGACGAATTTTCAGGAGACCTGATTAAAAAAATCAAGAAAAGCCTCAATCAGCGAAATATCGGGCCGACTTCCCGCCTGGTGTACGACCGGGAAATGCCCGACAAACTCCTCAAATACCTGCAGGATGTCATGCACATCGAAGACCTGGATCTCAGCCCCGAAGGCCGATACCACAACAATTTTGATTTTTTCAATTTCCCCCATTTTGGCAAGGAACACCTTCATCTCAAACCCTTGAAACCACTGGATTATCATCCCATTCTGGACAGTACGGATATATTTTCCACCATTCGGGAACGGGATCACCTCAATATGTTCCCTTACCATTCCTATGATTCAGTTGTTCGGTTTTTCGAAGCTGCTGCCACCGATCCGGAGGTCACGCACATTAAGATTATTCAGTATCGTGTTGCCCAACGCAGTCGCATCATGGATGCCCTGGTTCAGGCTTCTAAAGCTGGAAAAAATGTGACCGCTTTCATTGAAGTCAAAGCCCGGTTTGATGAAGAGCGTAATCTGGACTGGGGTGAAACCCTGGAGAAGGCAGGCGTAAAAGTCCACTATAGTTTCCCGGGTCTTAAAGTCCACTCCAAAGCTGCGCTGGTTCGCCGTATTGAAAATGGGGAACCCGTATTGTACACTTATCTAAGCACGGGTAATTTCAATGAAGATACGGCCAAAATTTATAGCGATTTTGGCTTGTTTACCAGCCAGGTGGATATCTCCAATGAGATCTCCCGATTGTTTTCCATTCTCGAAACAGTCCGGCTACCCAATCAAAATTTTGACCATTTGCTCGTCGGTCAGTTTAACTTAAAAAGCGACCTGATCCGGCTGGTCCAAAATGAAATTGAAGCTGCTCAGACTGGACAGCCTTCAGAAATTTTTTTAAAGGTCAATAGTATACAGGATCCCGAAATGATCGAATGGCTGTATCGGGCCTCTGAAGCTGGTGTGCCGGTACGCATCATCGTTCGAGGTATCTGCTGTCTGATTCCCGGTCAGGAAGGATTCAGCGAAAACATCTCAGCCATCAGTATCGTGGACCGTTACCTGGAGCACGCCCGGGTCTTTAAATTCCACAATCAGGGAAACCCGAAAATGTACATTTCTTCAGCCGACTGGATGACGAGAAATCTCAATTACCGGATCGAAACAGCCACGCCAATCTACGACCCGGATGTTTTTCAGACCATCGACGACATCCTTCAACTCCAATGGAGCGACAATGTTAAAGCCCGGAAAATTGACGGAACCGGATCAAATACGTACATTCGCAGCGATCAGGATATCCGGATCCAAAGCCAGCTCGAAACTTACTATTATTTCAAACGGCAGGAAGAAGAATACCACCAACAAGTCATAAAACATGAGCAACTCGAATAACCTCCTCCATATTTCTCCCGTCGATGGACGGTATGCGGGCAAAACGCAGGCACTTCAGGAATATTTCTCTGAGTACGCCCTGATCAAATACCGTGTAATAGTAGAAATAAAATATTTTATTGCCCTGTCGCGATTATCCGATCCCAGACTTCCCGACCTGACGGATGAGGCCATAGAAACCCTCCAATCCTGGATAAAAACTTTCGGTCCGGAGGATGCACAACATATCAAAGCCATCGAACGTACGACCAACCACGACGTCAAAGCGGTCGAATACTGGATCAAGGAAAAACTGAATAACACCCGCCTGGAAAAGTGGAAAGAATTTATCCATTTCGGATTGACTTCGCAGGATATCAACAACACAGCAATGCCCCTGATGGTGCGTGACGCAATGCAGCAGATTACCATCCCAGCGATTGAAAACATTATTCGCATTTTGGAAGAAAAATCGGAGGAATGGAAGGCTGTGCCTATGTTGGCCCGGACCCACGGCCAACCAGCCAGCCCCACCCGGCTGGGTAAAGAAATTAGTGTCTTTGCTTTTCGGCTTCGACATCAATGGAGCCAACTCAGTCAATTCCAGATTTCCGGGAAATTTGGGGGAGCTACCGGAAATTTCAACGCGCACAAAGCAGCATTTCCCGGAATTGACTGGGTTGAATTTGCCGAAAATTTCCTGGAAAATGATCTGGGTATCCGCCGCCAGCGTTGGACGACTCAGATCGAGAACTACGACGACCTGGCAGCGCTGTTTCAGACTTTATCCCGGATCAACACTATTCTAATCGATTTGTGCAGGGACATCTGGCAGTATATTTCACAGGATTATTTCAAACAAAAAATCGTAGCCGGCGAAGTGGGTTCCTCAGCTATGCCGCATAAGGTCAATCCCATCGATTTTGAAAACGCAGAAGGCAATCTGGGCCTTGCTAATGCCATATTCGGATATCTGGCTGAAAAACTACCCATTTCCAGGTTACAGCGTGACCTGACCGATAGTACGGTGACCCGAAATGTAGGCGTGCCTGTGGCGCATACCCAGATCGCTCTGTCCTCCCTTGAAAAGGGGCTTGGAAAGATCTTGTTGAATCGGGAAGCTTTGGATGCAGATCTGGCCGACAACTGGGCGGTAGTGGCAGAAGCACTACAGAACATCCTGCGTCGGGAGCGCTACCCCAATCCTTATGAGGCGCTGAAATCTCTGACCAGAACCGGAGAAAGAATTACGCAGGAAACGCTTACCCGCTTTATTGATGAACTCGACGTGGATGATGATATCCGGGATGAAATGAAGGCTATTACCCCATTCAATTACACGGGATATTGAGCCGGAGATCTGAAATCGAAATTCCCCCGCATGCAACTCCGGAATATCCTTGAACAACATCATTATCCGGCTTGGCTGCTTCGCAATCCCCGGCTGATTCATATTCACTTTCTTGTTTTGAAAATGTTGTTCCGGCGTTCCAGGATCTGCACTCGGGAAATTCGCCGGTTGTTGGACTCCTCACAGAACGCTTCCGCTTCGATTCTGGATGGTGGCTGCGGAGAAGGGCAATTTCTCCTTCCGATGATCCGTCATTATCGAACCTTTAATTTTACAGGTATCGATGCATTACCGACCCATATCCACTTTCTTAATGCGTGGAAAAAAAAGACCGGGTCTCCCAATTGTAAATTCGTCCATGAAGATCTGGAAAAACATTTGACAACAACCCTGGCATATGACTTCATTTTTCTGATCAGTGTGCTGCAATACACCAAAGATCCAGCAAGGATCATCCGATTGAGCTACGAGGGCCAGCCTCCCGGAGGCACGCTACTGTTGTACAGCCCCGTAAACCCTGGCTATCATTATAAATTTTACCACTTTATCCGAAAAAAATACGGTCATTACGACGAAGCCCAGTCCCTCTATCATCCCATGACAGCTATGCAACTCCGGGAGTGGATTCAAAAGGCCGGCTATCAGGTGGTTTATGAAGAAAGGCATTATGGTCCGATGGCTACGCTGGGTCACGAAATCATGCAATCCCTTTTGATCCTGATTACGCACTGGCCGGGGGCGACCAAAATCATCCCCGGTTTGTTGTTTATAATATTGGCGCCAATCTTTGTATCTTTACAGTTTGCAGAAACCTGGTTCCGTCCTGAGCAAATGGAACGGAGCAATGGAATCCTATTAATCCTAAAAAAATAATCATACGTGGCCAGGAATAAGAAAACGCCGCTGATGACCCAGTACTCGCAGATCAAATCCCGTTATCCGGATGCGATCCTGCTTTTCCGTGTGGGTGATTTTTACGAGACATTTGGGGAGGATGCCATTCAGGTAGCCAATATTCTTGGCATCGTACTCACAAAACGGAACAATGGCGGATCTGACATCGAACTGGCTGGCTTCCCACATCATTCGCTGGACGTCTATCTGCCCAAGCTCATCCGGGCAGGATTCCGTGTAGCCATCTGTGAACAGCTCGAAAAACCATCCAAAGAGAAAAAAATAGTCAAACGAGGGGTCACCGAACTGATCACACCTGGTATTGCGGTAGATGAAAACCTGCTGGAACATAAATCAAACAATTTCCTGGCATCACTTTACCGAAACGGAGATGAATACGGTATAGCCTTCCTGGACATATCCACGGGAGAATTTTATATCGCCGAAGGAAAGAAAATGGCCATTGAAAAACTCCTCGATTCTTTCCATCCGTCGGAAATCATACATTCGAGGGAACTTAAAAGAGATATCGCAAGCTGGATCGGAGATGAATATTATACTTATGCGATCGACGAATGGGTGTTTACCCGGGAATATGCGCGTGAAAAACTCCTCGACCATTTCAAGACCCTCAATCTGAAAGGCTTCGGGGTAGAAGAAATGGAACTTGGGCAAATTGCTGCTGGAGCGGCAATGCACTATCTGGACAGTGCTCAGCAACACGATGTTAGTCATATACTCAAACTTCAGCGAATACGTGAAGAACAATTCGTGTGGCTGGACCGGTTTACCATGCGCAATCTCGAACTTCTGCAAAGCAGTCATCCGACCGGGATATCACTCCTTGATGTACTGGACACCTGTCGGTCGCCCATGGGGTCAAGATTGATGAAAAGGTGGATTGCCCTCCCTTTGACAGATATGGCTGAGATAGAAAAAAGACTGGATGCAGTCACGATGTTCAGGAATGAAAACGCCCTGCGGGAATCTGCGCGTGAATTTCTTAAAGGCACAGGGGATCTGGAACGCATTTCTTCCCGTATCGCAGCCTTTAAAATTTCACCACGGGAAATCAACCAACTTCGCCTGGCCTTGTCGGGACTACCCGGTTTGAAATCAGACTTGATGCAGATCGATTCGGTGCTGGTCAACGCTATCCGTGATCAGATCAATCCCTGCGAGGATCTGATTGCCCGGATTGAAAAGCAACTGAACCCGGATGCCCCTGCCCTGGTATCTAAAGGAGGCGTGATCGCACGGGGATTTGATCCGGATTTGGATGAGCTTCGGAATCTGATCGACAACAATCAGGAATTGTTGCTTCAGATCCAGGAAACCGAAATCGGGAAAACGGGTATTAGCAGTCTCAAGATCGGATTCAACAATGTTTTCGGATATTATCTGGAGGTCACCAATAAGTACAAGGATAAAGGCCTCGTTCCAGACAACTGGATCCGCAAGCAAACCCTGACGAATTCAGAGCGATACATCACGCCTCAACTCAAGGAAATCGAAGACAAGATCCTGGGGGCAGAAGACAAAATCCTGGAACTGGAGGAAAAGCTTTACCACGAGCTCATCGAACACTTGCAAAAATATCTCAAAACTTTACTGACCAATGCGCATATGCTCGCCCAGCTCGACTGTCTCATCGCCTTTGCGGCCGTGAGCCTGGAAAATGAATACGACAGACCGAAAATCAGTGATGGCCTGGGTATTCGGATCAAAAATGGTCGTCATCCTGTCATCGAACATCAATTGCCCCCGGGAGAATCTTACATCGCAAATGATATTTATCTCCACAATGATGACCAGCAGATTCTAATGATCACTGGCCCCAATATGTCAGGTAAATCAGCTATTCTGCGGCAGACCGCTCTGATTTGCCTCATGGCACAGATGGGAAGTTATGTCCCGGCTGAAAGCGCGGAAATCGGACTGCTGGACAAGGTTTTCACCCGGGTAGGGGCCTCAGATAACCTGTCCAGGGGGGAATCTACTTTTATGGTAGAGATGATCGAAGCCGCCAATATCATCAATAATTTTTCGGCACGCAGTCTGATCCTGCTGGACGAAATCGGCCGGGGCACCAGTACCTACGATGGTATTTCGATCGCCTGGTCCATGACCGAATATCTACATGAACACCCTACCGCTCACCCAAAGACCTTGTTCGCCACACATTATCATGAACTCAACCAACTGGAAGAGTTGTACGAACGGATCCGTAATTATCACGTGTCCACAAAGGAAGTCGACAATCGGATTATTTTCCTGCGCAAGCTGGTCGCTGGCGGAAGTGAGCATAGCTTTGGGATACATGTAGCCCAAATGGCCGGATTGCCTCGTCAAATCATCGAACGGGCCGAAGAAATCCTGCAAAAAATGGAGGGGCATCATCTTTCTCCGGACGACGGTTCAGTACCAGCCGGCCCCAGACCCAAAAAGACCAGATCAATACCCCGTCCTGCCAACAATGGTAATGCCTTGCAGCTTCAGATTTTTGATGTTCAGGACGAAAATTCCCTGAAAATTAAAGAGGAATTATCCCAACTGGATATCAACCGCCTCTCCCCTATCGAAAGCCTGCTGAAACTGAAAGAATTACAGAATCTGACAAAAGCAAAAGACTAAAACAGGGTGTTAACAAATAGCCCGTCGGAGTGAAATATTCCGGCAAAATCCAGGTTGAATCCGGAAATTGTGTAACTTAAACGTTTTAAACCTTAAATATTATCGAATGAAAGCTTCTAGAAGAAAATTTATAAAGACCGGGATGGCCGGTACGGGTGCGTATATGATCACGCCGATTATGTGGAAATCACCGCGCTCCATATCCCCTGCTGACACGATTCACGTTGGCGTGATCGGCGTCAATAGCCGGGGCAAATACCTGGCGGACACCTATGCCAAATTACCTGGTTTTCAGGTTAATTACCTCTGCGATGTGGATAAGCGGGCTCTTGCAAAAAGCAAAGAATCGGTGACAGCTATTCAGAACCATGAACCCAAAACGATCGAAGATTTTCGGGAATTGCTGGACCAGTCTGATATAGACGCTGTCGTGATCGCGACCCCGGACCACTTGCACGCTCCGATCGGTATTTTGGCGTGCGAAGCAGGAAAGCATGTCTATGTGGAAAAGCCGGCCAGCCACAATCCATGGGAAGGGGAAATATTTATCAAGGCCTCTGAAAAATATGACCGCGTCGTGCAAATGGGCAATCAACAGCGTTCTTCTGAAAAAAATATCGAAGGGATCCAGATGATCCGGGATGGTCGTATCGGGGAAGTTTACATGGCTGATACCTGGTACGCAAACAACCGTGGATCCATCGGAAATGGAAAACGTACTGCGGTACCGGAATGGTTGAATTGGGAACTCTGGCAAGGCCCAGCAGTCCGGGAACCTTACTTTGACAATTATGTGCATTACAACTGGCACTGGTTTTGGAAGTACGGCACCGGTGAGACGGGGAACAATGCCACGCACGAAATCGATGTAGCCCGGTGGGCGCTCGACCAGCAGCATCCCGAATCGGTTACGTCTCATGGAGTAAAAGGTCGCTTTCAGGGTTCTGATTGGGAAATGTACGATACCATACACGTCACCTGGAAATATCCGGGAAACAAAATCATTACCTGGGACGGTAATTCCCGGAGCGGGATCAACAGACTGGGACGAAGCCGTGGCGTCCTGGTATTCGGATCTGAAGGTTCTATGCTACTCGACCGGGCCGGATACGTACTTTACGATGCCGATGGCAAAGAGATCGAAGTTGGTCAGGAAAACGAAGAAATGGCTTCTACCCAAAGTCAGAACCTGGTAGGTGGCGGTAGTCTGACGGAAAAACACATCATGAATTTTGGTGCGGTTATACGCGACAGGTCTGTAGAACAGCATTCTCCGATTACAGAAGGCTCTATCAGCACAAATATGACCCACTATGCCAATATTGCCTACCGGATCGATGACGTACTGGAAGTCAATCCAGAAAATGGAAGCCTGAAGACCGCCGCCGGAAAAAAATTCTGGAAAGGTTCGTATGAAAAAGGTTGGGAACCGAAGGTGTAAAGAAAGAATATGTGTGAAGAATGGTGAAGGGACAAGTTGTCTGAGGACTTTTGGTCGTAATTATTGACTGTAAGTTTTTGGCCAAAATGAGTCGCGCAAGTTCAGACCTACCCCCTAACAAACCATTTCAGGACCGTCATCCGGGGCTTACTCGGAACTGGATACCAATTTCCACTGAAAGGTGTCGTTCACTTTTTCGACACCCCAGAAGCCAAATGCTGCAATCGACCTATCTCCATTCTCGTTCAACTGGGTTGGGCCTGTAGCACCAAAATAAATTTTGGCCCGATCCCGAAAGGCTTGTTTCAATTCAGCAAATTCTCCGGATGAATGCTGTAACGATTCGGTGGTCAGTGCTGCTACCCAGAGCGCGTCATAACAAGCCAGTGCAAATGCAGAAGCCGTCAGTCCGGTTTCTGCTTCGATGGCATTCGACAGAGGCTCCCAGGATGGCCGGGCATTTTCCGGGAGCGCAAAGTTAGGTGCGATAAATTGTGTAGCTATTGCAAACTCAGCAGCATCTGGGTTATTGACCAATGCCTCACTACTCACCAGGCCATCTCCACCATACCAATTCACTGAAGTCAGCAAAGAATGGTCTACTGCCTGATCAAACAAAGTGACTCCCTCATCAAATGCTGCAATATATACAGCGGAAGACTCCATTCCGTGCACTTCAATTGCAGTGGTAAGGGATGATTCTATGTCAGCAATCACAGCGCTGAATACTGTTTCATCTTCCCCGTATGGCTCAATTCCATAAACAGTTCCGCCCAGGGATTCAAAAGCCGACCTCAAATCCTCCTCCAACCCTACATTTCCTACATCGCTCCGGGCTACTGTTACCAGTCCCCGTACACCGTCCGCATATATTTTCCGGGCTAATGCCTGGCCTTCCAATGTTCCATCCGGACAAAACCGATAAATATTATCACCCGGAAGACTCAGGCTGCCAGCAGTACTCCCGTTGCTGATTACCAATATATTATGTTCATCCGCATAGCGTTTCAGAGCAGACAGTTCAGCACTGGACTGCGGACCAATGACAATCCGGATTCCCTCAGACTTTGCAGTTTCCAGATGCTGCAAAGCTTTGAACGGGTCCAATCCACTGTCATAAATCTGAACTTCAATCCGGGCGTTATACCCTGTTGATTGGAAATATTCATTGATTTCTGAAGCTGCCACATTGAGGGCAGCTTGTGAGTTTAGTCCCAGCGTGGACCACTGTCCGTTGAGTGAAAGAATTGCTCCCACCGTTAATTCAGTCTGTTCAGGCTGTATTTCATCTTCGGTTGTACAGGATACAAAAAAGGTCAGAATGAACGTTGTCAGGATATACAACAGCCCATTGAGCCGGGGAGTAGCTATGTGAAATTTCATCAGTTTGGATTATTTAACGTTCTAACCGGATGGTCCCAATTATCCATTGGTTGTAGCCGGTGGCGACAAAATTATAAATAATTTCTGGTTTCGGGTTTGAAATTTCACAAAATAATGGACGTTCAATGGGTTTCTGCCCAAATACTCCGGCACAATGATGGATTCAAATTCAATGCTTCAGAAATCAGTGTGATATTATCATACAAAAGTGAAAATCTGAGCCATTTCGTATGCATACAAGCCACTCAAAGGATGAGTTTCTCATTGATAGACATAGCTTTCTGAACATCCTTGAACCGGGGATCGAGCGAATAAAAATTGACCAATTGGACCGATCCATCCTTCATATAAAAAAACACCTTCGAGTAATTGGCGTTAACCCGCCGAACTTCTGACAGGTCCAGTTTCTGTTCTGGTCCCTTGTCCAGTTTGTAAAACAATTCGGTATCATTCCACCGGATGTAATATTTAGCCTTTTCCTCCTGATCCAGGTAAACCAGGATCATGAACGCACTTATGACAAACCAGAAAGCGAAGCTCCAGTCGCGTATGTCAAATCGTGCACTGTGGCCCTGTACAAGAGACTGGGTCAACTGAAATACGCCAAGTAGGAAAAATCCGATAATGAGGATTAAAATAACCACCCGAATCTTCCGGTGGAAAATGCGTGGTCGTATAATATTCTTTTCCATATTGTATCATTTTTTTGGTTCTGAAACAACTTTAAGCAATCGGTCTGTTTCCAAATTTCACATCATCCCTGGATTCACATCATGCTAAAAATCAGATATGGTAATTAACTTAAGACTCATTCCTGGTCATACTGATGGCATTGAGATGTACTAAAATTTAATTATTTCAATAAAATACCCTTGTCAGATAAATTAATTTAAACTGACTAAAGTTTCTTTCTGTCATGTTATACAGGCCATGAATACCTGTATATGCATAATTCCCGTCCTATCTTGTAGCTTCAAACTTTGGGAATGTTTCAGAAGCTACCACAGTAACCATGGTGATTTTCCATTCACCATCTTCCTTCACCAGGATACGTTGTTCATTGGATATATCGCCACTGAGATCCTGTCGGTACGTCACCCAGGCTACATCTCCCTCCTGCATGATCTTGATATCATCACGCTGGGAGTAGAACAAATCGCCATTTCCAACATTTTCCGTAATGATCGGCCTCATTACGCGATCCAGATCTGACCATTTGGTATAGAAGTGATGGACATTGCTGCGAACCCACTCAAAATAAATATCATCGCTGTGGACCCAGCAATTCTTCCAATCCTCATATTCTCCAATAAAAAATGATTGGGTTTCTTTCTTAATCACTGCCATAATGGCCAGGTCTTCATCCGAAAAGCTATCGGATTGGCTCCAGCCTGGTAAGGCGAGTTGAAGGGCAGTTAATAGGAAAAGTAATTGCTTCATAATGTTAAATTTTGATTGCCATTCTCTACTTTTCATCAATAAGTCCCTTGAGATCGTATATTACCAACAATTACCAGCGATTAAAAGGTTCAAAAAATTTGAATAATTTGAATAAACTTCCCAAAAACAGGTGAAGGAAATAGAAAAGGTCGAAAAATTCACCGTTCAAGCAGTCGGGAATAAGCATTTTTTAGCACTTCCTGACTATATCCCAGCCGGTACATTTGATAAACCAGAATATTGGCCATTTGGACCTTCAGATATGAAATATTGCGATATTTTCGCGGATTCACACGTATTTCATTGGGTATCACATCAAACTTTCCCTCCCGACGCAGTCGGTCCACCAGGTCAAAATCCTCCATAATCTCCAGCGTTTCATCAAATCCGCCCAGTTGTTCAAACCGGTGGGCAAACAAGAAAAGACTCTGATCCCATCCCCCCGGCCATTTGATCTTTAGCCGCGACATATAGCTATGAAGAGTGGTTAACCAGGCACCCTTCACGTACCGAATCCGGAAACAACCCCCGGCGGAGCCCTGTAACAAGCTGCTATATATATCCTCTACAAAGGTCTCGGGTGGCAAGGTCTCCGGGTCGAGAAAATAAAATATATCCCGATTGGCTTTTGTGGCCCCAAAATTCAACCGGGCTGACCGACCAGGAGGACCGGCGTAAACACGTACCGGATAATCCTGAGCTATTGCTACGGTAGAATCTTCACTCCCACCATCAACTACGATGATTTCGGCATTGCGCCCATAAGCCACCAAATGTTCGAGGCATGAACCGATGCTGTCTTCGTGATTGAGTACGGGTATGATAATGCTGATCAGCGTATTGTATTTCTCCTGCATGAATTAGTTCACGGTATTGTAACGGAAAAGTATCTAAAATGCTTCCATTATGGAAAGATAGAATTGGAAATTTTCACCATAAGCCACATCGGCCCGTATGTTAACCCGATTCTCATGATCAACGATATAACGAAGCCCCATTCCCCCGGCCAGGCGAATCGATCGGTGGTATTCTTCAAAATCAAAAACATCTCCCATCGAAGCAAATGGAACGATGAAAAAACGACGCCATACCGGCAACCGTAATTCAGACTGGAATGCCCACATATTTTGATTTCGGTATCGGCCTTCAAAGTACCCACGCATTATATGCACCCCCCCCAGGAGTGACAAATGGTAAAAGGGGATTTCAGGACCGCTCCGCATTGTAGCCAATAATTGGCTGGCCCAAATGATCCCACCCGCTACATTCTGATAGGTACGAATATCCAGTTGGGAAGCGGTAAACGAATAATCAGAACCCCATACCGGATCATATAATATCGCAGATAACGAAGCGTACCAGCCATTCACCGGAAAAATGGTATGCTCCCGGCCATCATATTGTAGTTCCAATCCAAGACCATTTACAAAACCTCCGCTTATACCCGTCCGCTGAAGCCGATCCAACTCACCTCCGGTTTCTATATCAAGACGGGAATATTTTTGAAAATCAGCCTTCAATCCGATCCGCCACCAGCGCGATAAAATAAATCTGGGATTGAGCTGCAATCTTGGAAATCGAACGCCATAAGTCTCCAACTGATCACCAGCCACCTGGTTACCAATGCCCCAGTATTTGTATCTATAATTGAAATAACCAATTTCACCATCCAGTTCCCACCGTTTTTCAGGCTCGTACAAATTAAACGAAAAACGGGATAAGAATTGATTCCGCAACGTATATACACCACTCAACCCAATGGTACTGGGGCGTGATTGCAGGGAATCCCGATGAAAAGTATAAGTGGCCCGTAATCCGAAGGCCCAGTTGGTTTCTGGTGTGAATGATACGATCGGGACGGGGGCAAATGTGTGGCCGGGGCGATCATTTACACGTATCTGACCGGAGAGCGGTGCCAACGCAAAGAAACAAAAGCCAGCGCACACTGCGAACCGACCTCGATATAAAATGTTCATATTTCTGTCCGGGGCCAAAAACTTACCCGTCAAATTGCGGGAGAAGATATTATATTTGGTCTTTGCAAACATCGTGGTATCACAAGTGTATCTCAATATACGGGTTTTTACCGATTGTCAGTCCGGAAATATTAAAAGTAACACATTCTACAATTAATAATATGAAAATTTTGGTCATTGGGGGAGGTAACATGGGGCAGACCTACATGCAAAGTTTTTTGCGGTCCCATATCGCCAGCGAAGAACAAATGATGATCCTGGAAAAATCGGAGGAAAAAGCCAGAGAATTGGCCAAGCTAAATCTCGGAACGATACACGGGACGCCGGAAACCTGTATTGCTGAGGCAGAACTGATTATTCTTGCGGTCAAGCCACAGGATGCCCCGCAGGTATACGATCAAATCAAATCTCTGGTTACACGGGATCAAATATTGTTGTCTATCATGGCCGGGGTCCGGATTGATACGTTGCGAAATGCAATAGGCCTGGAAAAGATTATCCGCGCCATGCCCAACCTCCCCTCACAGATCAGCCGGGGAATGACGGTTTTCACCTCCACGACGGAGGTCAATCGTGATGAACTAATCGCCGTTCAGAATCTACTCAATACGACCGGAAAAACCCTGTTTGTCAAAAATGAAGACCTGCTTGATTCTGCTACGGCCATTTCTGGAAGCGGCCCGGCATATGTATTTTATTTTATGGAATCACTGATGGAGGCAGCAGAAAAACTGGGATTTTCAAAGTCCGAAGCGGAATTGTTGTCCTGGCAGACTTTCCAGGGAACGGTAGATCTTTTCCACAAAAATGATTTCTCCTGTCAGGAATGGATTCGGCGGGTGTCCAGTCGAGGCGGTACTACTGAAGCGGCCATCCAAAGCTATGAATCGGAAAATGTAAAATCTGGAATTATCAACGGTGCACTGGCGGCCTATCGAAGAGCCCGAGAACTGGGAGAAAACTGAGCACCATCACAACAAGGGCAGTTCTATCGCAATAATATGGTTGAAACCGGTGTGCCCCTGCTCCTTACTTAGACAAATACCCCATAATCTTCCGTCGTTGATTCATCAGGTTGGTCCGGGAAGTCTCACGCGTACGATTCCATTTCCACTGCACCTGCCATGATTTCATATGGTCCAGCCACCATACCGCCACCATCGATAAAAGGGGTAAAAGGACCGGAAACGCTACAACCCACCACCTGATGAAGGGGAAACACGCCACCATCCACAACAGAATAAACACGGGCACAAACACCAAAAATCCAGCCATCCGAAATCCCGAAACGTACTCATCCTTACGGTTCAGTTTTTTTTGTAAACTGAAAGCAATCAGGTAAACAGGGCCTAAAAAC
Source organism: uncultured Saprospiraceae bacterium (assembly GCA_965652315.1). Lineage (GTDB taxonomy): Bacteria > Bacteroidota > Bacteroidia > Chitinophagales > Saprospiraceae > Membranihabitans. The sequence goes on along the minus strand of CBFGVZ010000001.1, from coordinate 11,118 downwards.
AGCCATCCGGCTAACGCCAGTGGTGTCATCAGAAGCCATCCGGCCAGAACAGTCGCTGATTGCTCAGAACGGGGGTCTGATAATCCTGAAGCGCGCAGTCCGTTGTGGTAGTCCCCTACCAGATCTTGCAATTGACTCCATGTCTCCGCAGGCATCCTATTTATCGCATCAGCCACGGCATTAAGTCTATCGAAAAAGTCAGATGTATCGTATTCCGCAACTGGCAGGGTGCGCAATGGAATGTCGTTGGAGGCCATTAACAGGAGATCATTCGCCATTTGTAGTCGGTCATTATTCTGAATATCGACCATTTGCTTTTGTAAGCCCTGAAATATCAGGTCTGTCAATTCCTTCAGTCCCGCTCTTTCATCGGATATATACGTATTATACAGGGCACGAGTAGAAATCGGTTCACCTACTTCCACCGCTACAACTGACCGGGGCCTCGGAGAGGATTCAAAATTCACGCCCACAGGGACAATCCACACCTCTTCCATATCACGGTTTTGTAAGGCACCAAAAGCAATCCGGGCCGCACCCTTCTGAATCGGTCTCGTTTGCTTGATGTGACAGGTACTGCCTTCGGCGAAAATAGCGATACAGCCTTTGTTCGCCAGCAAATCAAAACAATAGCTAAATTGTTTTTCATTCTGCCGCATACTTGAAAAACCATCCCTAAACCGGTAAATGGGCAGTTGATTTGTCTGATCAAAAAACCATTTTACCCTGGGATTGATGATATCGCCCCTTATCAGAAAATGCAACACCCGGTCCAGATGGGTGGCCAGGACGCAGGGCTCGGTAAAGGCTGATGGATGGTTCACTGCCAGTATTACCGGTTGGCCTCGGGGAATATTGTGCTGGCCATTCACAAATATTTTCCGGTAGTACCCCCGAAGTACAATCCGGGTGGTCGGTCGAAGAATGGTATATAACATCCGGCGAAATAATTACTTTTACCTTTTTATTGAAAGTAAACTTAGGTTTTTTTGAACAAAAAGGAGCAATTACCTGCATTATTGATAATCGGAGGGCCCACTGCCTCGGGCAAATCCCGGCTTGCCGAAGAATTAGCTTTCCGGTATGATCTGCCGATCATATCAGCCGATTCCAGACAAATATACCGCGGACTGGACATCGGCACAGCAAAACCAACGCGGGCCGTGTTAACCAGCATCCGGTATGAAATGATCGACATATGTGCACCGCATGAAGTTTTTTCAGCCGGTAAGTTTGCTGAAATGGCCGCCCAGCTGATTCAGGTCAAATACCAAAACGAGCCAGCCATTATTATTTCGGGAGGGACGGGTTTCTATATCTCCGCACTGATGGATGGCCTCGCACAAATACCGGCTATCAATCCTGAAACGGACCAAAAATGGAATCAACTGCTTGAATCCCAGGGGATTGCTGCGCTTCAGGAAGCCATAAAAACGGTCGATCCTTTGTATATGAAACGGGGGGATACTGCCAACCCCCACCGACTACTCAGAGCTGCCAAAGTCGCCGACCAGACTGGTCGATCCATATATGAATACATTCCCAGATCTCCATTGCAGGGGCACTATCAGTCACGTTGGTATGCTTTAAAACATGAAAGAGCGGTTTTATACCGCCGCATCAACGAAAGAGTGGACCAGATGATCTATAAAGGACTGGTAGAGGAGGTTCGCGGATTGTTGCCATACCGGGATGACCCGGCCATGGAATCGGTTGGATACCGGGAACTCCTGCCCTATTTTTACAATGAGATCAGCCTACCCGAAGCGGTCGAAAAAATAAAGCAACACAGCCGCAACTACGCAAAACGGCAGTTGACCTGGATGCGAAAACAAGATCGGTGGAACTGGATTCATCCTGAAGACACCATACAAATACATGACTGGCTCAAAAAATTCATTTAATCCATCCCCAACCTCACGCGACAAAATTCGAAATTCCCAACTATTGGCATCGAAGAATTTACAGTAATTCCCGAACATTCTCTGGTGGCCGGCCGATCACCGCTCGATCCCGATCAATCACGATAGGTCGCTGAATCAGTTTGGGATTTTCCACCAAAACATCCAACCACTCCTCATCCGTGAGATCCCTGTTTTTATATTCATTTTTAAAGAGCGGCTCGTTTTTTCGAATCAATGTCTGAGGACTTATGTCCAGTATGCTCAGTATTTTCCGCAACTCCTCCTTTGTCGGCGGATCCTCCAAATATTTCCTGATGGTAAAGTCAACACCGGACTCCTGAATGATTTCAAGCGTCTGACGGGATTTACTGCATCTGGGATTGTGATAAATTTCCATTCCCTTTAAATTATTTATATTGGCGCCAAAATAGGGAATTTTATGTCAATTTGGAAGCAAAAGATTTCGCTTGACGTCCTCAACGATATGAACCGGCAAACCATGGGCGAAGCGATCGGCCTGGAATTTACCGCTTTTGGGGACGATTACCTGGAAGCTACCCTACCTGTGGATCACCGGACCACACAACCCATGGGCCTGTTGCACGGTGGAGCTTCAGCAGCGCTTGCTGAAACGCTGGGTAGTATCGCAGGCGTACTGGCCCTGGAAGATACCGACAAACAAGTGGTCGTAGGCATAGAAATCAATGCGAATCACCTTCGCGCTGTGCGGGATGGAAAAGTCATCGGTAGGGTCACCCCCATCCGAGTTGGAAAGAACATCCAGGTTTGGCGGATTGTCATACAGGATGAAAAAGGCCGGCAGGTCTGCGAGAGTCGATTGACCACTATGGTAATTAACCGCTAATTATGATAAAAAATATCGTTTTCGACCTGGGCGGAGTGCTGGTCAATTGGGACCCCATTCACCTGTATCGCAAAATATTTGAAACCGAAGATCAGGCGCTCACGTTTTTGGATCAGGTCTGCACTTACCGCTGGAATCTCGAACAGGACAGAGGGCGAACGCTCAACGAGGCTACCCAATTGAAGATCAATGAATTCCCCGAATTTGAATCCGAAATAAGAGCCTATTATGACCGATGGCCGGAGATGTTCGACGGAACCATCGCAGAAAATGTCAAGGTCCTGGAGTTTTATAGAGACCATCCATCCTATCGGATCTATGCCCTGACCAACTGGTCCCGGGAGACCTTCCCTATCGCATTGGAATTGTTCCCTTTCTTTGGTGATTTCGATGGCGTGATCGTTTCAGGGGAAGAAGGAGTGATCAAACCCGATCCGGTTATTTATCGCACTTTTTTGGATCGATTTAAATTAAAAGCTGAAGAATGTGTGTTTATCGATGACCGGCTGGAAAACGTGGAAGGCGCAAAAGCATTAAGTTTCCATGGTATTCATTACCAGAAATCTGAAATGTCTTTGGTCGAAGAACTAAAACGATTGGCAGATCAGTAGGATGATGGTCAGGATTAAAATTCCTATTCTCATGTCGAAAATCGATTTTCGCAGCAATGGGAAGGCTGGAAATCAATAATCCTCCGTTTTCAGATAAATCTGCAGTGCACGTTTGCGTGCCAGATATTCATATTTGGAAATCAGAAAATTGATCTCCGCATCCTCCTTTCGGTTTTGAGCATTAATCAATTCAAAGCTGGTCGACGCTCCGACATTATAGCTCAGATCGATGTTGTTGAAAAACCGGGTCGAAGCGTCCAGCGTTTTTTCTGAGGCCAGATAGCTTCGATAAGATGATTTGAGATCCGCGATATTCCGCTCCAGCTCTTCCGTGAACACCTGAACCTGTTGCTCCTTCTGGATTTGGGCGGACTGGTGGTTTATCCGGGCCTGTTGGACGCTGGCACTTACACTGCCCTGAGAATATATCGGCACCGATAATTGCAGTCCAAACCCCAGGCCCCAATTATCATTTAACTGGCTCCCATAGGGAATGGATTCAAATCGATACGTCGGAGATTCAAATCCTACCATAACCGGATTTCCATTCAGAAAAACGGTCTGATTGTCGATGGTCGAACCAGTGACTATAGCATTCTGCCGGGCAGTTGAAAAATTGGTCGACAATGATCCCCCAAGCGACACGCTGGGATAATATTGACTTTTAGCGATCCGGATCCCGAGAGCAGCATTTTCCACCCGAATATCCGCGGCCTGCACTTCGGGAGATACCGCCAGGGCCCGATTTCGCAATTCGGTCATAGAGAGTAGTTCTGTCAAATCCGGTCCAATGTCATCGGCCTTTGGTAATTGCACCTCAATTTCTTCCTCGACCGGTAACCGCAACAACTGCTTCAACTGGAGTAGGGCCAGGTCTCGTTGGTTCTCGGCATCGATCAATTGCTGTTCCGAAAGGGCTACCTCAGCTTGAATTTCAAGCAGATCATTGACAGGCCTGGAGCCAGCTTCCACCTCGACATTCACCCGGCTTTCCTGTTCTTGCAGCAGGGAAAGGTTTGCTGCTGCCATGGTAGTATTTTCTTTTGTCAGCAAGGCCTGAAAAAACTGTTGGACAACCATGAGCAGAATATCTTCCTCCGTGGCCTCTACCTGTTTTTCTGCTTCACGTTGGGCCAGACGAGCGCTTTGTATCTGTTTGTTCAGGAGTCCTCCGTTGAACAATTGCACACCAGCATTGAGGTTAGCGCTTTGATTGTAATTGCTTTCCGTGGTAAAATCATTGGTCGTCGGATCAATAGTTCGTCCGATACTGTTACTCAGATTACTTGAAAAACTCAGGGAAGGAATCCGCCGCTGTTTCACAGATCGCAGATCAACTTCAGCCATTCGGGTCTGAAATCGAGCCTGTACGATCTGTAAACTGTGCTCACGGGCATGCTGCATGGCCCGGTCTATGGTCCACACTTCCTGTGCCGGGACCTTAACGAGACAAAGTACCCCTAATAATACAATGGAAAAAACTCTCATAATTACATTTTTCTATCGTGGCAATGGTAAAACAAATAAAGGCTTTTGAAACATTTATTTCTAAAGTTTTCTACAAAATAACCTGTAGTCCGGATAGAATGAAGTCTATTGCGGCTTTTTCTTTGGTGTGCCAGTCTGAATCTGACTTCCCGGCATTTCCCGCTGGGAATGGATGGCCGGCTCTATGCGATAAAATACGATACGATCAGACCTATCAGCACAACTGCTGCAAAGCTCAACAGGGTGCCAATCAGGATATATTCTGTTTTCCTGTGGTGCAATCCTCGGGAAAGGTCTCCAAATCTGAAAATGGATTTGGCCCCGATGAGAAAACCCAATGCCGTATATTGACCGATCAGAATAAAAGTCAACGCCAGGATGCGTTCCAATTGGCCGATGGTACGGCCAGCCAGAGGCAATCCTTCATCCTTGTGATGGGTCTCAATTTCATATTGCCAATCCTGAGTGGACAACTCTACAAAGGCTGCAGTGGGATACATCACTACATAGTACCCCAGTGCTACTATCAATATATCGTTCAGATATATAGAAATTTCTCCTATCCAGAGCACGTTCTGCAACCAGGCAGCCACCAGGATCAAAATGATCATATGGCTGATCTGATCCCACACAAATACCACTCCTCGCTGAAGTCCGATCTCGTGCCATTCCCGCTCAATGTAGCGGACATAGTATATTTTTGCCATATCAAAAATCAGGTGGCCCAACGCAATGACGATTGCTCCCAATACCCCTGCACCACTCCATCCTCCGCTCATCCATAATATGGCCAGTAGAGCGAGTAGAAAATGAACCAATACGTGATAATACAGGAACGGACTTCTCCACGTACGTCGACGTTTTTCATCTACCCAATATCCGGGCTGAAAAGTAAAATCGCCCATAAAGTGTGCTACCAGAAGCCAAAGGATCAAATCAAGATCGGGAAATGTCATATGTAATGCTTTTTTATGGTTGATTGGAACCGTTCGATCGTATGATCCAGCACAGCGATTTCAGCGCCCTGAATCCTTTGATGCATGGCCGGCTGGGAAATGCCGAATAGTTCAGCCAGCTGCTGCTGAGTCCATTCCTCAAGAAAATGGACCCAGGCCGTTCGGGCAGATATTTTCGTCCAGAGCCGTTCCACTATAATATCCAGAAACCGTGCCGTCAGTTCGAATTCTTCATTTACCTCATCCCAGGGCGTCACGATATCGATATAATGATCCCGAGGCATAGCATCCAGGGTTCTTCCTGACCTTTGAAAGGCTGGACCGTTGGATTTGCTCACCTGTTCTGCCCGGTATGTGACTTCACCTATGCCCACCACCATCCGGCAACTTCCGGACCAGGGTAAAGGCGTGCGAGGATCCGATGCGATACCTCCCCTTAGTGCCGCCTTTATAAACAACGCTCCCAACAGACCTTTATCCGGTGGCAAAAGACATTGAAAACTGTCTCCCCGGAAAGATACATAATCCTCCGCATTTAACCATTTTTTTTCTGTCATCACTTCGAACGCTCCCGTCAGAATCTCATCGATTACATGAAAATTACTACGCTTCCCATCCTTTTCGGAAGTGGACTGTACGATGTCGCCTGTGATTACTGCATATACCATTTGCGCTATTTTGTAGGAGTAATATAGGCAAATTCTCTAATACCTCTACAATATAAACCAAAAAACCTATATTCACAAGTTATAAGATATTTTTATTATAATCGACCTTAAAATCAGCTTTTCTCTCTGCTCCGTTGCGAATCCTTGAAATAGTCCAATCTGTCGAAGCTACCCACCCAACAAGCTGCCCCGTCAAATTCCTTCACTGCCCGTATGGGCGATCCTACCCAATGGCAGAATTGCGTTCAGTCGGAGTTCCCTCTTCAAGATAACTTCAGCATTTATGCTCTTCGACTACATTCGGTCATGCCTGGCATCTACTAAAGCAAATGCCATGCATAATCCGGGGTAGCACAAGGTTATACTCAAAACTTTTAAACAATATAAAAATACCATAGATATCGGGGATCAAGATTGTGGTCAAATTGGTTGATAAATTCAAAAATTTTGATCTATCCATACGATTTAATAATAAATTTTTATAAATTTCGCCCCTGTCTTATCAGAATCAAATTTAAGTAATGGAGTCGCCTGACGAAAAATTATATTGGAAACGGAATCTATGGTATCTGACTATACTCTTATTTGTGTGGTTTATAGTATCATTTGGGTTTGGTATAATTTGGGCAGAAGAACTCAATCAGTACCGACTTGGTGGGTATAAACTGGGGTTTTGGTTTGCCCAACAGGGTTCCATTTATTTTTTTATAATTATCATTTTCACTTATGTCATCCTGATGAACCGATTGGACCGAAAATTTCAAGTGGATGAAAATTAATCTTTCAACTCGCCGAATATGATGGAAAATATCTGGACCTACGCCTGGGTGGGTGTATCGTTTGCCATATATATAGGAGTAGCGATTTGGTCCAAAGCCGGATCTACCAAGGAATTTTATGTTGCAGGTGGTGGAGTATCCCCTGTTGCCAATGGAATGGCTACTGCTGCAGATTGGATGTCTGCGGCCAGTTTTTTGTCGATGGCGGGTATGATTTCTTTTTCGGGATACATCGGGTCTCAATTCCTGATGGGATGGACCGGCGGATATGTTTTACTCGCGTTATTACTGGCCCCATACCTCAGAAAATTTGGAAAATTTACGGTTCCCGATTTTATCGGCGAACGGTATTACAGTCAGACAGCAAGGGTCATTGCGGTTATTTGTGCATTGTTTGTTTCCTTTACTTACGCCGTGGGCCAGATGAAAGGGGTGGGAATCGCCTTTGCCCGTTTTTTGGAAGTGACTTTTGAATCGGGAGTGGCAATAGGAATAGTGATCGTAATGTTCTATACGGTCCTGGGAGGTATGAAAGGGATTACCTATACACAGGTGGCTCAGTATTGCATCATGATCTTTGCCTATTTGGTTCCGGCGATATTCATTTCCCTTTTCATCACCGGGAACCCGATCCCTCAACTTGGTCTGGGGGCCAGATTAGCTGATGGAACCTGGTTGCTCGATCGCCTCGATCAGATCCATACAGACCTGGGGTTCAAGGCCTACACATCAGCGGATGTAAACCGGTTGGACATGTTCTTTGTGACAGCTGCATTAATGTTGGGCACCGCGGGTTTACCACATGTCATAGTCCGGTTTTTCACCGTTCCACGGGTCAGGGATGCACGTATTTCAGCAGGCTTTGCACTGATTTTTATAGCCATCCTGTACACCACGGCACCAGCTATCGCGGTATTTGCCAAGACCAATTTAATTTCGACAATACAGGAAACCCCATATGAGGAAGTCCCTCAGTGGTTTAAGAACTGGGAGCACACAGGATTGCTGTCGTTTGATGATAAAAATCAGAACGGGCTGATCGATTATTACAATGATCAGAATCCGGAATATCTGGCACAGGCACGGGCAGAGGGCCTTCAGGGAAATGAATTGACGATTGATAAGGATATAATGGTCCTGGCCAATCCGGAAATTGCCAATCTCCCGGGATGGGTTATCGGTCTGGTTGTAGCGGGGGGGCTGGCTGCAGCACTATCCACCGCGGCCGGGTTGATGCTGGTTATCTCCACCTCTATCTCTCACGACCTGCTCAGGAAATGGCTCAAACCCAATATTTCAGAAAAAAAGGAACTATGGGCTGCCCGGATTTCCATTATGGTTGCGGTATTCATATCGGGCGTGGCTGGGATTAACCCACCGGGTTTCGTTGCTGAAGTAGTGGCATTCGCATTTGGTCTGGCAGCATCTTCCTTCTTTCCGGCCATCGTATTGGGAATATTCTCCACACGGGTTAATAAAGAAGGGGCACTGGCCGGAATGGTAGCCGGTATCTTATTTACGGGTGGGTACATATTGTATTTTGCCGTATTTGGATGGGGCAGTCCGGATGATTATCTTTTCGGTATATCGCCTAAGGGAATTGGTACGCTTGGCATGATATTGAATCTGGTTGTCACCCTCATAGTCACATATCTTACACCTTCACCGCCCCAGCAGATCAGAGAGATGGTTCAACAAATCCGGATACCGCGAAGCTGATTTCTGCTTCAAATAATTTGAACTTTTCTGATTGACTTTTCACCTGGGGAAAGAGGCCGTATTTGTTATCTAAATCTAATATTCCTGAATTTCACAGGAAATCCAATCTGCATATTTGGGGATTGCAGAAATAATTAGGAAATTTAGCGCACACATTTACAATTCAAAAAAAAATTTATAACAATTCGAAAATGGAGGACATCAGAATTAGAACCCAGGAAGATTATCAGAAAGCTTATCAGGAAAGTGTCGATCAGCCCGAGCAGTTTTGGGCTAAGGTCGCAGATACTTTTGTGTGGCAAAAACCCTACGACAAAGTGTTGGAATGGGAATTTGAAACCCCGGATATCAAATGGTTTCAAGGGGGACGAATCAATATGTCAGAAAATTGCCTGGACAGGCATATCGAGACCCAACCCGAAAAGACTGCGATCATATGGGAACCTAATGACCCCAATGATGACACCATCAAATGGACGTACCGTGAATTGCATGAACGGGTATGCAAATTCGCAAATGTACTCAAAGCCAGTGGAATCCAAAAGGGCGACCGCGTCTGTATCTACATGCCCATGGTACCGCATCTGGCAGTGGCATTGCTGGCCTGTTCCCGCATTGGAGCCATACATTCCGTGGTTTTTGCCGGATTTTCGGCCCAATCGTTGGCCGACCGGATCAATGATTCCAGTTGCAAATTGGTTCTGACGACCGACGGCGCTTTTCGGGGTCACAAGGAAATTGATATCAAAGGAATCGTGGATGAAGCGATTTCCAAGACGGAAAGCGTTGAAAAAGTTATCGTTCTGAAACGTACAGGAAAATTTGTAAACATGGTCGGAGGTCGGGATTTCTGGTGGGACGACGAAGTAGCCAGGGTCGATGCAAATTGTCCGCCCGAATCAATGGATGCTGAAGATCCACTTTATATACTGTACACCTCAGGCAGTACCGGAAAACCGAAAGGGGTGGTCCATACTACCGCCGGCTATATGGTCAGCACCTATTATACTTTTCTCAACGTGTTTCAGTACGAAAATGATGATATTTACTGGTGTACGGCAGATATCGGCTGGGTCACAGGACATTCCTATATCGTTTACGGTCCCTTATTGGCGGGAGCCACTACTTTGATGTTTGAAGGAATTCCAACCTGGCCCGATGCGGGCAGATTTTGGGCAATAGTGGATAAGTATAAGGTCAACCAATTATACACTGCACCAACAGCTATTCGATCCCTTATGGCCAGCGGACTGGAACCGGTAGCTCGATATTCTCTCAACTCCCTCAAGGTAATCGGTTCGGTAGGTGAACCTATCAACGAAGAAGCCTGGAAATGGTACCATACCTACATCGGCAAAGGCAGATGTCCACTGGTCGATACCTGGTGGCAGACAGAGAACGGGGCCATCCTGATTTCACCGATCCCCCATGTAACCGAACTCCGCCCAATGTATGCCACTTATCCGCTCCCAGGCATCCAGCCCATTATACTGGACAAAGATGGAAATGAAGTCACGGAACCCCAGGTGGAGGGCCTGCTATGCATGAAATTCCCCTGGCCATCTATTCTGCGAACATTATACGGTGACCATGATCGTATGAAGCAAACCTATTTCTCTACATTCAAAGGTTACTATTTCTCAGGAGATGCTGCCAAACGGGATCGGAAAGGTCGTTATCGAATCATTGGTCGCGTAGATGACGTCATTAATGTTTCAGGCCACCGTCTGGGAACCGCCGAGCTGGAAGATGCCATCAACGAACATCCCTGGGTGGTGGAATCTGCAGTGGTCGGATTCCCACATGACATCAAAGGGCAGGGAATATACGCCTACATTATTACCGAACGCGCAGTAGAAAGTCAGCAGGCATTTAAAGACGAGATCAACGAAACAGTCCGCAAAGAAATCGGACCTATCGCCAAACCGGATATTATACAGGTAGTTAGTGGCCTGCCTAAAACCAGAAGCGGTAAGATCATGCGACGAATCCTCCGGAAAATAGCGGAAGGCGACATTTCCACCCTGGGTGATACGTCAACCCTCCTCAACCCGGATATAGTTGATGAAATTATAGAAGAGGCATCCACCTTAAGTGAAAAGCAGAAAAAACAGTTTTTGGATTAGGA